>NZ_JARXYR010000001.1:0-300428 GCF_029893635.1 Variovorax sp. TBS-050B | reverse complement strand
CCGCATCCCCTTGATAACGATAGGGCGTCAAGTCAGGATACCCATCCCTGAACGTCACGTCGAAAGTCTCGCCTGATTTTGTTTTCAGCGTATAGGTCGTCGATCCATCCGGATTGACGACCTTGCGTTCGTAAGTACGCGGCTCGCGCAATTTTCTGGGCCGCCTCCGAGGTGGACGTCTGACCACGGTGCCTTCGGTCTCCGGTCCGACGGGCTCTCGGGGCGCGCTGCGATTTGCTTGTCGGATCGGCGCGCCGGCCCCTTTTCCAGTGCCTTTGACCGCGCCCGCGGTCGCCATGTCGAAAGCCATCGCACCTGCATCGTTCGCCGCGGCCACCTGACTTTCACTTCCTCCTCCCATGCGAGTGAGCAGTCCGGGGATTCCGAACGGCCCCAGAAGCGCCATGCCCATGGTGTTGGTGGCGTACAGGTTCTTCTCGTCGACCCAGGCCTGCTCGGCGGAACTCAGTGCCAGATCGGGGTACTGCCCGGGCTGATAGACGCGCTGCAGGATATTCAGATCGTTCTTCAGCTTGACCGATTGTTCCGGAGGCAACCCGCCTTGTGCCCGCTGGCGCATGTCGTCCAGGATCGCTTTATCGATCTCGCCGGGCAACGCCCTGCACTCCCTTTGGAACATCAGCGCCGAATTGATCTCCGGCGTCTCGCCGGAACCCACCGGCCTCCCATGGCCTTGGATGAAGGTCCGATAGAACCATCCATGTTCTCTCTCGTTTTCCTGGCGGAGGCGGTTCAGCAACTCGTCGCAGATCCCGTCGGGCTTCCTGAGCTTTTCTGCGGGGCGCGGAACCTGGCAGGACAGAAGCCGGCCGGGGGTTCCGTTTCCGTTGAACGAGGGCATCTCTGCCATCAGGCAGCCCCGTTCATCTCGCACAGATCGCCGTGGCGGGCGACAGCCCGGCTCTCGACGAAGACCGTCTGGGAGCCGGAAACGATCTTCACATTCCCGGCACCCAGCGAGACACCGGACCGCACCCCGCGGCCGGCGTTGCCGGCAACGCCCTTCACCACGCTGTCGACCATCAATACCTTCTCGCCCCGCGCGAACACGGTTTCAGCGTAGGCCGCCTTTTCGGGCGGAAGAATGGACACGATGTCGAAGGGGATCACCTGGTTGCCGACGATGCAGAAATCGGGGGCGATGTTGACGACCATGAACTGCGCCTCTGCATCGGCAATGTGCTTTTCCATGGTCATGGGCGCGCTCCGGCCGCAGGGGCGATTTCATCGAGTGGCTGCTCGGCGAGATCGACCGCCACCGTGTCGGCTGTCTGATCGAGGGTGAGCCGCCAGGTCAGATGAACCAGCATCTCGTCAAGGTCGAGATGCACGGTATCGAGCTTCATCTGCTCGGCGTACTCCGAGCCGTCGCCGCGTCGGCAGAGCGCCTGGATCCCCACGAGGGGCAGCTGCATCTCGATGGATTCGGTGGAGGCGAAGAAACCGCTCAGGCGCAAGCACTCGTCGCCGACCAGGTGATGCGGAACGACCTGATCGGCCGGGGCGTACTGGAAGAACCGTTCATCGAAGTCCTCGGCGTAGTCCATGAACGGCTCTTGGGCGTTTCGCCGCTGCCACGCCTCGTCGTAGGTGCCGGCCAGCCCGGCTCTTGGCTGCCAGTGGCGTGCAATGGGGCCAAGCCCCGCAACGGGCGTGTCCTTCTGATTGGCTCTCAGGACCGGTGTATCGACCACTTCGATCTGCGGCCCCTGGAACACGTGTCCGGCAGCCTGCCGTGCCTTGGGATGGTGCTCGCGCAGTGCCGTGCCGAAGCAACCTGTCCCGGACGGATTGGCCGCATGAATGCGCGGCGCCGCCTCTGGGTCATCGCCCTGATCGAACCACCATCCGCCGTAGGCGAGTTCATATCGCAACGGCACTTCGTGGGTGGGAACAGGCTCGGACAACGTCCGCTGCTCGGGGTCGGGATGCCAGTGCCAGACGCGCGGCCCCGTGAGATGCAATGCCTTGTGCAGCAGAACCGCACCTTGCCGCGACACCTGCAGCTCGACCCACCAGTCGGATCGTGCTGTCCAGTGCAATGCACTGGCCGCTCCGGTGATGTACACGTCGGTGCCGGGCTTGCGCAACAAGACGTCCGTTGCCCTTCGCAGGCTGGACAACTCCGCCGCTGCGGGATCCCAAGGCTCGTCCGCGAAGACGGGTCCGCGGTGACTGGCGGCGGCCATCAATCGGCCGGCCGCAAGCACATGACTCGCGCAGAGGATCACGACGTCGTAGAACCGACGCCCCTTGCCCATCTTGTCGAACTGAAAGTGCGGAAAGCGTGTCGCGTTGCGCACCTGCTGCAAACGCGGCGAAGGAATGACGGACGAGCGCCCCGCCATCAGGCATTCCCTTGCTGGCTGCCGCCCGGTCCGGTGGCGGTCCTCAGGACTTGTCTCGCAGCGCCGTCAGGCCCTCCGGCCCGGCCTGCGACCGCCGAGGCGGCGCCGATGATCTGACCGACCTGGCTCGCAGCACCGCCTCCGCTGCCCGCCATCGAGGCAACCTGCTGTGCAACGGAGGCCAGCTGAGAGACCTGACCCAGCATGGAACCCGGGTTCTGCATCAGTGCACCGAGCTTGCTCATGGGACTGTCCGCAGGTTCGGCCGGTGGTGGCGTTGGCACCGCCGACGGCTGCAACGCCGCCTGACCGCCTTGGGGGTTGAGCCAGATGTTGTTGCCGTTCACGGTGACGTCGTCGCCTTGCGCGGTGATGTTGATCTTCTTTCCCGTCACCGCGATCGAGCCGTCGGCCTTGAGCTGCATGACCGATGCACCCACGCGCAGAGAGATGGTCTTGCCATCCATCTCGATGTGGCTGCCCTTGTCACCCCCGACGGACAACAGGTACTTCTCGCCGACATGGGCGGCCTGGGTCTTGCCGACGATGGTGTTGTCCATCATGCCGACGACGGTGTTGCGCAGCATGCCGACGTTGAAGGAATAGGCCAGGCCGATATTCACCATCTTGGCGAGGCCCACGTTGTGCATGTAGGTCATGCCGATCGTGACCATCTGGTTGCGCCCAACCTTCTTGCTGCGGTCACGGCCCACCGAATGGGTCTCGTCATGCTCGACCTCGATGTCCTGGTTGCGTTCGGCATGCAGCCACACCTGCTCCTCGCCCTTCTTGTCTTCGAAGCGCAGCGCGTTGGCATTGCTGTCACTGCCGCCTTCGGAACTGCGCGTGAGCAGCCCGCTCTGCGTGGCGTTGTCGGGCAGCTTCCACGGCGGCATGTTGTCGGCGTTGTAGACCCGGCCGGTCACGATCGGCCGGTCCGGGTCGCCGTTTTCGAAATCGACGATCACTTCCTGCCCGATGCGCGGAATCTGGATGCCGCCGAAGTTGGTGCCGGCCCAGGGCGAGGACACGCGCACCCAGCAGGAGCTGTTCTCGTCCCTGGTGCAGTAGCGGTTCCAGTGGAAGCTCAGTTTCACGCGGCCGTATTCGTCGGTCCAGATCTCGCGGCCTGCGGGGCCGGTGACGATGGCGGTTTGCGGGCCCGTGGTGCGCGGACGCGGCACGGCGGGCGGCGGCGGCCGGAACACCTTGCTCGCGGGAATCACCTCGAAATCGACGCGGCACTCGAACTCCTGCTGCGAACTCGCGTCGCCGACGTCCTGCAGCCGCAGGCGTGCATCGGTCACGAGGTACTGGCGGTTCGATTCGTTGTGCGGATGGCGCTCGAGCGTGACGAGGCAGCCGGGCACCACCGCGCGCAGGTTGCCCGAGCCACTGGCGCGCTCGCCCCGGCTCCCTGCTTCTTCCATGCGGGTGCGCACCAGCTGCTCGCCCTCGGACTCGACCACGTAGTCACCCGGCCAGCCGTAGCGCTCCCAGGTGTTCTGCGCCGTCCTGCGCGGCATGGCGCTGACCTGCTGCAGGTCGGCCTTCGGACGCTTGAAGTCGAAGTCGTCGGTCACCCAACGACCGCTTTGCAACTCTTCGCAAGCATTGAAGCGGTCGCAGTGCTCTTCGCGAACAGTGGCCTCCGCTGCGTGGAAAGGAACAACCTTGTAGCCCGAATGAGCGAAGGGCTGGTGCGAAGTCATGTCGTCGACGATCACCAGCTTGTGGCTCTTCTCTTCGTGCTCGAAGAAAAAATACAGACCCCACTCATGCAGCAGCCGTGCGACGAAGTCGTAATCGCTTTCACCGTACTGCACCTGGAACTCGCGCAACGGATACTTGCGCGTAGCACGCACGTCGAAGGGCAATCCATATTCGCCGAGCACCTCCCTGACGATGTCCAGCACGTTCTGGTTCTGGAAGATGCGGTAGTCGCTGGTGCGCGTGGCCAGCGTGAGCCAGGGCTCGATCACCGCCTCGTACAGCGCGCGGCGGTTCTCCAGGCGCAGAAAGCGCACGCGCGTCACCAGCCCCGCGAGATGGCGCTGTGCAGGCCCCTTGCCGGGGCGGCCGTCGAGCACGATGTGCGCGATGAGCGGCTCGCCCACCAGCTGCTTGACGGCCACGTTGGCGGCCTGGCGCTCGTTGTAGCCGGGCTGCTCGGGCGTGGCCAGCGTCAGGGTGTAGCGGAACAGGCGACTGAGGCCTTCGTCGCCCTCGATGGCGACGGGCTCCAGCGCCGGTTCGCCGCCCAGCGCGGGCATGGCGGGCGACGAGACACTGAGAACACGCACGAGCGCAGTGCCTTGTGGCATGAGGATCTCAGCCCTCGCGGTTTTCCTTGATGTTCCAGGCCAGCACCGTCTCGGCGCCCTTGCCGCCCTTGTCGGTCTGCTCCCAGTACTGCTGCTTGACCTTCGCGGCCTGGAACGCGTACTGCACCAGCACCGCCTCGCTGCCCTGCTCGGCCGAGTACTGCACCGACGTCACCAGCACCTCTTCCAGCGTCACGCGCGTGTACTCGATCTGCGAACCGCCCGCCTTGCACACCGACACTTCCACCTTGCTCAGGTGCTTGCCGCTCGCGCAGTTCTTCAGCACCGACGGCGCCGCCTTGTCGATGCGTGCGATCACCTGCAGATCGTTGAAGCTGGCCTTGCCCACGCCGCCCCCGCCGCCGCTCACCATGTTGCCTGGCTGCGTCGCTCCCCATGCAAACGACCGGATATCCGTCCACTCCTTGTGGTTCGAGTCCTTGGATTCGCCGTTCGCGCCCTCGACGCGCATGAACATGTCGACTGCCATGATGAAGCTTCCTTTCTGGTCGGATGGATGGATCGATCCACGCGCCCGAATGGGGCTCGGCCTTCGACGCCGCGCGGGACCAATCGTTAATCTATTTAAAGGTCGTTACTTCAGCGTGACTCGAATTAACGAGTGGATGGATTCTTTGGAGATCCGTGAATTCTTTCCATAAGCCATTGGAATTAGCGAAGCATCGATACAGCTTTTTGATTAACGCTTTCGCACCCCTGGAAAGAAAAACTTCGTCGATCTCTGTAACCCCTCGGCACAAGGCGTCGAACTGACACCGCGCATGTCAGCGGTGCCACGGTGGATCGCCGGCCTGCGTGCCCTGCAAAGGTGCTGCCGCGCGGTATGGAGGGCGCGGCTTTTTCAACCATTCCATTCGGAGAGAAATACATGACCAAGCCTTCTTTTGCCGCCACCCTCGCCGGCACCGCCGCCATGTTCGCGCTTTCGGCCTGCGCGGCGACCGCGCCCCAGGGCAGCACCGGCGCCGCCATCGCCGCCAGCGACAAGGTGCATTGCTACGGCGTCAACCAGTGCAAGGGCACGGCCGACTGCAAGACCACCGAGAACGCCTGCAAGGGCCAGAACGCCTGCAAGGGCCACGGCTTCAAGGCCGCCACCGCCGGCGAATGCCTGTCGAAGAACGGCGTCATCGGCGACATCGTCGCGAAGAAGTAAGCCATGCCCGCGGCGCCTGCCTCCGAGCCGGGCCGGGCGCCCGGATTCGGCCTGGGCCTTCGCACGGCCCACTACAACGATTTCCTCGCCGCGCCGCAGCGCGTGGACTGGCTGGAGGTGATCTCCGACAACTACATGGTGCCCGGCGGCAAGCCGCTCGCGATGCTCGATGCGATGCGCGAGCGCTATCCGCTCGCGATGCACGGCGTGTCGCTGTCGATCGGCAGCGTCGACGGCCCCGACCCCGCCTACCTCGAGAGGCTCCGTGCACTCGCCACGCGGGTGCAGCCGATGTGGATCTCCGACCACCTGTGCTTCACCGGCGTGCACGGCCGGAACACGCACGACCTGCTGCCGCTGCCCTACACCGAGGAAGCACTGCGGCTCGTGGTGCGCCACGTGCAGCAGGTGCAGGAGTTCCTCGGGCAGCGCGTCCTGCTCGAGAACGTGTCGAGCTACCTGAGCTTCGACGCGTCGACGATGCCCGAATCCGAATTTCTCGCGCAGGTGGCGCGGCAGGCCGACTGCCTCATCCTGCTCGACCTCAACAACGTGCACGTCAGCGCCGTCAACCACGGCCTCGATGCGCTCGACTACCTGCGCGCCATGCCGGCCGAACGCGTACGGCAGTTCCACCTCGCGGGCCACACCGACCACGGCGACCACCTGATCGACACCCACGACCATCCGGTCGCAGACCCGGTGTGGGCGCTCTACCGCGCGGCGCTTCTGCGCTTCGGCCCCGTGGCCACGATGATCGAGCGCGACGACCACATTCCGCCGCTGGCGGAACTGCTGGCCGAACTCGACATCGCGCGCCGCATCGCGGCCGACACGCTGCGGCAGGCCGCATGAACGGCCACGGCGCCCCCACCGGCCTGGCCACGCTGCAGCATGCACTGCAGGCCCACCTGCTGCACGGCGACGAGGCGGTCGCCGCCAGCCTGCAGGGCGGCGGCATCGGCATCGCGCGGCGCCTGGCCATCTACCGCAACGGCTACCGGCTGCGGCTACTGGATGCGCTGAAGGACAGCCATGGCCATCTCGCGCGCTGGCTCGGCGACGCGGTGTTCGAGCCGCTCGCCCTCGCCTGGATCGAAGCCCACCCCTCGCAGTGCCGCAACCTCAACGACTACGGGGCCGGCTTTTCGCAGTGGCTGCAGCAGGCCTGCCCCGAAGCGCCCGTGCGCGCCGAACTCGCGCAGATGGACTGGGCGCTGCGGCGCGCCTTCGACGGTCGCGACAGCCCTGTGCTGACGCGCGACGAGCTGGCCGCGCTGCCGCCCGAAGCATGGGCGGACGTGGGCTTCACGCCCGTGCCGACCTGGACGCTGCTCGTGCAGCGGCACAACACCCTCGCGCTCTGGCTCGCGCTCGACGAAGAGGACACGCCGCCGCCCGTGCAGGCGCTCGCGGCAGCGCAGACGGTGATGGTGTGGCGCAAGGGCCTGCAGCCGCATTTCCGCAGCATCGGCCGCGACGAATGCGAGGCGCTGCAGCTGCTGCATGGGGGCGCGAGCTTCGCCGAGGTCTGCGGCCGACTGGCCACGCAAGATCCCGAGCAGGCACAGCATGCCGCGCAAACGGCCGGCCGCTGGCTGCAGCGCTGGCTCGACGAGGAACTGCTCGGCCCCCTCGCCGGCCGTTGAGGGGCGCGCGGCCGTCCCTCAGCCTTTCTTCGCCGCGCCCGCCGCGGGAGCAGCCCGCTTGCGGCAGTCCGCGCACTGCCCGTAGAGCGTGAGCTCGTGCGACTCCACGCGGAAGCCCTTCGGCGCCAGTTCGGAGAAATCGCCCGGGCATGCATGCACGTCGAAGACGCGGCTGCAGGAGCGGCATTGAAAGTGATGGTGGTGCCCGTGCCGCGCCGACTCGTAGCGCGGCGCCTCGCCCGGCAGTTCGACGCTGCGGATCTGCCCCGCCTCCGCCAGCAGCTTGAGGTTGCGGTAGACGGTGGCGATGCTCAGCGCCGCCACTTCCTGCTGCGCGGCCTCCAGGATCTCCTGCGGCAGCAGCGGCCGCGCGGCACCGTCGATCACCGCGCGGATCGCGGCCTTCTGCCGCGTGCCGCGCTGGGTCACCGCGGGCGCTTCCAGGCCCTGGGCAGAAACAATTCGGGTCGATGGGGAAGCAGCCATGAAAAGCAAAAAGGAACGCGCCGCCGTGCGGCAGGTGGGGGACGGGAGCCGAGTCTAGTGCCTTCGCCCGGTGCGTGTGGTCCGTATTATTGCGATTGCAATATCATTAGCGGTTAACATTTCCGCACACCCGGCCCCCGATCCATGAACGCGCCCCCGACGCCCAGACTCCGACTCCCCTCCTCGCTGGCTTTCGTGGCCGGCCTCACCTGCGCCGGCACCGCCGCGGCGCAGGACCCGGTCCAGACGCTCGGCGAGATCAGCGTGACCGCCTCCGACGATGCCGAGCGGCAGATCAGGCGCACCCGCCTCACGAACGACAGCACCGGCCTGCCTTCGGGGCTCAGCGTCATCACGAGCGAGGAGATCGGCACGCTCAACGTGGGACGCGACATTTCCAACGTGTTCCGGCGCGTGCCCGGGGTGGTGGCCAACAACATCGACCAGGGCGACACCGGCAACGGCTTTCGCATGCGGGGCTTCGCCACGCAGGGCACGCACGGCGCGGACACCGCCGTCTACGTCGACGGCGTGCCGCAGAACATGCCCTCGAGCCAGGCCGGTGCGGGCCACGGCCCGGCGTTCCTCGAATGGATCACGCCCGACATGATCGGCCGCATCGACGTCATCAAGGGGCCGATCTCCGCGCTCTACGGCGACCAGAACCGTGCCGGCGCGGTCAGGGTGGACACCCGGACAGGGCCGGTGCCGTCGAGCGTCGGCCTGTCCCTCGAAAGCTACGGCGGGCGGCGTGCCTCGCTGGTGCTGGGCAACGCCTTCGCGAGCGTGCAGTCGCTGCTCGTTGCCGACAGCTACCGCACCGACAGCTACCGCTTTGCCGGCCGGACCGAGCGCGACAACCTGTTCTGGAAGCTCTCCACGCGCCTGGGCGACGGCCTCTACAGCCTGCGCGTCAACCACTACCGGTCCGACAGCGTCGCCGCGGGCTACCTGCTGCTGCCCGACCTGCAGCGCGGTGCCGTCGATCCGCGCGCGACCCAGTTCAACCTCCCCGGCTTCGGCAGCGGCCAGCGCACGGGGCTGGTCTTCAACCGCAGCCCCGCCACGAGCGAGGAAGGCTGGTCGGCCAGCGCGTACGCCGAGCGCTTCGAGCGCTTGCGCGGCATCGCGAGCAGCCATGTGCAGCACACCGTGGGCTCGGACGACCGCCATTTCTACGGTGGCCGGCTGGCGCGGAACTTCGTGTTCGCCGACAGGGCCTCGCTGATCGTCGGCGCGGAGCTGCGCCGCGATGCCGGCGACGCCGAGCGCCGCATCTGGCGCGCATGGCTGCCGACGGCCAACTACGTCAACAACCAGAAGCTCGATCTGCTGACCTACGGTCTCTTCGCCCAGGGACAGTACAAACTCGCGCCCAACCTCAAGCTGCTCGCGGGCGTGCGGCGCGACTGGTTCGACTACGACATCGACAACCGCAAGCTGCCGGGCGCGTCGACCCACTACAAGGATGCGGTCACCACGCCCAAGCTGGGCGCGGTCTGGAGCATCACGCCCGCGCTCGACCTGTTCGCCAACATTGCCGAGGGCTTCCGCTCGCCGGCCGCGGAGCAGATCAGCGGCAGCGGCGCGACCGGCCCGCTTGGCGCGGCCGGCGGCACGGTGTACGACGTGGCGCCCTCGAAGGTGAAATCGCGCGATCTCGGCTTCGGCTTCTCGCCCTCGCCCGACTGGACCACCTCGGGCGTGGTCTACCACACGCTCAACCAGGACGAGATCGTGGCGCAGGCCGACGGCTCCTACAAGTCGGTGGGCGAGACCACGCGCAAGGGCTACGAGATCGAGACGCGCCTGCGTCTCGATGCGCGCTGGTCGGTGTACGGCAGCTACGGCCGCATCGTCGAGGCGCGCGTGAACAACCCGCTGCCCAACACCGGCGCCCGGCTCTCGGTGCCCGAGCATCAGCTCAAGCTCGGCGCGGAATACCGCCAGCGCCTCGGCGCCGGCCGGCTCACGCTCAATGCCGACGCCTACCTCACCGCCAACAATCCCTACTACGTCGGCACGCCGCAGACCCAGCTGCGCATGATGCCCACCTACACGCGCTACGACCTCAAGGCGACCTACGACCGCGAGAACGTCCAGTTCACGCTGTTCGCGATCTTCCAGCCACACCGCTTCGCCGCCGACATCGCCTACGGCTCCGCGGCCGGCCTGCTGATCTCGCCCCAGCCGCGGCGCCAGGTCGGTGCGTCGGTGCGCTACTTCTTCTGAGCGCCACGCCATGACGCCACAACAGGACATCCTCTCGGTGCGCGCGCTCACCGTCGAGCGCGACGGCCGCCGCACCATCGACCGCCTCGATCTCGGCGTCGGTGCCGGCTGCGTCTTCGCGCTGCTCGGCGGCAACGGCGCGGGCAAGACCACCACGCTCAACGTGCTGCTGGGCTTCGTCGCGCCCGCGTCGGGCGAAGCGCGCGTGGCGGGCTTCTCGCCCACGCGCGATGCGGCCGAGGTGCGACGCCGGCTCGCCTACCTGCCCGAGAACGTGGCGCTCTATCCGTACCTGAGCGGCGTGGAGAACCTGCAGTACTTCTGCACGCTCGCGGACATCGCGCTCGGGCGGGCCGACGCCCGGGCGCTGCTGGCGCGCACGGGCCTGCAGGCGCAGGCGCACGAGGCCAGGGTCGCCACCTACTCCAAAGGCATGCGGCAGAAGGTGGGGCTCGCCATCGCCCATGCCAAGCGGGCCGAGGCCATGCTGCTCGACGAGCCGACCTCCGGGCTCGACCCCGGCGCGGCCAACGATTTCGCGCGCCGCATGCGCGCCGCCGCCGACGGCGGCATGGCGGTGCTCATGGCCACGCACGACCTGTTCAACGCGCGCCAGGTGGCCGACCGCATCGGCATCCTCAAGGCGGGCCGCCTCGTCGCGGCGTTCGATGCCCGCACGGTGAGCCACGGCGAACTCGAACGCGCCTACCTCGCCCACGCGCACGGCGATGCCACGGAGCCCGCGCCGTGATGCTGACGGCGGTGATCCGGAAGGAACTGCGCGCGCTGCTGCGCGACGGGCGCTTCGCGGTGCTGGCCGTTTCGATGGGGCTGCTGCTCGCGGGCCTGCTCGTGGTCTCGGCGCAGCAGCACCGGCGGCTGGCCGCGGAAAAGGCCGAGGTCGCCGCTGCCGTGCGCCACCAGTGGGACACGCAGGGCGACAAGCATCCGCACCGCGGCGCGCACTTCGGCCTCTATGCCCTGCGTCCCGACGCGCCGCTCGCGGCCATCGATCCGGGGCTCGGGCCCTACCTGGGGCAGGCGCTCTGGCTCGAACCGCATCGCCGCAACATGACGCGCTTTCGCCCCGCGGCCGACGAGGCGCCTTCGGTGCGCTTCGGGCAGCTGACGCCGGCCTTCGCGTTGACGGCATTGATGCCGCTGCTGATCATCGCGCTCGGCTTCAACGCGGTGAGCGCCGAACGCGAGAGCGGCACGCTGCGCATGCTGCACGGCGCGGGCCTGCGCCCCGGCCGGCTGATGGCGGGCAAGCTCGCCGCGCTGCTCGCGGTGGTGGCGCTGATGCTGCTGGCCTGCGTCGGCGGCGGGCTGCTGCTCGCCGCGGCCGGCGGGTTGCCGGATGCGGATGCGTTCGGCCGCGGCGGCCTGCTGGCGGCCTCGTTCCTCGTCTACTACGGCGTGTTCGCGGCCCTGGCGCTGGCCGCATCGGCGTGGCTTTCCACCAGCCGTCTCAGTCTCTTCGTGCTGCTCGGGCTCTGGGTGACGTTCGTGTTCGTGGTGCCGCGCCTCGGCGCCGCCGCGGCCGAGCGCGCGGTGCCGCTGCCGAGCGCCGAGCGCTTCTGGGGCGACATCCAGCGCGACTACACGCAGGGCCTTCCCGGCGACGCGGATCTCGCAGCCCGCGGCAGGGCCTTCGAGGCCGAACTCCTGCGCCGGCACGGCGCCGCCAGGCTCGAAGACCTGCCCTTCGGCGTCGCGGCCGTGCGGCGCATGGAACGCGACGCCTACGCGGACCGCGTGCATGCGCTGCACTTCGACGCGCTGTGGTCGCGCTATGCCTCGCAGGAGCGCTGGCTGCGCGCCGCTGCCGGGCTCAGCCCCGCGGTCGCGATGCGCGCGATCTCGATGAAGCTGGCGGGCACCGACCTCGCGCACCAGCGCCACTTCGAGGACGCCGCCGAAGCCTACCGGCGCCAGGTCAACACCACCATCGACGAATGGGACGCGGGCCACACGCGCGGACTGACCTCCTTCGACGACCGCTATGCCGACGATGCGCTGTGGCGTTCCGTCGCACCCTTTCGCTATGCCCCGCCCGGCGCGGGCTTCGCGTGGACGGCCGCGCTGCCCGACATCGCGCTGCTGCTGGCCTGGGCGCTCGCCGCCGCATGGCTGTGCATCGCGAGCCTGCGGAGGCTGCAGCCATGAACGCGGCCATGACGCTGCGGCTGGTGCGGGCCGAATGGCTGCGGCTCGTGCGCCAGCGCCAGAACCTCGGGGTGCTCGCGGTGTTCGCGCTGCTGCTCGCTGCGAGCGCGGCATGGTCGGGCCTGGCGGCGCGGGAGCATCGCGCGGCGGCTGCCGCGCAGCAGGCGCGCTGGGAGCAGCTTCGCCTCGACGCCCGTGCCGGCGCGGGCGAGCCCCGCGACGCGATGCAGGCCATGATGGCCGCCTTCCAGTTCGCACGCAGCGAAGCCCCGCCGGCGCGGCTGCCCGCGCTGGGCGGGCTCGCCCTCGGCACCGGCACCTTCGACCTGATGGGTCCGGAGGTGCGCGTCACCGTCGAGAACCGCCACACCGACGCGCGCAGGTCGGAGCGGCTCGGCAATCCGCTGCTGGAGGATTTCGGTCTGCCCGACTTCGCCACCGTGCTCGCCCTGCTGCTGCCGCTGGCGCTGATCGGGCTCTGCCACGGACTGGTGCAAGAGGAGCGCGAGCAGGGCCGCTGGCGGCTCGTGGCGGCGCAGTGTGCGCGGCCGGCCCGGGTCGTCGCCGTGGCGCTCGCGCTGCGCGGCGCCGCCGTCTGGGCGGTGGCCGCGGCTGCCTCCCTGCTCGCCTTCGCGCTCGATCCGGGTGCGGGCGCGGCGGCGCTTCTGTGCTGGCTGGCGGCCATGGCGGCGTTCTGTGCCATCTGGCTCGCGGCGGCCGGGCTGTTCTGCCTGCTGCCGTTCTCCTCGGGCTCCGCGGCGCTGGGCCTGCTCGCCTGCTGGCTGCTCTCGACCTTCGCCGTGCCCGCGGCACTGGCGGCCTGGGCGGACCGCGAAGCGCCGATGCCCTCGCGGCTGGCCGCCGTCGCGGCCGTGCGCGAGGCACAGCAGGCGGCCGAAGTCGACATGGACCGGCACCTCGCCGCCTGGTACGCCGCGCATCCAGAAGCGCTGCCGGCCGACGGACGCACGCGCCACGCCTGGCCGGTTTCGTTCCTGCCGCGCTACCTTGCGCAGGACCGGAAAATCCGGCCGCTGATGCTGCGTTTCGACGAGGCGCGCGCGCGCCGCTTCGCGTGGCTGGAGCGGCGGAACTGGCTCTCGCCCAGCCTCGCCCTCGCGATGCTCGCCGACCGCCTGGCCGGCATCGATGCGCCGCGCTACCTGCGCCACGTCGAGCGCGTGAACGCCTACGAAGACGCGTGGCGCGACTTCTTCGTGCCGCGCATCATGCGCTACCGCGGCCTCGCGCCGGAAGACTTCGATCGGCTGCCCCGCTTCGAACCCGTGCCGGAGCCGGCGCCCGCGGACGCCGGCCGCCAGATCCTGCAGCTCGTGCTGGTTGCGCTGGCGCTCGCGGCCTGCGGCGCGGCGGCGCATCGCACCCTGGAGCAGCCTTAGCCTCGTCGCACCCGGCGCACGGCCTCACGCCGCCGCGAGCACCGATGCCGCGAATGCCGCATTGGCCACGGCGAGCGCCAGATCGACGAAGAAGATGAGGCGCATCGGCCCGCGCAGCACCGCCCAGCTGTCGGCCCGGCCGCGGCGATGCCGCAGCGCCATGTGCGCATTGACCGCGAACTGTCCCGCATGCACGAGCGCGAGCACCGCCGCCAGGCAGGCCCACTGCGCCGGCGCCGCGAACAGCCCTTGCCCGGCGAGCAGCAGCAGGCAGAAGACCAGCCATGCCAGGTTCATCGCACCCAGGAAGCGCACCGCGCCCGCGACCGCGAACAGCAGCGGCGACGCCCGCTCCGCCCTGGGCAGGAGCAGCCTCGCGGCGCCGGCCGCATCGACGCAGAAGAACCGCGCGCCCAGCGCGAACCACAGGGCGTTGAGCACCAGAAGGCCGGTCCAGACCGTTTGCTGCATTGCACTTGCGTCCATGGGTTCGTCGGATTTCGAGTTTAGGTCAATAATGTTGACATGACAAACTCCGCAAGCTCCGGCGCGGCCGGATCCATGGCCGCGAGCGGCCTCGACGTCCTGCAGGCCATGATGGAAGGCCGCATCGCGCCCTCCGGCATCGCGCAGACGATGCCGATGCGGCTGTCGGCGGTCGCACCCGGGAAGGTGAGCATGCGCGTCGTTCCAGACGAGCGGCATCTCAATCCCGCGGGCATGGTGCATGGTGGATTCGCGGCCACCTGCCTGGACGGCGCCGCCGCGCTCGCGCTGTTCTCCGCGCTCGATGCGGCAACGCCCTATTCGACCGTCGACCTCAGCGTGAAGTACCTGCGCCCCCTGGCCGCACACACCGAGTACCTGGCGCATGCGACGCTGGTCGAACGCACGCGCTCGCTCGGCATCTGCAGCGCCGAACTCCGGGGCACGGACGGCAAGCTCCATGCGCTCGCGTCCGCCACGCTGATGGTGAAGACCTAGTGCGCTGTCGCGTGCTGCCGGGCTAGGCGTTGCGCGCGAGCTCGAGCATGACCCGGCGCCAGGCATCGCGTTCGCGTTCGCCCACGGATCGCAGCGCGCGGTCCATCACCGCGGCCTCGTGCGCAGAGGCGGCCCGCTCGATGCGGGCGCCTTCGCGCGTGAGCCGCAGCAGCTTGGTGCGATGCTCGTGCGGACTGCGCTCGGCGAGGACCAGCCCTTCTTCCTGCAGGTGCTTGAGCGGCCGGTGCAGCGCCTGCTTCGACACGCCCAGCAGCGCGACCAGTTGGCCGACCGGCATGCCGTCGGCACGCGCGATCGCATAGAGCATGCGGTGATGCACGCGCGAGAGCCCGTGCCTGGCCAGAAACACGTCGGCCTGCGCGACGAGCCCGCGGAACGCGAAGTGCATCAGCAGCAGCGCGCCGTCGTCGGGACGCACCGCTTTCAGCCCGGCTTGGGCCACCTGCAGCAGGTCGAAGATGTTCTCGGGGCGGGAGGCTCCCATGGCCTGGACGGATGCGACGGAGGATGATGAAGAAGGCGGAGCCGCAGTCTAGCGGCACCGCCCGTGCATCGCGTCGCCGCCGCCGGCCGCTCAGACCCTGAAGGAAAGCGGCTTGGACGCCAGCGGCCCGCGCCGCCGCGGCAGCGATCTGGCCGGCAGCGCCTTCAGGGCCTGCCAGCGGCTCGGCGGCGTGCGCCGTGCATAGACGAGCGCAGCCACCAGGCCCAGCCCCGCAAGGGCGGCACCGCCCCAAGCTGCCGCGGGACTGCGGAGCGCGCGCGCGAACCTCGATCGCTCGCCGTCCCCCGGCTGCCAGCCGGAAGCGGCGCGCTCGCGCGCGGTCAGGGGGCGCGCCGTGTTGGGGTTCTCCTCGCTCTCGAGAACGGCCTGGGAGACCTCCAGCGGCGTGAGTTCGTCGGCGCTGGACCCGGCCGGGGCGTTGGCTTGCGAATGGATGCTCATGGGGAAACCTCTCCTTGCTTGCGTGGTGGATGGGTGAGGGTCGATGGACCGTTGCACCCGAGCCTCTCCCCCCGCCTGCACGCGGCCGTACAGCGCGCAACCGACATTCGCGTAGGTCAAAAGCGCAAGCGGGAACCCGACGCCCGGGGACGCGCGGCGGCGTTCCCGCCCGCCGGCGCCGGGTCGCACGCCAGTCCCGCCAGCAGCAGGTCGAGGCTGGCCCGGAACTCGTCCTCGGGCGTGCTTCCGATCGCCGCGGAGGCCGTGTCGATCAGGTGCGGAAAGCGGTCGGCGGGCAGCGCCCGGAACCTGGCGATCGTTTCCTCCGCCGACTCCGCCGCCTGCAGCGACAGCGGCCCGGCCAGCTCGGCCTGGGCCAGTCCGGTGACCAGCGCGGAGATCGCGCGGAACGCCACCAGCAGCCGCGCGCCCGAGCGCCCGCTGCGCGCCAGGGCCGCCAGCAGCGCCTCCAGCACTTCGAACATCGCCGGCGCCCGGCTGCGGCGCGTCAGGATCAGCGGAATCGCGTGGGGATGCGCCCGCACCGTGCGCCACAGCGCCGTCGCGATGGCATGCACTTCGTCGCGCCATGTCGCGTAGGGCCCGGGCGCCCAGGCGACCTCGGCGAGCACCGCCTCGATCACGAGCAGGTCGACCGCCTCGCGCTGCGGCACGTAGTTGTAGAGGGTCATCGCGCTGGTGCCCAGTTCGGCGGCGAGCGAGCGCATCGACAGGCCGCTCGCCCCCTCGCGGTCGAGCAGGCGCAACGCGGCGGCCTGCAGTTGTGCGTGCGTGAATCTGGCAGGTCGGCCCATCGCGGCTCCGTTGACGTCGGTTCGATCGGGCGAGTATAGTCTTTTACGTACACTGTACGTTTATGGCTGCGCACCTCCCGCCGCGGCTCCAAAGGAAATCCATGAAGCTCTCTCCAGGTGCGGTCGCGCCCGCCTTCACCGCCCAGACGATCCTGGGCAAGCCGGTCTGCGTACCGGCCGCCGGCGAGACATCGTTGGTGCATCTGCAGTTCCGCCGCTTCGCGGGCTGCCCGGTGTGCAACTTCCATCTGCGCACCATGGCCCTGCGGCAGGCGGAGATCGAAGCGGCCGGTGTCCGGCAACTGATCTTCTTCCACTCCTCGGCCGACGAGATGCGCAAGTACCAGGCCCAGCTCCCCTTCGATTGCATCGCCGATCCGCAAAAGCAGCACTACCGCGCCTATGGCGTCGAGACCTCCTGGCGCGCGATGCTGCACCCTCGTGTGTTCTGGAGCGGCATGCGCTGGGTGCTGTCCACCGGGCGGTTCTACCGGCGGGCGGAGAACGGCATCGCGGGGCTGCCCGCGGATTTCCTGCTCGACGCACGGGGCCGGATCCTGTTCTGTCGATATGGCCAGCATGCCGACGACCACTGGGAGGTCGACGAGCTGCTGCGGCTCGCGGGCCATGCCGCCACCCGGCCGCACGCCGGCGATGCCGGCGTGGCGAGCGCCTGAGCGCGCGCGATCAGGCCTTGTCCGCCACGCGCATCTCGGGCCGCCAGCCCAGCACGCGCCGGGCCTTGGCGCTGTCGACCTCGGGCCCGTCCTCCGTCACGTTGAAGACGCCGCCGATGCCGCGCTGCCAGGCCAGCAGCGCCGCCCATGCGGCCGCCTCCACATGCACCGGACCCGGGCCCGCCGGCGCCTCGGTGCCTGTGCCCGATCCGTAGAACCGGCCGTAGCGCAGCACGGTGCCGGTCATGCCCTCGGCGTTCAGCACTGCCTGCTCCAGCGCCGCCACGCCGCGCACGCTCACGCCACGCGCACCTTCCGCATCCAGGTCCAGCGGCAGGTCCTCGGTGAAGGGCTTCGGCGCGGGTGCATAGGCCCAGGCGATGCTCTGCGCGACGATGCGCTTCGCGCCGGCGGCGCGCGCGGCGTCGACCAGGTGGCGCGTGCCCTCGGTCCGCACGCGGGCATTGCGCACCAGCGACTCGGCCATGCGCGCGGGATCGAGCCCCGGCGGCAGGTCGGTGAGCTGGTGGATCACGCCCGCGGGCGCGATGCGCACGAGCGCCTCCTTCAGCGCCTCGGCATCGAACACGTCGACCAGCACCGGCGTCGCGCCCATCGCCTGCAGCGCCGCCGCGCGTTCCGGCCGGCGGGTGCTGCCGTGCACCTCGTAGCCCGCTCCTCGATCAGCAGCGGGACCAGCACGCGGCCCACGGCGCCCGTGGCACCGGCCAGGAAGACCTTTTCGCTCATCGCTCGTGTTCCTTCTTCGTGTGCGGCCGGAGGTTCATGCGGACAGGCCGGCCGGCAGCTGCCGCTCCAGCAGCGCCTGCGCGTCGCGCAGGGCTTCTTCGACGCGCGCTTCGCCCCCGACCATGCGCTGCAGTGGGAAGAAGCGCAGGTCGCGCAGGCCGATGGTGCCGAGCGCGGCCTGCAGGTACGGCGTCAGGAAGTCGGGCTGCCGCGCGTCCGCGCCGGTGTAGCTGCCGCCCGCCGCCACGGCGACGTAGACGGGCCGGTCGGCCAGCAGCCCCTTCTTGCCCTCGGGCGTGAGCCGGAAGGTGCGGTGCACCCGGATCACATGGTCGAGCCAGGCCTTGAGCACCGAGGGCACGGTGTAGTTGTGCATGGGCGTGCCGATCACCAGCGTGTCGGCGCGCTCGAGCTCCGCAATGAGCTGGTCGGAGCGCAACAGCGATCCGCCGTGCGCCGGCGCGTCGTCCGGCGGTGGACGCGAGCCGGCCAGCGCATGCCCGTAGTCTTCGTCGGCATGCGGCAGTGGCACCGCGCCGAGGTCGCGCGTCGTCACCTCGGCGCACGGATGCCGCGCCACGAGCCGCGCGACGATGCGCTGCGAGAAGCGCAGGCTCAGCGACTCGGCGCCGCGCGGGCTGCAGACGATGTGCAGGATCTTCATCGCGCGCCTCCATCGGCGAGCGGCTTGCTGAAGCGCATGGCGCCGCTCAGCAGGCCCTGGCGAAAGTAGAAGCGCTGCGCGAGCGCGTTCGACAGGCCGGTGTCGAGCACATAGCGCACGCAGCCCGCCGCCCGCGCGATGCGCGTGGTCTCGTCGATCACGCGTTCGCCCCAGCGGCGGCCGCGCGCCGATTCGCGCGTGACCAGGTCGTCGAGGTAGAGGAAGCGGCCGTAGACGAGGTTCTCCTGCAGGCGGTAGCCGCCGAGCGCCACCGCCTCGCCGTCGTGCCAGACGGCGAGCAGGCGGTATCCGTCGGCCTGCATGCGGCGCATGCGCGCGATCATGTCGTCGGCGCTCTCGAGGTGCGGGCGCAGTTCGCGCATCACGGGCCAGCAGGCGCGCAGTTCCTCGTCGGTGTCGGCATGGCGCACGATGGCGCCGGCGTGTCGGGCGTCGGTGGCCCGAGGGTGGGTGGCGGGGGTGGAATGCATCGGCACGACTCTAGGGAGCGCTGCGCCGGCGCGAAAGGCCCAAGACATGGGCGCTGCGCTGAACCAAGCAGGCGCGCCGCCTCGCATACGGAGCGCTGCCTCCGAGGCCGTCAGCGATGGCGCGCGATCAGCCGCAGGAGCTTGGCGCAGGTCTCGTGGGCGATCTCTTCGCGCAGGTTGGTCACGCCGAGCAGCAGGCCCGACTGCGCAGACGTCGGCGCCGCGTACCACGGCGACAGCGGCACGGGCGCCATGCCCTCTTCGTGCGCGGCGCGTGCGAGCGCGAGGTCGGAACATCCCGGCGGCAGCCGCAGCAGCACCGCGAGGCCCGCGGCATGGTGCGTGGCGGCCATCGCATCGAGGCCGGCGACCAGCGCGTCGCGGCGCGCCGCATAGAGGCGCCGCATGCGGCGCAGATGCCGCAGGTAATGGCCGTCCTGCATGAAGTCGGCCACCGCATGCTGCACCAGCGGCGAAGGCGCGGCGCCCGTGGCACCGGCATGCCGGCCGAAGTGCTCGGCCTGTTCCGGCGGCACCACCAGGAAGCCGAGCCGCAGCACCGGACTCAGGGTCTTGCTGAAGCTTCCGATGTGCAGCACGCGTGCGCGCCCGGGCGCATGGCCGGCGGGCTGCTGCGCCGCGCAGAGCGACAGCGCGGCGCGGCCCTGCAGCTGCAGTTCGCTCAAGTAGTCGTCCTCGACGATCCATGCCTGCGACCGTTCGGCCCATTCGAGCAGCGCCTGCCGGCGGCGCGGCGACAGGGTGACGCCCAGCGGCGCCTGCTGCCCCGCGGTCACCACCGCGAGCGATGCCCGCGGCGCCCGCGCGATGCCTTCCGCCACGTCGAGGCCCTCGGCATCGACCGGCACCGCGACCGGCGCCATGCCCAGCAGCGCGAGCGCACGGCGCGCGACCGGATAGCCCGGGTCCTCCATCCACGCGGCGCCGCCGGCCAGCCGAAGCGCCCGCACCGCCAGCGACAGCGAAGCGCCGTAGCCCGTGGTCACGAACACCTGCGCCGGCGTGCACGCCAGCCCGCGCGCGAGCGACAGGTAGGCCGCGATCTGCGCGCGCAGCGCCGGTTCGCCGCGCGGATCGGGGTATTGCTGCGGCGCCTGCGTCACGCGGCGCGCCGCGGCGGCCAGCATGCGCGACCAGGTCTTGGCCGGGAACATGTCCTGCGCCGGCACGCCCATCTGGAACACGCCGGCGGGCCGCGGATGCCCGCCGATCTCATCGTCCAGCCGGATCGAGGCTTCGGCGCGCGGTGCCACCGGCGGGCGCCGCGCGACATGCGTGCCGGCCGCGCCCGAGGAGACGATCAGCTGCTCGTCGCACAGGCGTTCGTAGGCGAGCCGCACCGTGCCGCGCGCCACGCCGAGCTGCGACGCCAGATCGCGCCATGACGGCAGCCGCGCCCCAGCCGCGAGCCGGCCTTGCTCGATGGCGGCGCGCAGGCCGTCGCTGATCTGTTGCGTGATCGGTTCGCGCGCGTTGCGGCGGATGGAAATCTGCAGGTGGTCGGGCATCCGCCAATGTTAGGCAAGAGAGGCCGACCTGCTCCGTACGGCCGTCGCGACGGCGGCGACCGGGCCGCGCTTAGAGTGCGGAGGGGGCGCCCGAACGCACGCGCGCATTCCGCGCCGGGTTCAGGAACTCGAAATGCCGCTCCACCGGCGACGATTCCGGCAGCACGTAGACCACGCCGCGGCGCTGTCCGAGCGCGGGCTTCACATGCGCGTCGTAGAAGGCGGCGGGCACGTTGATGCAGCCGTAGGAGATGCGGTTGTCCGCGATCGTGCGCGAGGCCAGCCGCTCGAGCCGTCGGTCGGCCTTGTTGGTGGTGCGCACCCGGTGCATCGAGACGGCGGCGCCGTAGTCGACCCACACGATGTCTTCGCCGAGGGTGTTGCGCCCCGGCTCGGAAGCGAAGCGGCCCGCCGGCGTGGTGCGTTCCTCGGGACGGACTTCCGCCATCGGGCGTTCGCCGATGCCGGGCACCGAATCGTCGCCGCGCGCCAGGCCCAGCAGCACCGGTGACGCGCCGAGCAGCTTGCCCTGGGCATCGAAGACGAACACGCTGGCCGCCTTCTTGTCGACGACCGCGAACGCGGCGCCCGCGTTGTCGCGCGCCGCGACCGCCGCACGGGCGATGCGCTGCGCATCGGCCGTGAGCGGTGCCGCAGGCAGCGGCTTGTCCGCCGGCGCAGCGCCCGCCGCGAAGGCCGCGGGCCCCGCCAGCAGCAGCGCCGCCAGCAGGACGGCCCGCGGCCATTCACGGCGACGCGCCGCGCAGGTGGGCATGCCCATGGCTGTCATCGACGGGATGGTGATCGCCGCCTCAGTTGCGGTCGGCACGGGCCGGACGCATCGGTTCCGCCGCGGCCATGTTGGTGCCGCTGTTCATGCTGCCCGAGCTCTGCGACGTGGTGGTCGAGCCCGACGAGGTGGTGCCGGCGGTGTTGTTCTGCGGCAGGGTGCCGGTGGTGCCCATCGGCGTGCCGGTCTGGCTTTGCTGGCCGGCGGCCGTCGCGGGATTCGCGGGGGCGGTGGTGGGCGGATTGCCCTGTGCGAAGGCGGCACCGGCGGCGCCGAGTGCGAGGACAGCGATCAGTTGGGAAGTGCGACGCATGACGAGTCTCCTGGAAGTTGAACAAAAGAATCCGCCGGACCGTTTGCCCGACTGAGGCCAACTTAGGCGCCGAGAGAAATCGCCGGGTCAGTTCGCAGCGCGGGGTCCTGTAGGAGCTTGGAGCGCCCGCGCGACGGTCAAGGAGACCGCCGGTTCACATCGCGCGAAGGATCGCGGCCGCGCCGGCCAGCGGCGCATGCAGCGCCATCAGTTCGTCGATCCACTCGATGAACACGCGCAGCTTCGCGCTGACATGGCGGTTCGGCGGGAACACCAGGTACATCGGCATCGACGCGACCTTCCAGTCCTCGAACAGCGGCAAGAGCTCGCCGCGCGCCACGTGCGGATCGGCCATGTAGCGCGGCAGCCAGAGAATGCCCATGCCCGCGAGCCCGGCCGCGAGGTAGGCGTTGCCGTCGTCCACCGCAACCACGTAGCGGCTCTGCGGCGCGAGCTGCTCGCCGTCGCGCTCGAGCGCGATCGGCGCGATGCGGCCGCTGCGCGCGCGCAGGTAGCCGACGATGCGATGCTGCGTGTCCTCGAGGTCGCGCGGATGCGCGGGCGTGCCGGCGCGCGCCAGGTAGGCCGGTGCCGCATAGACGCCCAGCCGCAGTTCGCCCACGCGGCGCGCGGTCAGCGAGGAGTCGCTGAGTTCGCCGCCGCGCAGCACGCAGTCGACGTTGTCGCCGATCACGTCCACCATGCGGTCGCTCGCGCCGAGGTCGAGCTGGATCTCGGGATGGCGCGCATGGAAGCCCGGCAGGGCCGGCACGAGGATCAGGCGGGCGAACGGGCTCGGCACGTCCACGCGCAGCCGCCCCTTGGGCGAGGCCGAGGCGCTCGCCAGGCTGGTGTCGGCGTCCTCGAGGTCCGCGAGCACGCGCACCACCCGCTCGTAGTAGGCCGCCCCGTCGGCCGTGACCCGGACCTGCCGCGTGGTCCGGTGCAGCAGCCTCACCTGCAGGCGCGCCTCCAGCTGCTGCACCAGCTGGGTCACGGTGGTCTTGCTCATGTGCAGCGTCTGCGCCGCCTTGGTGAAGCTGCCGGCCTCCACCACCCGGGCGAAGGCCTGCAGCGTGTCGAACCGGTCCATGTCGCGCCTCGCGGGGTTCAGGATGCGCGCGAAGCGGCCGGCTCGCTGACCAGCGCCCACAGGGCCTCGGCCACGGGCGCCATGTGCGCGAGCTGGCGATAGAGCCGGATCTCCACCGGCACGCGCCATCCGCCCGCGCCGGCATCGACGAGCGCGCCGTGCTTCAGGTCGTCCGCCACCAGGCTCATCGGCAGCCAGGCCAGGCCGCGCCCTTCGAGCGCCATGGTGCGCAGCAGCGCGGCGTGGTGGGCGGTGAAGACCACCGACAGCGACGATGCGAAGGCCTTGCCGAACTCGCTGTCCTGCAGCGCGCGCATGATCCGCCCGAGCCCGGAGGCCTCGCTGTAGGCCAGCACCGCGGGCGGCCGGCCGGTGCCGAGCGCATGCAGCGGCGCGCCGCCGGCACCGGGGGCCGCCACCGGCACGAGGATGTCCTCGCTGAGCCGCTGCACCGGGTACTGCGCCTCGTCGAGCCGGCCCGGCGCGCCGGCATGGCCGTGGCACAGCACGAACTGCACGCGCCGCTGCAGCATCAGGTCCTCGCAGGCCTGCGAGCTGTCGGAGACGGTCTGGATCGGGCCCATGCTGAGCCGTGCCTCCACGCTGCCGAGCCAGCGCGGAAAGAAGGTCAGCGACAGCACGTGCGTGGCCGCGAAGCTGAGGCTGGCCGCCGCCATGTCGTGCGCGGCCCGCGCCTTGATGCGCGCGGCTTCCAGCCCAGCCAGCACGTCCTGCAGCAGCGGCTGGAAACGCTTGCCCGCGGCCGTCAGCGCCGCCGGATGCGCGCTGCGGTCAAACAGGTCCACGCCCACCCATTCCTCGAGCGCGCGGATGTGCCGGCTGAACGCGGGCTGCGCGATCGAGCGTGCCTGCGCCGCGCGCGAGAAATTGCCGCTCTCGGCCAGGGCCAGGAAGTCTTCCAGCCATTCGAGGTCGAGGGGTCGGTTGCCGGGGCCCATGCGCAGCGTGGTCGGTGGGTGGGTTGAATAGTTGTATGCGATTCGAGTATTGGACGGCGCGCGGCCCGTCGGCCGAAGATGCCGCCATACCTGCACCTCGAACCACGGAGACGGACACAGCATGCCTTCCATCGCGAATTATCGCGGGATCATTCCCGCCATTTCCTGCCCCTTCACCGCCGACCACCGCATCGACGAACCGGCGCTGCGCAAGCTGGCGAGCTGGCTCGCGGGGCACGACGGCGTGGTCGCGGTCATGACCAACGGCCACACCGGCGAGGTGTTCTCGCTCACCCCCGCCGAGCGTGCCGAAGTCACGCGCATCGTGGCCGACGAACTGAAGGGCCGCATGCCCGTGATCTCGTCGATCGTCTGCGAGGGCCTGGCCGAGGCCGCCGAGCATGCGCGCGCCGCGGCGGCCGCGGGCGCGGTGGCGCTCGACGTGATGCCGCCGCACCACTGGCTGCGCTTCGGCTTCACGCCCGGCCATGCGCTGCAGTACTTCGAGGCCATCCACCGCGCCGCGCCCGAATGCGACCTGGTGTGCCACGTGTACCCGGCCTGGACGCGCGCCTCCTACTCCTCGCAGCTGCTCGCCGACCTCGCCCGCCTGCCCTACCTGCAGGCCTTCAAGGTCGGCCAGCGCGACATGAACAAGTACGCCCGCGACATCCAGGCGATCCGCGAGGCCGACGCCTCGAAGGCCATCCTCACCTGCCACGACGAATACCTGCTGGCCTCGATGGTGCAGGGCGTGGACGGCGCGCTGGTCGGCTTCGCGACCTTCATCCCGCAGCTGATCATCGACCTGTGGAATGCGGTCAAGGCCGGCGACCTGAAGAAGGCGATGGCGGTGCAGGCCGTGATCACGCCGCTCAAGGACGCGGTGTACGGCGGCGGCGAGCCGACCGGCGAGGCGCATGCGCGCATGAAGGGCGGCATGTACCTGGCCGGCGTGCTGGCCAATGCCACCGTGCGCCCGCCGACCGAGGCGCCGAATGCGCAGGAGATGGCGGCGCTGCGTGCCGCCGTCGAGCAGGCGGGGTTGCTGCCGAAGCGCTGACCCGCACGCCCCGCGCGCGGCACGGCACCGCGCCTCGAACAACCAGAAGGAGACAAGAGACATGCAACGCAAGAATTTCGTCCGTGCCGCGCTCGCCGGCCTCGTGCTCGCCGGCACCGGCGCGACCGCCCTGGCGCAGGCGCCGGCCTGGCCGAGCCGCCCGGTGCGCGTGGTGATCCCGTTCCCGCCCGGCGGCACGCTCGACACCGTGGGCCGCATGCTCGCGCAGAAGCTCGGCGAGCAGACGGGCCAGTCCTTCGTCGTCGACAACCGCCCCGGCGGCAACGGCGTGATCGGCGCCGACGTGGTGGCGAAGGCGCCGGCCGACGGCTACACGCTGCTGTTCAATGCCTCCACCTTCACGACGGCGCCCATGACCATGAAGTCGGTGCCCTACGAGGTGGTGCGCGACTTCACGCCGGTGGCGCTGGTCGCGAAGGCGCCTCTGTCGGTGGCGATCAACAAGAACCTGCCGATCACCGACATCAAGTCACTGATCGCCCATGCCCGCGCCCACCCCGGCAAGCTGAGCTTCGCCGTGGGCTCCGTCGGCTCGGCCGGGCATCTGTCGACCGAGCTGCTCAAGCGCGCGGGCGGACTCGACTACCTGATCGTGCCGTACAAGGGCACGGCGCCCGCGTTCCAGGACCTGATCGGCGGGCAGATCGACGGCTTCATCGACCCGATCCTCGGCTCGCTGCAGTACCACAAGAGCGGCATGCTGCGCGTGGTGGCCGTCACCTCGGCACAGCGCGCGGCGAGCCTGCCCAACGTCCCGACCGTGGCCGAGACCATCCCGGGCTACGAGTTCTACAGCTGGTACGGCCTCTGGGGCCCGGCGAAGCTGCCGGCCGCGATCGCGCAGAGGCTCAACGCCGAGGTCAACAAGGCGCTGGGCGGCGACATGCGCGAGACGCTGGGCGCGCAGGGGCTGCTGCTGACGCCCGGCAGCGTGGAGGACTTCGCGAAGTTCCAGCAGGCCGACATGGAACGCTCGAAGAAGATCATCACCGAGGGCAACATCCGTGTCGAATGACAGCGCCGCGCCGCATGCCGTGGTGACGGGCAGCAGCAGCGGCATCGGCCGCGCCATCGCGACGCTGCTGCTGGAACAGGGCTGGCGCGTGAGCGGGCTGGACCTCGCGGCGCCGACGCTCTCGCACGAAGGCTTCGCGCATGCGACGGCGGACCTGGGCAACGCGGCCGCCCTCGCGCGCGCCGCGGCCGGGCTGCGCGATGCCGACGCGCTCGTCCATGCGGCCGGCGTGCTGCGCGTCGGCCCGCTCGGCGAACTCGACCATGCGGGCGGCGAACTGATGTGGCGCCTGCACGTCGACGCGGCCACGCGGCTGGCCGATGCGCTGGTGCCGGCGATGGCCGCGCGCGGACGCGGGCGCGTGGTGTTCGTCGGCAGCCGCGTGTCGCACGGCATGCCGGGCCGCGGGCAGTACGCCGCCACCAAGGCCGCGCTCGTCGCGCTCGCGCGCAGCTGGGCCGCGGAGGTCGCGGACCGCGGCGTGACGATCAACGTGGTGTCGCCCGGCGCCACCCGGACCCCCATGCTTCAGGACCCCGCGCGCGCCGCCAGCGCGCCGCGGCTGCCGCCGATCGGCCGGCTGATCGCGCCCGAGGAGATCGCCGCGCTGGTCGGCTTTCTGCTCTCCGCGCCGGCGGCCGCGATCACCGGGCAGGACATCGCGGTGTGCGGCGGCGCCTCGCTGCACCGCTGAACCCGCCCCGCTCCGCCTTCTTCGTTCTCTCTTCCTCAAGCACACGCAAGCGTTCATGAAAATCGTCAACATCCTCGAGTCCACGCGTCCCATCCAGTCGGACATCCGTAACGCCTACATCGACTTCTCGAAGATGACCCTGAGCCTCGTCGCCGTGGTCACCGACGTGGTCCGCGACGGGCGGCCGGTCGTGGGCTACGGCTTCAACTCCAACGGCCGCTACGGCCAGGGCGGCCTGATCCGCGAGCGCTTCCTGCCGCGGCTGCTCGAGGCCGAGCCCGCCACGCTGCTGGACGAGACCGGCGACAACCTCGATCCGCACAGGATCTGGGCCCGCATGATGATCAACGAGAAGCCCGGCGGCCACGGCGAACGCTCGGTGGCGGTGGGCACCATCGACATGGCGGTGTGGGACGCCGTCGCCAAGATCGCCGGCAAGCCGCTCTACCAGTTGCTCGCCGAGCGCTACGGCAACGGCACGCCGAACCCGCGCGTGTTCGTGTATGCGGCCGGCGGCTACTACTACCCCGGCAAGGGCCTCGAGGGCCTGCGGCGCGAGATGGGCAGCTATCTCGAACGCGGCTACTCGGTGGTCAAGATGAAGATCGGCGGCGCCACGCTCGCGGAGGACTGCGAGCGCATCGAGTCGGTGCTGAAGATCCTCGGGCCGGGCCAGCAGCTCGCCGTGGATGCCAACGGACGCTTCGACCTGCAGACCGCGATCGACTACGGCCGCGCGCTCTCCCAGTACCCGCTCTTCTGGTACGAGGAAGCCGGCGATCCGCTCGACTACGAGACTGCAGGCGAAGCTCGGCGAGGTCTACGCCGGCCCCATGGCCACGGGCGAGAACCTGTTCTCGATGCAGGACGCGCGCAACCTGATCCGCCACGGCGGCATGCGGCCCGACCGCGACTGGCTGCAGTTCGACTGCGCGCTGAGCTACGGCCTGGTCGAGTACCTGCGCACGCTCGACATGCTCAAGGACCACGGCTGGTCGGCCTCACGCTGCATTCCGCACGGCGGCCACCAGATGTCGCTGGCGATCGCCGCAGGGCTGGGGCTGGGCGGCAACGAGAGCTACCCGGACCTGTTCCAGCCGTACGGCGGCTTCCCCGACGGAGTGAAGGTCGACAACGGCCATGTCACGCTGCCGCCGCTGCCGGGCATCGGCTTCGAGGGCAAGGCGGACCTGATCGCGCAGATGCGGGCGCTGGCGCCGTAGCGGCGGCCGTTCAGCGCGCAGGTTCGATGTGCGTGACCACGATCTTCCCATCCACCTTCGCCGCATCG
Organism: Variovorax sp. TBS-050B; assembly: GCF_029893635.1. Classification (NCBI taxonomy): domain Bacteria; kingdom Pseudomonadati; phylum Pseudomonadota; class Betaproteobacteria; order Burkholderiales; family Comamonadaceae; genus Variovorax; species Variovorax sp. TBS-050B. The sequence goes on along the minus strand of NZ_JARXYR010000001.1, from coordinate 272,506 downwards.
AACCGCACCTTGTCGCCGGCCTGGAGCGTCTCCAGCATCGTCTCGTCGCGCACGCCGAAGACCATGGTCATGCTGGGCATGTCCAGGCTCTTGAGCGGGCCGTGCTTGATGGTGAGCTTCCTGTTCTCCTTGTCGATCTTGCGGATCTCGCCGTCGGCCAGCTCGGCCGCCGCGGCGGGGGCGTTCGCTGCCGGTGCCGCCGTCTGGGCGACGGCGGCACCCGAAAAGCCCGCTGCGGCCATTGCCGCCGCCAGTGCCATGCGTGAAATGAAACTGATCTTCGCTGCCATGGTTCTGCTCCTGCGTTACTTCGCGCCGGTCTTCGCCACCGTCACGGCGCCTTTCATGCCCGCGTCGTAGTGGCCCGGCTGCAGGCAGCCGAAGTCGACGCGCCCGGCCCTGGTGAACTGCCACACGATCTCCCCGCTGCGGCCCGCGTCCAGCGTCACCATGTTCGGGTCCGCGTGTTCCATCTCGGGGTTCTTCTTCATGGCCTCGTAGTGCGCCTGCAGTTCCTTCTCGGTGCCGAGCACGAGCTCGTGCTTCAGCGCGCCCGCGTTCCTGACGACGAAGCGGACGGTCTCGCCCTGCCGCACCGTGATGCGCGCGGGGCTGAAGCGCATGTCGTCGGTCATGTCGACCTTCACCGTGCGCGTGGCCCTGGCGGCGTTGCCGGGCCTGCCGATGGCTTCGCCGGCGTCATGGCCGTGGCCGTGGCCGTGGCCGCCGGCATGATCGCCCGCGGCGCAGGCCGCCGCGCCCGCCAGGGCCAGCAGCGCGGCGAGAGCGGTGTTGCGGAATGCTTTTCTCATGGGTTGTCCTTTTTTCAATGGGTAGGGAGGGGGAAGGAGGTTCAAGGGCACCGCGTCAGTGCCCGGCATGGCCGCCGCGGGGCTTGCGCACCTGCACTTCGATGTTGCGGGCCGGCATGTTCCGCGCGGGCATCGCGGCCGCGCCCGCATCGCGCCGGCGCGGCGGCTCGGCGGGCGCGCCGTCGAACTCGTAGGCGACCGTGCCCCGCGGGTGCTTGAACCATCCGGGGTTGCCGTAGTCGCCGGGCTTCTGGTGCCTGCGCACCTTGACGACGCTGAACATGCCGCCCATCTCGACCGAGCCGAACGGTCCCTCGCCGGTCATCATCGGCGCGGTGTTGTCGGGCAGGGGCATCTCCATCTCGGCCATGTCCGCCATGCCGCGCTCGCCCATGACCATGTAGTCGGGCACGAGGCTCGTGATCTGGCGCGCCACGTCCTTGTGGTCGAGGCCGATCATCGTGGGCACGTCGTGCCCCATCGCGTTCATCGTGTGATGGCTCTTGTGGCAGTGGAAGGCCCAGTCGCCCTCCTCGTCGGCCAGGAACTCGATCTGCCGCATCTGGCCGACGGCCACGTCGGTGGTCACCTCGTGCAGGCGCGTGCTCTTCGGCGTGGGACCGCCGTCGGTGCCCGTGACCTGGAACTCGTGCCCGTGCAGATGCATCGGGTGGTTGGTCATCGTCAGGTTGCCGATGCGGATGCGCACCTTGTCGTTGAGCCGCACGTTGAGCGAATCGATGCCCGGGAAGATGCGGCTGTTCCACGACCAGAGGTTGAAGTCGAGCATGGTCATGATCCTGGGCGTCGCGCTGCCGGGCTCGACGTCGTAGGCGTTGAGCAGGAACACGAAGTCGCGGTCCACCTTCTCGATCAGCGGATGCTCGCCCTTTGGGTGCGTGACCCAGAAGCCCATCATGCCCATCGCCATCTGCGTCATCTCGTCCGCATGCGGGTGGTACATGAAGGTGCCGGGCCGCCGCGCCACGAATTCGTAGACGAAGGTCTTGCCGGGCCGGATCGGCGGCTGCGTCAGGCCCGAGACGCCGTCCATGCCGTTGGGCAGGCGCTGGCCGTGCCAGTGCACGCTGGTGTGCTCGGGCAGCTTGTTGGTCACGAAGATGCGCACCCGGTCGCCCTCGACCACCTCGATCGTCGGGCCGGGCGACTGGCCGTTGTAGCCCCAGAGGTTGGCCTTGAAGCCCGGCGCCATCTCGCGCACCACCGGCTCGGCCACCAGGTGGAACTCCTTGACGCCGTTGTTCATGCGCCAGGGCAGGGTCCAGCCGTTGAGCGTGACCACGGGGTCGTAGGGCCGGCCGTTCGCGGGCACGAGCGGCGGCATGGTGTCGGGCCGGGTCTGCAGCACGGGCTCGGGCAAGGCGGCCATGGCCGCCCTGCTCACGGCCGCGGCCGCGATGGCGCCGGTGATCGCACCGGCGCCGCCGAGGAAATTGCGTCTGCTTGTCATGTCGTTGGGTTCCATCGGTGGAAGGGAGGTCAGTGCGCGGCGCCGGCGTCGGCCGCACCGGTGGTGGCGGGCATCGCACCGGCCACGGGCGTGGGCTTGCCCATGACGGACGCGGAGAGCGCCGCATCGGCAAGCCAGAACTGCTGCTGCGCCTGGATGGCGTTGCTCACGCTGGCGATCTGGTCGCGCGCTTCGGCCAGCAGCTCGAAGACGCCGATCAGCATGCCGTTGTAGCGCAGCACGTTCTCGTCGGCCATGGCCTGTCGCAGCGGCACGATCTCGTCGCGGTAGTGCCGCGCGATGTCGTAGGCGGTGCGGTAGGCGGAATAGCCCTCGCGCAGCTGCGAGGAGGCGCCGCGCACCACGGCGTCGTAGCGGTTGGCGGCGGCGATCGACTGCGCATTGAGCGCATCGCGCTGCGCCGAGCCCCAGTCGAACAGCGGCAGGCGGATGTCCGCCTCGAAGCCGCGGCGCGTGTGCTTCGTGCCTTCGGCGTTGTCGAACACCGTGTCGCGGCGGCCGCCCACTTCCACGTCGACGAAGGTCGACAGCAGGTTCAGGCCCTGCGAGCGGCCCGCCACGTCGAGCTGCGCGCGCGCGAGCCGGACGTCCAGGCGCTGTTCGGTCGCGGTGGCGGCCACCTCCTTCGCATCGCGCGGCGTCTTCGGCAGGTCGGGCAGGCGCTCGGGCAACGCGAGTTGCGCGGCCTGCGCATCGTCAAGGCCGAGCGCGCGCACCAGTTCCTCGCGCGCGGCGGTGCCGGCATGCCGGGCCGCCGCGAGCTGCGTGGCGGCATCGGCATAGAAGACCTGCTGCCGCGCGCGCTGCAGCTTGCTGAAATTGCCGATGCGCTGCATGCGGCGCGCGAGCTCGGCGCTGGCCTGCGCGGCGCGGTGAACCTGTTCGGCATACGTCAGCATCTGCTGCGCGGCCACGGCGCGCACCCAGGCCTGCCGCACCTGCGTGACCTGATCGACCACGCTCGCCGTGAGCTGCACCTGGGCCTGGCGCGACAGGCCCTTCGAGATCGACAGGCGCTGCGGCAGCAGGATCAGGTCCACGAGCCCGAACGAGAGCAGGCGCCCCAGTTCGAGTTCGCTGCCCATGCGCATCCGCTCGAACGAGAAGACGGGGTTGGCCAGGCGGCCCCGCTGGTCGGCCGCAGCGATGTCGGCCCAGCCTTGTGCGACCAGCACCTGCACCGCGGGGCTGTTGGCCAGGGCGAGCTGGACCGCATCACTCTGCGACAGCGGCCGCGACAGCAGTTCCTGCGTCAGCGCCGCGCGCCGGTCGCGCTGCGCCGCGGTGCGGCTCAGTTCGAGCCTGCCGTCGGTGAACGATGCGGCGTCGGCGTTGGTGGCCTGCAGCGCGCCGTCGATGCCGACCGAGGCGCAACCCGCGAGCACCATGGCGGCCGCGGCAACGGCCGAGCGGCGGACCAGGCCCCTGTGCGCGGCCTTCATGGCTTCTTCTCCGCTGCCGGCGGCGCGGGCCTCGCATGGCCCGCGTGCGGATCCGCGGCGGCGCCGCCTTCCGAAGGCCCCGCCGCCTCCTTCGCATAGGCGCGCCAGCCGCCGCGGCGGTGCACGGTCTCGTTGGCCTCCTTCCAGGGAATCGGCTGCGCGTCGGCGAACGGCTGGTAGCCCTCGAAGGCGCTTTTGTAGGCGGGAACGGCCGGCGCGCGCGCGGCAGGCGCCGGCGTCGGCTGGGCTGCGGCGGCGAGCGCCGCCGCGGCGATGGGAATGACGGCCAGCCACCGGGCTGGCGATGAATGGAACATGGCGTCCTCGCGGGTTCATGAACGGGATGCGCCGGCGCGGCCCCGGACGGGCACGCATGGCGCAGGCGATGCATGGGTGTGCGTGCGCGCGTTCGCCGCAGCCCGTTGCCGGACTGCGGACGCACGAACGCCTCAGGCGCGAGGAGGTTTGTCGAGAAGGCGCGGCGCGACCGTGGCCACCGCGGCGGGCGGCTCGCTCAGGTCGGCGCGCGGCAGGCCCTGGAACGCCAGCAGCTCGGGCGTGCAGGCGATCGCCGTCGCATGGCAGGCGGCGCAGCTGCCGCACTTGTGCAGGGTGTCGGAGGACGATGCATGCGAGGTCGGGTCGGCACCGTCGCCGTCGCCGTCGTCGTGCGCGAGCGCATGGTGGTGGTCCGCATGGGCCGCATCGCTGCCATGCGCATGCGGCGCCGCATGGTCATGCGCCATGCTGCCTGCCACCGCCGGGGCGCCCGGCGCGCCCGGTCCGCAGAAGACCATGGCTGCCGCCGCGAATGCCTGCAGGGGCACGGCGAACAGCATGAGCCAAAGGACGAGGAGGCGAACCCGGGACATGGCGCGGATTCTAAACAGCACGGTTTTCTCCGGGCGCCGAGCAGGGACACCCGCATCCGGCGCAGGCCCGGTAGGACAGTGCCGACCCCGACAGGCGGCGGCGGCCCGCGCCCGAGCCGGGCGGCACTGGCTCAGATGGCGTCTCGGCAACCCAGGAGGTGATCCCATGCGTGCAAGAGTTCGTTTGCTCGGCCACCCGGTGCACCAGATGCTGGTGGTGTTTCCGCTCGGCCTTCTCGCCACGGCGGTGGTCTTCGACCTGATCCATCTCGCCACCGGCAGCCAGGTCATGGCGGCGGTGTCGTACTGGATGATCGCCGCCGGCCTGGTGGGCGGGCTGCTCGCCGCCCCGTTCGGCCTGATCGACTGGCTCGCCATTCCCGCGGGCACGCGCGCCAAGCGCATCGGTGCGATGCATGGCGGCGGCAACGTGGTGGTGCTGCTGCTCTTCGCGCTGAGCTTCATGCTGCGCGACCGGAACTATGCGCCCGAACTCGGCGAGTCGATCTGGGCCTTCGCCGGCGCGGCGGTCGCTCTCGTCACGGCCTGGCTCGGCGGCGAGCTGGTGGACCGGCTCGCGGTAGGGGTCGACGAGGATGCGGGCATCGATGCGCCGAGCTCGCTGCGTTCCAAGCCGCTGCACAAGCGGACCGTGGTGGCCGGCAAGTAGCCGCCGTCCGGGCGGGCGGCGTCAGGACCCAGCGCCGCCGGCACGCTCGCGGTCCAGCATCATCTGCATGGTCATGTCCTTCATCTCCATGCAGCGCTTCATCATCATCTCGCCGCCCGCGGGGGCGGCCGCGCCCGCCGGTGCGGCCGCGCCCATCTCACACATCATCGACATGCCGCCCTGCATGGCCTTCATGTGCTCGGCCATCAGGGCCTGGCGCTCCTGAGGCGTCCTCGCGGCGCGCATCTTCCGATGCATCTCGCGCATCTGCATCATCTGCTGGTCCGCCTTCGCGGCCGCGGGCGCATTGGCGCCGGGCGGATGGTGCCGCGCGTGGTCCTCGGCGGACGTTGCGCCGCCGGGGGGCAGCACGGTGCAGGCACTCAGAACGGCCATTGCGGCAAGGCCTGCCATGGGAATGCGCGTCATGGTGAATCCTCGGTGGAGAAGTGACGCACCGATGATCGGCCGGCACCGCGCCGCCATGTTGATGCACATCAAACCGGGTGCGTGGCCCGCGCGCCCTCTTCGCGCTTACCATCGCGAGCCCCGACCAACCATCGAATCCCATGACCCGACGACGCATCAGCTCCGGCTCCACCTTCGAAGAACAGATCGGCTACTCCCGCGCCGTGGTGGCGGGCGACTGGGTGTTCGTCTCGGGCACCACCGGCTTCGACTACGCGACGATGACCATCGCCGACGACATCGTCGAACAGGCCGAGCAGTGCCTGAAGAACATCGAGTCCGCGCTGCAGCAGGCCGGTGCCGGCATCGCGGACGTGGTGCGCGTGACCTACGTGCTGCCCGACGGCGCCGACTTCGAGGCCTGCTGGCCGGTGCTGCGGAAGTACTTCGGCACCGTGCGGCCCGCCGCCATGATGATCTCCGCGGGCCTGGCGGACCCGCGTATGAAGATCGAGATCGAGGTCACGGCGTTGAAGCAGGGCGCCGCGGGCTGAGCCCGACCAGCCGCAGCAGGTTGCCGCGCGCGACCGGCTCTCGCGCCGACGGCGCCAGCTGGCGCAGGAAGGCCTGCACGCTCGCGAACTTCATCGCCTCGCTCTCGGCCGAGCGATGGCTGGCGTCGGTGCCGACGAGGAAGCGCTCCGGCATCTGCTCGATCAGGCGCAGCCACTCGGACCACACCTGCGCGCCGTCGCCGAGAATGGTGTAGTCCGGCGAGCGCGGATGCCGCGGCCAGGTGCGCGCGCTGAGTTCGTAGTAGAGGTTGGGATGCCGCTCGAGCATGCGCCGCGCCAGGAAGAGCGGCGTGTACCCGCCATGCGCCCAGATCACGTCCACGTCTCGGAAGCGCTCCAGCAGCGTGCCCAGCTCGTTCATGCGGGTGAGCTCGACGTGCACCATCACCGGCACCCGGTGCTTGCGCGCGAGGTCCATGATGCCCGTCATCGTCGCGCCGAGCGGGCTGAAGTCGGTCTCGGCAAAGCCGGCCGAAGGAAAGTGCGCGGCCGAGATCTCGCCGATGCCCTTGTACTCGCCCGATTCCAGCAGCGCATCGAGCTGCGCCAGCAGTGCCGGATCGTCCTGCGCCCATGCGGGCCGGTAGGCGGTGCGCTCCGGCGAGATCGAAGCGAACGGAATCAGGCGGCCCGGATGACGGCGCGCGGCCTCCAGCACCGAGGCGTTGCTGCTGCGGCCGCCCCAGAACACCACCGCCTGCGTGGCGCCCCAGCGCTCCATCAGCTGGAGCTGCATCTCGACGTCGTTGAGGTGCACGTGCGCGTCGGCGAACGGGATCGGCGGCGCGGTTGCCGCTTCAGGCGGCTCCGAACGGGTGGGCGAGGCCAGCAGCGCGGCCAGCAGGGAGACGGCAAGAAGGCGCATCGAAGGTCAACGCGTCGCCTGCCGTTGCGTTTACACGGCGCGCCGGCGGCCGCGCCCGGGGCCTACGCGCAGCTGTAGCTCGCCGCCGTGTTCGGATCGCCCGCGTTGTAAACCGCCTTCAGCGGATAGAGGCACAGCGGCCGCGTCTTCACCACCGGGAAGGCGGCGCTCGCGGTGGTGGCGACCTCGAGCCGCGCGGGCGGCGCAATGCCCTTCTCGACCCAGTCGGTCAGCAGCGCGTAGAGCTGCGCGTTGGTGGGCAGCGGCGGATTCGCGTCGGGGTTGGCGGTGCCGTTGTTGAAGCCGTGGCCCATGCCCGGCACCAGGTACAGCCGATAGAAGTCCTGCGTGGCGGCGATGCCACCCATCTGCGCGGCCACGCGGCCGTAGTAGTGCAGCGTGCCCTGCGGCGGGATCAGCGTGTCGGCCAGCCCGTGGTACGACAGCAGCTTGCCCTTGCGGTCGCGGAAGGCGGAGAGGTCGGGGTTGTCGGTGTTGATGTTGGCGAACGCGGCCTGCAGCGCGACGCCGCGGTCCCAGGCATTCGCGAGCTGCGCGTAGCCGAGCGACTTCCAGCCGTCGGCGCCGTCGCCCGTGGCATTGCGGAAAGTCGGCGTGGCGAGCCGCGGGTCCTGCAGTTCGAGCGCGACCTGGTCGGTCGAGATCGGGAACGGCGCCGCGCCGGCCAGCCCGGTGAGGCTGGCGCCGCGCGCGAGGCCGAACCACTTCTGTCCCGCGGCGGTGGTGGCGGCAAAGCCGTTGTCGAGCGCGGGATCGGGCACCGAGCCGTCGGCCGTCTGGCCGTACCAGAACTTGTTGAAGGCCGTCGCCTGCGCGGGCGTCACGCAACCTGCCGTGGCGTTGGTGCCGCCGTCGGCGGTGCAGATCACGGCCGCGTCCGCCGCCGGGTCGTAGCGACAGCTCGCCGGGTCGGGCACATAGCCCAGGTGCACGCCGCCGACGAGGTCGCAGGCGTTGATCGCCGCTTTCGACACCGTGGTGTGCTGCGCCGCCGTCAACGCAACGCCGCCGAGGTCGCGCTGCACGACGATCTGCGGATAGAGCTCCGTGGTGATGAACTTGGACCAGTTGTTGGCCGGCGCGCCCGCGAGGATGCCGTCGAAATCCGCGGGGTTGGCCTGCGCCTCCTTCAGGCCCTGGCGGCCGCCGGTGGAGAAGCCGTTCCAGTACGCATACTTCGCCTCCTCGCCGTAGTAGGCCTTGGCGAGCGCCTTGGTCTTGATCGCCATCTCGTGGATGCCGCGTTCGGAGAAGTCCTTCCACAGCGTCGTGTTGACGGTGCCGTCGGGATTCATCGCGAACGAGCCGTTGCTCACCGCATGGCCGGTGTCGGTGGTGGCGGAGACCGCACCTTCGATGCCCGCGGTGTCGCTCGCCGAACCGGCGGAGCCGGAGTTCGGCAGGATGCCGCCGAGCGTGCCCTGCGTGCCGCCCGCCCAGCCGCCGCCGCCCTTCACGTGGATGCGCCTGTTCCAGTTGGCCGGCGCGGGCAGCCAGACCTCGATGCCGATGCCGGGCGAGGTGGACGGCGCGTCGGCCGGGCCCGGGTGGCCGGGCCCGACGTTGAGCTTCACGAAGCAGAGGTCGTTCTGCGCCGTCGGCGTGGCGGCCGTGGCGGCACCGCTCAGCAGCAGCGGATCGCCCTTCCTGAACGCCTTCACGAGCAGCACCGTGGTCTGCGCGTCGGGCGCGAAGCCGGTCTTCAGGGTCTCGTCGCAGGCGAGCTTCTGCGGCGCCGGGGGCGGATTGCCGCCGACGATGGGCGGAAAGCTCCAGCCGGGCCGGCCGCCGCCTCCGCCGCAGCCGACCAGCGCCGCCGCAGCGGCCATGCAGGCGAGCGCCACGGCGCCCTCTCTTCGGTGTGCAGGCATTTCCGTCTCCTTGGGGTGAATTAAATTGCCGATCTGCTTCGATGCGGCAGAGGCCGCAGCGAAGAGACGTGCAAGATGATGCATGCATCCCCGCGCCGCCACCCCCGAGGAAACGACGAGAAGCAGCTTGTAGCCAAAGCGCTTCTTCCGGGCGGCGCAGCGCGCCCGCCGCCGCCGCAATTCCAGTGCATGTCACGCAGCGGAACATGCATCATCGTGCATGTCGCGCCGGCCGCGCGGTCTGCCCGCGCCGCCGCGCCACGGGTAGGATCGCCCGACGACGAACCACCCCCAACGCCAGGAGCGCGCATGACATCGCCCGAGAACGCAGCAGCCGGCACCCTGCCGGCCTCCGAGCAGATCGATCGCAAGATCGCCGAACTCGGCGACTGGCGCGGCCGGACCCTCGCCCGGATGCGTGAGCTCATCCTGCAGGCGCTGCCCGACGTGGTGGAGGAGGTGAAGTGGATGGGCACGCCCGTGTGGTCGCACAACGGGATCATCACCACCGGCGAGACCTACAAGGCCGTGGTCAAGCTGACCTTCGCGCACGGCGCCTCGCTCGACGATCCGGCCGGCCTGTTCAACGCCAGCCTCGAAGGCAAGGTGCGCCGCGCGATCGACATCCGCGAGGGCGAGGCGGTCGATGCGGAGGCGTTCAAGGCCCTGGTGCGCGCGGCGGCCGAGCGCAATGCCGCCAAGGCGAAGCCCGCGAAGCGCAGGAAGTGAGCGGCATGGGCATGCACCATCTGTTCAACGTCTTCGGCCAGCTGCTGCGCATCGAGCGCGCCGGCGACGCGTGGCGGGCCTCGGTGGTGAGCGCCGACGGCAAGCGCCGGCCGGCCGAACTCGCGATTCCTTCCGACCTGCCGCGCGGCGAACTCGCCCAATACCTCTACGACATCTATCACGAGAACGCGACGCCCACCAACGGCGACGTGTTCGAGGTCGACGCGCGATGAGCCTCTCGATCGAGCCGCTTGCCGAGGCGCATTTCGACGCGCTGCGCGCCGTGCTCGACACGGTGGCGCGCGAGAAGCGCTATCTCGCCTTCACCCAGGCGCCGCCGCGCGAGCAGGCCTTCGCCTTCTACGGCCAGATCCTCGCCCGCGGCGATTGCCTGCGGGTGGCGCTCTGGCAGGGGCGCGTGGTGGGCTGGTGCGACGTGCTGCCGGTGCACGGCGAGGCGCGCGCGCACGTGGGCACGCTCGGCATCGGCCTGCTGCCGGCGTTCCGCGGCCGCAGCATCGGCGAGCCGTTGATGCGCGCGGCCATCGCGGGCGCATGGGCGCGCGGCATCACGCGCATCGAACTGACGGTGCGCACGGACAACACCCGGGCCAAGGCGCTGTACGAGCGGCTCGGCTTCCAGACCGAGGGCCTGATGCGGCACGCCATGCGCATCGACGGCGTGGGTCTCGACAACTGGGCGATGGCGCTGCTGCGCGATCAGCCCGCGAGCGCCACGGCCTCGACTTCGAGCTTGAGCCCGTAGTGCAGCTTGCCGGTCGGCACGATCGCGCGGCTCGGTCGCGCGCTGCCGGCCCAGTCGGCATAGATGCGGTTGAACTCGGGCCAGTTCTCGATGTCGTCGAGGTACACGCGGACCTGCACCAGCCGCGCGATGCCGCTGCCGCTCGCCTGCAGCACCGCCGAGACGTTCTCGAGCACCTGCCGCGCCTGCTCGGCGAAGCTCGCGCCCGCCAGCTTCTCGCCGGCCGGCGTGATCGGCAGCTGGCCGGAGACGAACACGAAGCCGTTGGCCACCATGCCGTGCGAGTAGTGGCCGCCCGGTGGCGGCATGCCGGCAGGCTGCACGGGGGTCGGGTTTTCAGAGGGCATGGCGACGTTCTTTCTTCAGAGGGATGAGGCGCCGGCATTGTCACGCGGCGGCGGCTACGATCGGCGCCCGCCCACGATCCCGGACCGCCCGATGCCTGCCGAAGCGCCGAACCCTCCCGCCGACCGCCCGCCCGGCCTCGTGGTGATCGAGGGCATCATGGGTTCGGGCAAGTCGACCACCATGCGGCGGGTCGCGCGGGCCTACGAAGCCGCGCAACGGCCCGTGCTGGCGATCCACGAGCGCGCCGACCCGCACCCGGTGCGCGCCACCGACGAGCTCGCGCACTGGTTCGAGCCCTGGCGCGACTGCACGCCGAACGAGCTCGCCGCGCGTGCGGCCGCGCGATGGCAGCGCTTCGTCGAGGGTGCCCGGTCCGATGCCGCGGTTGCCGTGTTCGACGGACAGCTGTATCACGGCGACGTCACCCACCTCTTCCTCATGGAAGCGAGCTTCGACGAGATCGCCGCGCATTGCGATACCGTCGCGCGCCTCATCGCGCCCCTGAGGCCGTTGATCGTGTACCTGTGGCAGCAAGACGTCGAGCGCGCCATCCATGTCGTCTGCGCGGAGCGCGGCGAGGCCTGGGTGAAGTACCAGGTCGACTGGAAGCTCAAGGGCCCCTACGCCGCGCGGCGCGGCCTCGCAGGTCTCGATGGACTCGTCGCGCTGTACCGCGACTACCGGCGCCTGACAGACGCGCTGTTCGACCGCCTCGAGCTCGACAAGATCGCCATCGAGAACTCGGCTCGGGGCTGGCCGCGTTACGAGGGCCAGGTGCTGGCGCGTCTGGGGCTCGCGCGGCCGCGCCACGGCGACGCGGCATAAAGTTCTAGCCGCCCCTGCCATCCCGCCCGCCGAGGGCTGCGATGGTCGTCGACGTTACGGATCGTCTCCGGCCGACGTAACGTAACGCGGACCCCCACCACCGCGCCGAACACGGCTCAAAGCGGACTCTTTTCATACTTTTAGGCTGTTTTTGCGGCTGTTTCGCAGCGGCACACAACTTGCCCTGGACTCCCCACCAATGACGAGGAGGCCCCATGGCTGTTGCTGACAATCTGAATTCTTCTTCCACCCCGGCGAGCGACTCCAAGGTCGCACCGGTGGTGATTGCGCAGGCTGGTTCCACGCCCATCACCTCCGGCGCCGTCGCGCCCGTGGCGGTCGGCGCATCGCCGGGGCTCGAGGGCCGCGCGGGCATCGGCTCGATCACCGAGGCCACGCCCGGGACCATGGTGATCCGCGACGGCGCGCAGATTCCGGTGGCGGGCTCCCAGGCGCTGATGCCCGGCGACCGCGTCATCGTTCCCAGCGACGGCCACGCCAACGTGATCTTCCCGGGCAGCGCTTCCAACAAGGCGCCGCTGGCCGGCGTCTTCACCGGCGGCACCGATGCCCTGATCGGCTCGACCAAGCTTCCGGGTGGTCTCGAACAGGTCAACGTGGACGTCGCCGCGGGCGACCTCCAGATGACCCCGCCCGACAGCGATGCGGATGCCGCCGCGGTGGCCGTCACCAAGTCGACGGCCGGTGCCGGGGGCATCGGCCTGGGCGAATTCGCCCTCGGCGCGCTGGGCGCCGTGGGCCTGGGTGCCGCCCTGGGCGGCGGTGGTGGCGATGGCGGCGGTGGCGGCTTCATTCCGCTGCCCGTGGGCGAGGCCGATGCCGACGCGGATGCCGATGCGGACGCCGATGCGGATGCGGACGGGGATGCCGACGCCGACGCCGACGCCGACGCCGACGCCGACGCCGACGCCGATGCAGATGCGGACGCAGATGCCGATGCCGATGCCGATGCCGATGCCGATGCCGATGCCGATGCTGATGCTGATGCTGATGCTGATGCTGATGCGGACGCTGATGCTGATGCTGATGCGGACGCTGATGCTGATGCTGATGCTGATGCTGATGCGGACGCTGATGCCGATGCCGATGCCGATGCGGACGCTGATGCGGACGCTGATGCCGATGCCGATGCTGATGCCGATGCCGATGCTGACGCTGACGCTGATGCTGATGCTGATGCCGATGCGGACGCTGATGCCGACGCTGATGCCGACGCTGATGCCGACGCGGACGCTGACGCCGATGCGGACGCCGATGCGGATGCGGATGCGGACGCCGACGCCGACGCCGATGCCGATGCCGATGCCGATGCCGATGCGGACGCTGATGCCGATGCGGACGCTGATGCCGATGCGGACGCTGATGCCGATGCGGACGCTGATGCAGATGCAGATGCAGATGCAGATGCAGATGCAGATGCAGATGCGGATGCGGATGCCGACGCAGACGGCGACGCCCTCCTCGATCCCTCCGACGGCCTCCTGGGCAACGTGATCGGCGCGTCCGACGACAACCTCGGCCTGGGCGATTCGCTCGACCCGGTCAGCGGCGTGGTCGACGGCACCACCGACCTGGTCGACGACATCCTCTCGCCCGTGCTCGGCGACGACTTCACGCGCGACAATCCGAACCAGTTCGACCCCGTCGACGACGTGGCCGAGACCGTGCTCGACGACCTCGACGGCGTGCTCAATCCGGTGCTCGATCCGCTGCTCGGCAACGGCGCGACCGACGCGCTCGTCGGCCAGGTCGATCACGTCACCGATGCGCTGCAGAACGGCCTCGACAACCTGCTGGGCGACAACGGGATCCTCACCGGCGTGACCGGCGCGCTGGGCCTGGACGACACCGTCGACACCCTCATCGGCGACGGCGGCGTGGTCGAGAACGTGGTCGAGGGCCTGCTCGGCGACGACAGCCTCGTGGCCGGCCTCGTGAGCGAAGACGGCCTGGTCGGCGGCCTGCTGGCCGAAGACGGCGCGCTCGGCGGCCTGCTCGCCGAGGATGGCCTGGTCGGTGGTCTGCTCGGCGACGTGATGGCCGATGAAGGCCTGGTCGGTGGCCTGCTGGGTGACGACGGCCTGCTCGGCGGTCTGCTGGGCGGCCCGCTCGGCGATGAAGGCCTGCTCGGCGACCTGCTTGCGGGCGATGGCCTGGTCGGCGGCCTGATCGGCGGCGATGGACTGGTGGGCGGACTGCTCGGCGGCGACGGCGCGCTTGCCGGCCTGCTCGGCAGCGAAGGCCTCAGCGGCGGTCTGCTGGGCCAGGACGGCGTCGTGGACAACCTGCTCGGCGCCAACGGCGTGGTGGGCGGCCTGCTGGCCGACAGCCCGCTGGGCGGCTTGCTTGGTGGCGACCTGTTGGGCGGCGACTTGCTGGGCGGCGTGCTCGGCGAAGACGGCATCGTCGGTGGGCTGCTCGGCGGTGACCTGCTGGGTGGCGACCTGCTCGGCGGTGTGCTCGGCGAAGACGGCATCGTCGGTGGCCTGCTTGGCGGCGACCTCCTGGGTGGCGATCTCCTCGGTGGCGACCTGCTCGGCGGCGTGCTCGGCGAAGACGGCATCGTAGGCGGCCTGCTCGGCGGTGACCTTCTCGGTGGCGATCTGCTCGGCGGCGTGCTGGGTGAGGATGGCATCGTCGGCGGCCTGCTCGGCGGCGATCTCCTGGGTGGCGACTTGCTGGGCGGCGTGCTCGGTGAGGACGGCATCGTCGGTGGGCTGCTCGGCGGCGATCTCCTCGGTGGCGACCTGCTGGGCGGTGTGCTCGGTGAGGACGGCATCGTAGGCGGCCTGCTCGGCGGTGACCTTCTCGGTGGCGATCTGCTCGGCGGCGTGCTGGGTGAGGATGGCATCGTCGGCGGCTTGCTCGGCGGCGATCTCCTGGGTGGCGACTTGCTGGGCGGCGTGCTCGGTGAGGACGGCATCGTCGGTGGCCTGCTCGGCGGCGACCTCCTGGGTGGCGACCTGCTCGGCGGCGTGCTGGGTGAGGACGGCATCGTCGGCGGCTTGCTCGGCGGCGATCTCCTGGGTGGCGACCTCCTCGGCGGCGATCTGCTGGGCGGCGTGCTCGGTGAGGACGGCATCGTCGGTGGCCTGCTAGGCGGTGACCTCCTGGGTGGCGATCTCCTCGGTGGCGACCTGCTGGGCGGCGTGCTCGGCGAAGACGGCATCGTCGGTGGCCTGCTCGGCGGCGACCTCCTGGGTGGCGATCTCCTCGGTGGCGACCTGCTCGGCGGCGTGCTCGGCGAGGACGGCATCGTCGGTGGCCTGCTTGGCGGCGACCTCCTGGGTGGCGATCTCCTCGGTGGCGACCTGCTCGGCGGCGTGCTCGGCGAGGACGGCATCGTCGGTGGCCTGCTTGGCGGCGACCTCCTGGGTGGCGATCTCCTCGGTGGCGACCTGCTCGGCGGCGTGCTCGGCGAAGACGGCATCGTCGGCGGCTTGCTCGGCGGTGACCTCCTGGGTGGCGACCTGCTCGGCGGCGTGCTCGGTGAGGACGGCATCGTCGGTGGCCTGCTCGGCGGCGACCTCCTGGGTGGCGACCTGCTCGGCGGCGTGCTCGGTGAGGATGGCATCGTCGGTGGCCTGCTAGGCGGCGACCTCCTGGGTGGCGACCTGCTGGGCGGTGTGCTTGGCGAGGACGGCCTTGTCGGCAGCCTGCTCGGCGGCGACCTGCTCGGCGGCGACACCGTCGCCGGCATCCTGGAGCCGGTGCTCGACGTGGCCAGCAACGTGGCCGAGACGGTGGAACCGGTGGTCGCCACCGTCTCCGAAGTGGCGCAGCCCGTGACCGACATCCTGGCCGGCGCGGGCAGCACGCTCGAGCCGGTGGTCGCGACCGTCGCGGGCGTGGTCGACACGGTCGAACAGGCGGCGCCGCTCGTGAGCGAGGTCGTGACCCCGATCACCAGCCTGGTCGATCAGGTCGCGGGCAGCAACAGCGTGCTGACGCCGGTCTCGAACCTGCTGCACGGCCTGCTCGGCTGAGAGGACAACAAGAGGAGAGAGGAAGGGAAGCAAGAAAGAACCAGAAGCGACGCCACGCGGGACGCAGGTCGCCACCGGCCTGCCCCGCACCAAGCGCGCTTCGTTCGCGCGGCGGTCTTTCGGGACCGTCCGTCGGCGAAGGGGGTGTTGCGGCAGCCGGGGATGAGACGCTCATCGCCCGGCTGCTTTTTTTCAGGAGGGGCTCAGGCGTCGACCGGCACGTGGAAGTCGATCACCGCCCCGGCCCGCATCGGCTCGAAGCGGTCGTCGTAGCGCTCGAAGTCGGGACTGTCGGCGACCCTGAATCCCGCGGCTGGAATCAGTTCGCCCCAGATGGCCGCCATCGCCGCCTTGATCTGCGGATGCACCGCCGAACCGTCGAGCGTGATGCGGAAGACGGCATAGCTCGCCGCCGGAATCCGCTTTTCGACGAAGCCCCGCGGAAGAGCGCTGCCGGGCTTCACGCCCACGCCCGCCATGTAGTCGAAGCTGCCCTCTTCGCGGTCCACGCCCCAGACGGCGCCATAGGTGGTCCAGCTGGGGCTCTGGCCGTCGAAGGGCAGTGCACGCATGAGCGCCGACCAGAGCTGAGGGATCTCCGAGCGGCTCGCATCGTCGAAGCGCCGCGTGGGGCCGGCGATGCTGAAGGCGTCGAGCCGGGTGAGCCCGGGCAGCAGGACGACGGGAACAGCCAGGGCGGAACCGAGCGTCATGGGGCAGTCTCCTTCGAAGGGGATCAGTGCGAAACCGGCGCGGAAGCGGCCGGGCGAAACGCCGAACACGCGCTTGAACGCGCGCGTGAAGGCTTCCTGCGATTCGAAGCCGCAGTCGAACGCGAGATCCACGAGCCGCAGGCCTGGCTCGTCGCAGAGCCTGCGCGCCGCGCGGAGCAGGCGCCGGGCGCGCACGTAGGCCATCACGCTGCGCCCCATCCGGGCCGTGAAGAGGCGCGAGAAGTGGTACGGCGACAGCCCCGCCTGCGCGGCGATGCGCTCGACCGTGAGCGCCTCGTCGAGCTGCGTCTCGATCCAGCCGATCAGGCCGGCCAGCGGGTCGAGCGCGGGAAAAGTCAGGCGATCCATGCGGCGATCATGGCGCAGCCGCAGCGCCGCCGTCCTGACCGAACTTGCTGCGCGGCCTCAGTGCGCGAGCCGCAGCCCCACGACGCCGCCGACGATCGCCGCGATCGAGGCCAGCCGCGGCGCCGACACGGGCTCGCCGAGCAGCGCGATGCCGACCAGCGCGGTGCCCGAGGCGCCGATGCCGGTCCAGACCGCATAGGCCGTGCCCACCGGCAGCTGGCGCAGTCCCATCGAAAGCAGCGCGAGACTGCCGACCAGCGCCGCCGCGGTGCCGAGCGCGACCCAGGGCCGCTCCAGGCCGTTCGCATGCTTGAGGCCGATCGCGAACAGGATCTCGAGCAGGCCGGCCGCGATCACCAGGGTCCAGGCCAGTCCGCGGTTCATGCCAGCAGTCTCCCGTCGATGGCCATGCGGACGGTGCGCACCGCCAGCACCCTGAGCGCGAGCGTCAGCGCGCCGAGCAGCGCGGCCGCGAGCAGCCACAGCGGCGTGCTGGCGCGGAAGGCCGCGTACTTGAGTGCCGCATTGGCGAGCGCCGCCATCGGGAAGCCGATCGCCCACCACGCCGGCGAGAACTTCACGCTCGGGCGGAACACCATGGGCGCGACCACCGCGAACATGAAGAGCGCGAAGTAGAACAGCAGCGCCGCGAAGCGGTCGATACCGCCCGTCACTTCGACGTAGGCGAGAAAGCCCACCGCGAACGGCGCGACCAGGATCATCAGCGACGGCGTCATGGCCGGCGCGATCGGCTCGCGGTGCACCAGCCGGGCGACGATCAGCGTGAAGAGCACGAGCGCGAGCACGGCGCCGATCGCGCTCGCAAGCAGGATGAGCTCGACGGCCCAGCCTGTCGACATGTGACCACCGGTGACGGCGATGTCGAGCGTGGCCACGCCCGGCACCAACCATGCCGGCACCGCAAGCGACGCATCGACCTGGCCCCTGAGAAGCCGCGAAACCACGGCGAAGCTCAGCACGAAGGTCGCGAGCACGCCAGCGGCCCAGAGCATCTCCGCGGCCGAGGCAGCGTACGGCTCGACGATGCCCGACAGCAACAACAGCGAGATCGCGATGGTGCCGAAAAAATTTCCCGCCACCGGATGCAGGAACTCCGCGCGCACTGCGTCGGCATGGCGAGCGAGCTTCGCCAGATAGCCGATCCCCAGCAGCACGAACACGCCGGCCGCGAGCGTGCCGATCGCCTCGCCCACGAAGGCCGGCGCGCCGAGCCCGCGGTGCGCGAGCCGCCAGGCCATCGCGAGCCCCGAAAGGCCCATGACGGCGCCGAAGAGGTTGACCGGCAGGTTGCGTATCGAAACCCGCGCGGGCGAACGGAAAACCGGAGGAGCCGGATCGGACGGCTGGGCTTGCATGGGAACTCCTTGGCAGAATTTGCTGATGTGGATAGTTTCTGCCAAACTGCCCCGGCCGGCCGCGCGCCGTCGCGACGTTTTCCGCCAATCCTCGAACCTTGTCCGCCATGCGCATCGCCATCCTCGCCTTCCCGCGTTTCCAGCTGCTCGACGTGGCCGGCCCGGCCGACGTCTTCGCCGAGGCCTCGCGCCAGCTCGGCCGGCCGCGGGCCTACCAGGTGCAGCTGATCGGCACCGCGCCGGGCCGGCTGCGCAGCAGCAGCGGCCTGAGCCTGGAGGTGGACGCGACCGTGGCCACGCAGCGCGGCGCGATCGACACCCTGCTGGTCGCGGGCAGCCCCCACATCGAACAGGAGGCCGGCGATCCGCGGCTGCACGCCTGGCTGCAGCGCCAGGCGCGCGCGGCGCGGCGCTACGGCTCGGTCTGCAGCGGCGCCTTCGCGCTCGCGGCCGCGGGGCTGCTGGAGGACAAGTGCGTGACCACCCACTGGAACTCGGCCGCGCGCCTCGCGGCGGCCTATCCCGGCGCGCGCGTCGATGCCGACGCGATCTACGTCAAGGACGGCAAGCTTTTCACCTCGGCCGGCGTGACGGCCGGCATGGACCTCGCGCTGGCCCTGGTCGAGGAGGACCACGGCCGCGAGCTCGCGCTGCGCGTCGCGCGCGAACTCGTGATGTTCCTCAAGCGGCCCGGCGGCCAGAGCCAGTTCAGCGCCCACCTCGCGGCCCAGGCCGCCGAGCGCTCCAGCGTGCGCCAGGTGCAGGACCATGTGCTCGCGCACCTCAGGGACGACCTCTCGGTGCCCGCGCTCGCGCGCCGCGCGGGGATGAGCGAGCGCAGCTTCGCGCGCGTGTTCCGCGCCGAGACCGGCACCACGCCCGCGGATTTCGTCGAGAACGCGCGCATCGACGCCGCCCGGCGCCTGGCCGAGGAGTCGGACCTGCCGGCCAAGCGGCTCGCCGATGCGGTGGGCTATGTCAACGTCGACGGCTTCCGCCGCGCCTTCAGCCGGCGGCTCGGCGTGAGCCTGGTCGACTACCGCCGCCGCTTCGCGCGCTGAGGCGGCCGCGGCGCGGGCTCACTCGAGCGGCTGGTAGATCTGGATCAGGTTGCCGCAGGTATCGGCGAAGACCGCGATCCGGACCGGGCCGTGCGTGGTCGGATCCGTGGTGAAGCGCACGCCGTGCTCGCGCAGGCGCTTCACATCGGCATCGAGGTCGTCGCTGTGAAAGGCGGTGATGGGAATGCCCTGGCGCATCAGCGCCTGCTGGTAGTCGCGCGCCGCGGGATTGGCGTTGGGTTCGAGCGACAGCTCCGTCTCGCCACCTTCCGGCGACCGCACCGTGAGCCAGCGGTAGGCACCGGCCGGGATTTCGCGGCTCTTCACGAAGCCCAGCACCCGCGTGTAGAAGGCCAGCGCCTTGTCCTGGTCGTCGACGAAGATGCTCGTGAGATTGATGCGCATGGTGTTTCCGGTCAGTGAGGGTGACGATGGGGAAGGATGAAGCCCTCATGCTGCCCGATCCCGTCGGCGCCGACTTCGCCGAAATTCCGGTCGTCCGCTAGGGCCTGGTTCATCAGCCCGATGCAGCCGAGGGGCGCGGCCACGAACGGCTTCGCCTGGCGCCGATAGGCGCGCGGCGGCATGCCGAAATGCCGCGTGAACAGCCGCGAGAAGCTGCCGAGGTTGTCGAAGCCCAGTGCCAGGCCGATCTGCGTGGCGGGCTCGTCGCTCGCGAGCAGCATCTCGCGCGCGCGCATGAGCCGCGCGCGCGTCCGGCAGCGCAGCGGCGTCTCGCCGAACAGCGCGCTGAACTGGGTGATGAAATGCGCGGTCGACAGCCCGGCTTCGCGCGCGAGCTGCGCGACGCTGGCGGGCGGCTCGAGCTCGCGTTCCAGCCGGTGGCGCGCATGGCACATGCGTTGCAGCAGGTCGGGCGTGATCATGGCGCACGCATTCTGCCTCTGGACTACGATCGGCCGCATGTCCGCCCTTCCCTGCTCCTCATTCACCGTCCGGCAGCTCACGGCCGAGGACGAACCGCTGATGCACGACCTGCTCAGCATGTTCGGCGAAGCCTTCGACGATCCCGAGACCTACGGCGCGCGCCGTCCCGGGCCGGCCTACCTGCGCCGGCTGCTCGGCGGCGACACCTTCATCGCGCTGGCCGCCTGCGAAGGCTCGCAGGTGATCGGCGGCATCGCGGCCTACGAGCTCATGAAGTTCGAGCAGGAGCGCAGCGAGATCTACATCTACGACCTCGCGGTGGCGCAGGCCCACCGGCGCAAGGGCGTGGCGACCGGGCTGATCCGCGCGCTGCAGCGCATCGCCCGCGAGCGCGGGGCGTGGGTGGTGTTCGTGCAGGCCGACCCGCCCGACGAACCCGCGGTCGCCCTCTACACGAAGCTCGGCGTACGCGAGGACGTGCTGCACTTCGACCTTCCGCTGCCGCCGACCGAAGGCCCATGAAGCCGGCACTGGCCGACCACTTCCGCGCGCACGGCCACGTGCGGCTCGAAGGCTTCCATCCGCGCAAGCGCCTGGCGCCGCTGCGGCGCCAGGTGCAGGAGGCGCTCGCGCGCGCGGGAGCACAGGGCCGGGGCCGGACGGGGCCGCTGCACGGCCTGACGCCGTTCCAGCAGACGGCGAAGCTCTCGACGCTCGTCAAGCTCCCCGGTATCGACGACCTGCTGCTCACCCAAGAGCTTCTCGACACCGTCGGCGGCCTCGCGCAACGCGCGCTGCCGCCGGCGACCGGCATGCAGCTGCTGCTCTCGCTGCCGCACCAGGGGGAATGGACGCTCGAGCGCCTCCCCTGGCATGTAGACGTGGCCGCGGAGCCGCGCGACCGCCTGCCCGGCATTCAGGTCTTCGTGCTGATCGACGACGTGGCCCCGCACGGCGGCGCGACGCTCGCGATCGCGGGTTCGCACCGTGCCGCGGGCGACGGCAGCCTGCGTGCGCTGCTCAAGGGGCCGGGCGATCAGCTCGAGGCGCGGCTGCGCGAGCGTGGGCTGGCGATCCTCGAGATGTCAGGCCGCGCGGGCGACGTGTTCCTGATGGACATGCGCCTGCTGCACACGCCGTCCGTCAACACGACGAAGAACGTGCGGATGATGGCGACCGCGCGCTACGTCCTCGGCGGCTGACCGCCGCAGGGCGCCGCGCCGAGGTCCGTCAGCCCCGCGCGATCGCGACCCAGGCCGTCGCCACCAGCGTCGACCCCGCGGCCGCGAGCAGCCCGCCCACCAGCCACTTGAGCGTGCGCGGCGAGAGCCGGTTCGGCAGCCGGTGGTGCAGCCGCGTCACGCCGTAGACCACGGGCACCGCGCTGCCCGCGAGCAGCGCCGAGTGCCACGAGAAGTGCCCGGTGGAGAGCACGACCACCAGCCGCACCAGCGAGTTGAACGCGAACATCAGCAGCAGCGCGCGGCGCACCAGTTCGCGGTCCAGCGGCTGGCGGTACATGTGGAAGACGATCGGCGGCCCCGAGCTCGAGAACAGCCCGCCGAGCAGCCCCGAGAGCCCGCCGATGATCGAGAAGCTCGCGCGCCCCGAGACCGCCGGCAGCGGCCGCCCCTGCAGCACCAGCAGCAGCGCGCACGCCAGGATCGACACGCCCAGCAGCCCGCGCAGCCAGTCGACCGCGCCGCCGCTGAGCCAGGCGAGCAGCATCAGGCCCACGAGCACGCCCACGGTGCTGCCGTTGAGCGCCGGCTTCATCAGCTGCCAGGGCACCACGCCGGGCCGGGCGCGGAAGTAGGTCCAGGCGTTGATCAGCGTCAGCACCATCGCGGCATTCGCGGTGTCGGTCACGCTGGCGACGTGGAACACCGACACCAGGCCGAGCAGGATCAGGCTGAAGGCGAAGCCGGTGAGGTTCTGCGCATAGGTGGCGAGGGCCACGCAGGCCATGAAGACCAGCACCGGGCCGGCGTCGGAGAGCATTGCTTGCACGGGAGGAACGGACGGCGGCAGCGACGCGCGCGGGCGAAGCGCCCGGCATCGAAGCCGCAGGAAGGAAAAAGCGGTCGGGAACGGCGTTCGAGGGAACGCGGCGGAAAACTGCGGAGTCCCCGATTGTCCCCGAAGACCGATGCCGCACCGCGCCGGTGGGCCATGCGCGTGCCGCTCAGGCGGCGAGTTGCGCGAGCGCGGCGGCGATCTCCCGGGCTAGCTTCAGCAGCGGCGCGCGCAGTTCGCGCTCGGCCTCGGCGAGGCTGCCCGCGGTCGCGATGCTGATGTTCAGCAGATAGGGCGGATGCCCCGCCACCACGATCGGCGTGGCCAGCGCCACCACCTCGGGCTGCCACGAGGCCGCGCAGTAGCCGTGCGCCTTTACGCTGGCCGCGGCCTCGTCGATGGCCCGGCGCAGCGGCTCCCACTGCGCGCGGCGGCGGCGCCGGAACAGCGCCATCAGCGTGCGGCGCTCGGCCGCCGGCGCCACCGCGAGGTAGGCGCGCCCGAGCGAGGTGAGCTCGATCGGCACGCGCTGGCCGGCCACCACGTTGCGCAGCGACACCTTGCGGTTGTAGCGCACCGATTCGAGATACACCATCTCGTCGCGGTCGGCCATCGCGAGGCCGACGTTCACGCGCAGCTTCTCGGCCAGCCGGCGCATGCGCGGCGCGGCCACGGCGAGCACCGGCGAGCCGGCGCGCATCGCATGCGCGAAGCTCAGCAGCGGCGCGGCGAGCCGGTAGGCACGGCGCGCGCGGTCGTGCTCGAGCAGCCCGGCCTCGACCAGCGTCTGCACCAGCCGGCTCACGGTGGCGCGCGACAGGCCGGTGCGCTCCGCGAGCTCGCCGTTGCCGAGCAGCGCCGCGCCCGGCTTGAAGGCGCGCAGGATCTCGACGCCGCGCGCGAGCGAGCGGTTGAGCGTCGGGTCTTCATGGTGGCGGCGCCGGCTGGCAGGCGCTGCCTCGGGGGCGTTCGATGGCATGGCAGGTGGCCTCGGTTCGCGCGACTCTACCGCAGGCAGGGGCAGCATTTCCAAGCAGTGGAAATGAGGGGATGCGCCCACGGGCATGCGTCCGTACGCTTCGATCACCGCAGCCCGAAGTGCTGCTGCCAAGAACCGGAGACAAACCCATGCCGAACCACCGTTCATTGCTCGCCCGCGCCTGGCGCGGCGCCTTCCTCGCGGGGGCCCTGGCCGCCGCGGCCGTGCTGCCGGCCCACGCGGCCTTTCCCGAGCGCCCCGTGCGCATCGTCGTGCCCTTCGCGCCGGGCGGCGGTACCGACTTGGTCGCGCGCACCATGGGCATCGCGATGGGCGAGGCGCTCGGCCAGCCGGTCATCATCGACAACAAGCCCGGCGCCGGCACGATCATCGGCACCGATGCGGTCGCCAAGAGCGCGCCCGACGGCTACACGCTGGTCATGGCCACGGTGGCGCACGTGGTCAATCCCAGCCTCCAGAGCCGGCTGCCCTACAACACGGAAAAAGCCTTCGCGCCGGTGATGCTGGTCGGCGTTTCGCCGAACGTGCTCGTGGTGCGCGCCGAAAGCCCGATCACCTCGGTGCAGGCGCTGATCCGCGAAGCCAAGGCGCGGCCGGGCAAGCTCTCGTTCGCCTCGCAGGGCGCAGGCACCTCGGCGCACCTGGCCGGCGAGCTGTTCAAGAACCTCACGCGCACCGACATCATCCACATCCCCTACCGCGGCGCCGGCCCCGCGCTCAACGACCTGCTCGGCGGCCAGGTCGACGTGATGTTCGCCACCGCGGCGGCCGTGGGCAGCTTCATCGAGAACGGCAAGCTGCGCGCGCTCGCGGTGACCACCGCCACGCGCGCCGCATCGCCCGGGCTCGCGAAGGTGCCAACGATTGCCGAGAGCGGTGTGCCGGGCTACGTGGCCGACAGCTGGTACGGCCTCTATGCGCCCGCGGGCACGCCGCCCGAGGTGATCGAGCGCCTCAACGCGGCCGCGCGCAAGGCGGTGCAGACCGAGGCCTTCCGCCAGCGTGTCGAGAGCGAAGGCTTGGTCATCAAGGCCGGCTCGCCGAAGGACTTCGAGACCTATGCCAAGGGCGAGGAAGCGCGCTGGCGCAAGGTCGTGAAAGAGAACCGCATCACGACAGACTGAAGACCACCCCCGTCCCTCGCTCACTTCGTGTAGCTCGACTCCCCCCTCGAGGGGGCAACACCGGCGGCCCGGCGAAGCCGGTTCCGCGGTGTTCCCGGGCATACCGACAACCACATGGCAACAGAAATGAACACTCCCTCCCTGATCGAACTCGAGATCGACGCCGGCATCGCCACGCTGCGCCTCAACCGCCCCGAGAAGCGCAACGCGATGAGCGACGAGATGCGCAGCCAGTTCATCGATGCGCTCGAACGCGTGAGCGCCGACAAGGCGATTCGTGCGCTGGTGCTCACGGGCAACGGCAAGGGGTTCTGCGCCGGCGGCGACGTGGCCGGCATGGAGCGCCGCATGAGCGCGCCGGCCGGCGAGATCGGCTTCAACGGCTGGCATCGCCAGCAGCGCGTGCACTACACGCAGTCGCTGCTGCACACCATGCCCAAGCCCACCATCGCGGCGGTCAACGGTGCCGCCTCGGGCCTGGGCGCCGACACGGCGCTGGCCTGCGACTTCATCATCGCGAGCGAGGCCGCGAACTTCACCTGGTCGTACATCCACCGCGGCATCGTGCCCGACGGCGGCGGCATGTACTTCCTGCCGCGCCGCGTCGGCCTGCCGCGCGCCAAGGAACTGATCTTCAGCGGCCGCAAGGTCGAGGCCGAGGAGGCGCTGCGGCTCGGCATCGTCGATCGCATGGCGCCGGCCGACAGCCTCGTCGCCGAAGCCCGGGCCTGGGCCGCGGAAATGAGCAAGGGCTCGGCCACCGCGCTCGCGCTCGGCAAGACCATCCTCAACCAGAGCTTCGAACTGCCGTCCGAACAGGTCTTCGCGCAGGGCAGCCAGGCGCAGGGCATCTGCTACACCAGCACCGAGCACCGGGAGGCGGTGATGGCCTTCCTCGACAAGTCCGCCGCCGGAGGTGCGCGATGAACGCGATCGCCCGGCTGCTGCAGCCGCGCAGCGTGGCCGTGGTCGGTGCCTCGGCCGACGCCACCAAGACCGCGGGCCGCCCCGTGTCCTACCTGCTCAAGCACGGCTTCGCGGGCAGCATCTATCCCGTCAATCCCAAGGTGGAGCGCATCGGCGAGCTGCGCTGCTACCCCGACGTGGCGTCCCTGCCCGAGGCGCCCGATGTCGGGATCGTGCTGCTGGGCGCGGAACGCGCGCACCTGGCGGTGCGCGAGCTGGCCGCGCGCCGCTGCGCAGCCGCCATCGTGCTGGCGAGCGGCTACACCGAGACCGGCGAGGAAGGCGCGCGGCGCCAGCGCCAGCTGATGGAAGCGGCCGGCGGCATGCGCATCCTCGGGCCCAACACCATCGGCCTGGTGAACCTCAGCGACCGCATCGTGCTCTCGGCCACCGGGGCGCTCGAGATGCAGGACTTTCCGGTCGGCGGCATCGGCGTGGTGTCGCAGAGCGGCGGCATCCTCGGCGCGCTGCTCTCGCGCGCCGCGGCGCGCGGCATCGGCCTGTCGAAGCTGGTCTCGACCAGCAACGAGGTGGACCTCGAACTGGCCGACTTCATCGACCACCTGGCCGACGACGAAGCCACCCGGGTCATTGCGCTCTACATCGAGACCGTGCGCGATCCCGTGCGCTTCCGCCAAGCCTGCCTGAAGGCCGCGCGCGCCGGCAAGCCGGTGGTGGCGTTCAAGGTCGGCCGCTCGGAGGCCGGCGCCCGCGCCGCGGTGTCGCACACCGGCGCGCTGGCCGGCGCCGACCGCATGTACGACGCACTGTTCCGGCAGGTCGGCGTGCTGCGCGCGCAGACCTTCGGCGAGCTGCTCGACATCGCCTCGGCGCTCGCCACCGGCCGCCGCCTGCGCGGCACGCGGGTCGCGATTCTCACCTCGACCGGCGGCGCCGGCACGCTGGTGTCGGACGACCTGGGCCTGGCCGGCTTCGACACGCCCGCGCCCGATGCGGCCACGGCCGAGGCGCTGCGCGCGCTGCAGACCGGCGACCATGCGGTGCTCGACCGCAATCCCATCGACGTGACCCTCGCGGGCCTGAAGCCCGACCTGCTGCGCGGCGCCATCGACGTGCTGCTCGCGAGCCCGAGCTACGACGCGCTGGTGGTCATCGTCGGCTCGTCGAGCCTGGCGATGCCCGAACTGCTCGCTGGCGCCATCCAGGACTGCCTGCCGCGCTCGGACAAGCCGGTGATCGCCTACGTGAGCCCGCATGCGCCCGAGGTCGGCGCGCTGCTGACGCGGCGCGGCGTGCCCGCCTTCGCGGCGGCCGAGAGCTGCACCGCCGCGCTGCGCGCGATGCGCCAGGCCGCGCAGGCCCGGCCGCAGGCCGAAGGCGGTGCCCCGGCCGCCCCGGTCGCGATCGACGACCTTCCCGCCGGTTCGCTCGACGAGCACCAGGCCAAGCAGCTGTTCGCGCGATTCGGCGTGCCCTGCGCGGCCGAGCGCGTGGTCGCCACGCCGGCCGAGGCCGAGGCCGCCGCGCGCGAACTCGGCGGCCGCGTGGTGCTGAAGCTGCTCTCGGCAGCGATCACCCACAAGAGCGATGTCGGCGGCGTGGCGGTCGGCCTCACGGCCGAGAACATCGGCGCGCGGCTGGGCGCCATGGCCGCCGAGGTCGAGGCCCGGACCGGCGTGCTGCCGCGGCGCTTCCTCGTGCAGCAGATGGTCGAGGGCGGCACCGAGCTGATTCTCGGCATGCACCGCGATGCGCTCGGCACGGCGATCCTGCTCGGCATGGGCGGCGTGACGGCGGAGCTGTTCAAGGACACCACCCTGCGCCTGCTGCCGCCCACCGGCGGCCTGGGCCGCGACGAGGCGCTGGCGATGGCGCGCGAACTCCGCTCGTGGCCGCTGCTCGACGGCTTCCGCGGGCGCCCGAAGTGCGATGTCGAGGCGCTCGTCGATGCCATCGTCGCCTTCTCGCGCATGGCCGCGCAGCTCGGCGAGCGGCTGGTCGAGGCCGAGATCAATCCGCTGTTCGTGCTGCCGGTGGTGGACGGCCAGGGCCGGGGCGTGCGCGCGGCCGACGGGGTGGTGGTGCTGGCCTGAGCCCGTCATCATGGCCCACCCATACCGACAGACCGCCATGCACCCCACCGAAGCCTTGGGCCTCTATGCCCGCGCCCACCGCGACGCGGCGCTTTCCGAGGAGGTCCTCCACCACGCCAAGCGCGCCGTGATCGACTGGTACGCCTCGCTGTTCCCCGGCCTCGCGACCGACCCGCTGCCGCAACTCGCGCAGGTGCTCGCCGACGACCTCGACCGCGGCCGCGCACAGCTCGGCGACGGACGCCGCGCCACGGCGCGGGCCGCCGCGCTCTACAACGGCGCCGCGGCGCACGCGGCCGAGGTGGACGACAGCTTCCGAGACGCGATGTACCACCCGGGCGCCGCCACCATCGCCGCGGCGCTGGCCGCGAGCCAGGAGGCCGGCGCGAACGGGCTGGCCTTCCTGCGCGCGCTGGTGCTCGGCTACGAAGTCTCCACGCGCATCGGCGTGGTGATGGGCCGTGCGCACTACCGCCACTGGCACAACACCGGCACGGTCGGCACCTTCGGCGCCGCGGCCGCGGCGGCCGGCGTGCTGCAGCTCGACGCCCTGCCCTTCGCGCATGCGCTGGCCACGGCCGCCACCTTCGCGGCCGGGCTGCAGCAAGCCTTCCGCATGGATTCGATGTCCAAGCCGCTGCATGCGGGCCGCGCCGCCGAAGCCGGCCTTCTCGCGGCGCAGCTGGCCGCGCGCGGCGTGACCGGCTCGCTCGACGTGCTCGACGGCGAGGCCGGCCTGGGCCATGCCATGAGCGACGGCCCCGACTGGTCGCAGGCCGCCGCGACGCTGGGCCGCGACTTCCACATCACGCGCCTCAGCTTCAAGAACCACATCGGCTGCGGCCACACCTTCGCCGCCATCGATGCCGCGCTCGCGCTGCGCACGCAGCACGGCCTGCGGCCCGAGGACATCGCGCACGTGCAGGTCGACACCTACCGGCCCGCGCTCGACATCGCCTGCCATGCGCATCCGCGCACCGCGAACGAGGCGCGCTTCAGCCTGCGCTATGTGGTCGCGACCGCGCTCGCGCACGGCAGCGTGCGGCTCGCGGCCTACGAGCCCGCGCGACTGGACGACGCGCGCACGCGCGAACTCATGGCGCGCATCGACGTGCGCGTGGACCCGGCACTGGACGCCGCCTTCCCGGGCCGGCGCGGCGCGCACGTGGCGATCACCACGCGGGACGGCGCCACGCTCGCGCACCTGCAGCCCGACCGCAAGGGCGACCCGGAGCTGCCGCTCTCGGACGCCGAGCTCGAAGGCAAGTTCCTGGAGCTCGCCGGTCCGGTGATCGGCGCCGCCGAGGCCGGCCGGCTGCTCGCGCAGCTGTGGTCGCTGGAGCGGGCGGACGCGCCGCCCGGCTTCGTGCCGCGCTGAGCGGCCCGGAAGCATCGGATATTGAACGTCGTATAAACTTGGACGACGTTCAATATTCGAGACACCCCCTTGCCAGTTCCCGAACTCCCCGGCCGCCGCGAGCGGCGCCGCGCCCAGACGCTCGACCACGTGGCCACCACCGCGATGCGGCTCTTCAACACCGCGGGCTACGACGCCACCACCATGGAGCAGATCGCGCTCGCGGCCGATGTGGCCAAGGGCACGCTCTACAACCATTTCGCGACCAAGGAAGCGATCCTCGCGCACTGGGTCCACATGCAGCTCGCGGCCGATGCCGAGCGCTTGGGCGCGCTGCTGGCAGAGCCCGGCGATTTCGAGACACGGCTCGGGCGGCTGCTCGCGGCCTCGGCCGACTGGTCGGAGCGCCACCGCGGCTACCTGCTCGACTACTTCCGCTTCCGCTTCCTCAACATCGAGGACGAGCTCGGCGGCGGCGGCCCCGACGCGGAGGGCCGGCCGCGCGACCTCGCGGGCCTGTTCGCGCTGCTGATCGAGCAAGCGCAGCAGGACGGCACGCTGCGCGCCGACCTCACGGCCGAGCACCTCGCCTCGCTGCTGCACCACCTCTACTTCGGCGCGCTGATGCGCTGGCTCACGCTGCCCGGCCTCGTGCTGTCCGAGGAGTTCGAAGCCGTCGTCGAACTCTTCGTGCGCGGCGCCGCCGCCGCGGGCAAGGCACCGCGCGGGAGGAAGCGCGCATGAAGATCGCCGTGCTCACCTACGGCACCGAGGGCGACACGCGCCCGCTCGGTGCCCTGTGCCATGCGCTCGACCAGGCCGGCCACGCCTCGGTGCTGCTGGCCGACGCCGCCACGCTCGCGAGCACGCAGGCACTCGGCGTATGCACGCAGGCGCTCGCGGGCGACATCCGCGGCGCGCTCGGCGCGAGCGGCGCGATTGCCAACGTGGTGGCGCAGAGCGAGCGCCCTGGCGCCGCCGCCAAGGCGCTGGCCGCGATCGCCAACACGCATGCGGCCGCCTGGCTGCGCCAGACGGTGCAGACCGCGCAGGGCTGCGATGCGATCGTCTGCGCCGGCCTGGCCGCCTTCGTGGGCCTCTCGGCCGGCGAGGCGCTCGGCGTGCCGGTGATCGGCGCGGGCCTGTTCCCGCTCACGCCCACGCGCGACTTCGCGACGCCCTTCATCCCGCCCGCGCGCGTGCCGCGCTGGCTGAACCGCCCGAGCCATCACCTGATCAACACCCTGCTGTGGCGCGCCTTCCGGCCCGCGGTCAACGCGGCACGCGCCGAGGTCTGCGGCCTGCCGCCGCGCCGGCGGCTCTGGACCACGCATCCGATGCTCTACGGCTTCTCGCCCAGCCTCGTGCCGCGGCCGGCCGACTGGCCCGCCAACGCTTCGGTCTGCGGGCAGTGGATTCCGCCCGCGCGCGCATGGCAGGCGCCCGAGGCGCTCGAGGCCTTCCTCGCCGCGGGCGAGGCGCCGCTCTACATCGGCTTCGGCAGCATGACGGGCTTCGACGCGCGCCGCATGCGGCAGACCATCGTCGATGCCGCCGCGGGCCGGCGCGTGGTGCTCAACCCGGGCTGGAGCGGCCTCGACGCCGAAGGGCTGCCGCCGAATTTCCATGTCGTCGGCGACGTGCCGCACGACTGGCTGTTCCCGCGCATGGCGCTGATGGTGCACCACGGCGGGTCGGGCACCACGCATTCGGCCGCGCGCGCGGGCGTGCCCTCGGTGGTGGTGCCGTTCGCGGGCGACCAGTTCTTCTGGGCGCACCGGCTCGCGCAGGCCGGCGTGGCGCCCGAAGCCGTGGCGGGCAGCCGGCTCGATGCGGACGCGCTCGCGCGCGGCATCGCGTTCGCCGACAGGGCCGAGGTGCGCGAGCGGGCGGCGGTGCTCGGCGCGCGCATGCGCGCCGAAGACGGGCTCGCGCGCGGCGTCGAGGCGATCGAGCGCGCGCTCGCCGGTACGTCAGTCGGCCGTCGCGCCTGACTTCTTCACGAGCTCGGCCCAGCGCGGGATCTCGCGCGCCATGTGCGCGCGCAGCTCCTCGGGCGAGCTGCCGACGATCTCCATCGCGAGCTGACCCGAGAGCTTGGCCTGCACGTCGGGCTGCCTGAGCGCCTTCGCGATCTCGGCGTTGAGGCGGTCGACGATCGGCTTGGGCGTGCCCTTGGGCGCGTACACGGCCTGCCAGGACGACATCTCGAAGCCCGCCACGCCCGACTCGATCATGGTCGGCAGCTCGGGCACCAGCGCGATGCGCTTGCCGGTGGTCACGGCCAGCAGCTTGAGCTTGCCGCTCTTCACCAGCGGCAGCGCGGCCGTCACCTGGTCGAACATGAAGGGCACGAGGCCCGAGGCCACGTCGGTCATCGCGGGCGGCGTGCCCTTGTACGGCACGTGCGTGAGCTTCACGCCGATCATGTCGGCGAACATCTCGCCCGCCAGGTGCGTGGAGGTGCCCGCGCCCGAGGACGCGAAGGTGCGCTTCGACTCGTCCTTCTTGAGCAGCGCGATCAGCTCGGCCACCGAATTCACGCCGAGCTGGCTGTTGACGATCAGCACGTTCGGCAGCCGGCCCACGAGCGTGACGGGCTCGAAGTCCTTCATCGCGTCGTAGGGCAGCTTCTTGTAGAGGCTCGGATTGATCGCGTGCGTGCTGATGGTGCCGCCGAACAGCGTGTAGCCGTCGGGCGCGGCCTTGGCGACGTAAGCGGCGCCGATGCCGCCGGCCTGGCCGGGCCGGTTGTCCACCACCACCGACTGGTGCAGGCTCTCCTGCAGCTTGTTCGCGAGGATGCGGCCAACGATGTCGGTCGAACCGCCCGCCGTGAACGGCACCACGTAGCTGATCGGCTTGGCCGTGGGCCATTCGGTCTGGGCGCGCGCGGGCGCGGCCGACAACGCGGCAAGGGTGAAGGCCGCGGCAAGGAGCGCCGCGGTGCGGTGCAGGGAAGCCATGGTTTGTCTCTCGTTGTGATGTGGTGAATGCGGGGCGCGCCTCAGCGGCCCTCGGCCTGCCGCCAGGCGGCGAACTCGGTGCGGCTCTGTTCCTCGGTCGGCGGATAGAGGCCGAGGATCGAGCGGCCTTCCTGCACCTTCTGCTGCACGAAGTCCTCGAACACCGTCATCTCGGTGGCCTCGGCCGCGATCTCGTCGGCCATGGCCGCGGGGATCACGACCACGCCCTCGGCATCGCCCACCATCACGTCGCCGGGCCAGACCGCCACGTCGCCGCAGCCGATCGGCACGTTGATGTCGATCGCCTGGTGCAGCGTGAGGTTGGTGGGCGCGCTCGGGCGCTGGTGGTAGGCGGGAAAGCCGAGCTTCGCGATGTCGGGGCTGTCGCGGAAGCCGCCGTCGGTGACCACGCCGGCCGCGCCGCGCTTCATCAAGCGCGTGACGAGGATGCCGCCGGCGGATGCGGCGCGCGCGTCCTTGCGGCTGTCCATCACCAGCACCGCGCCCTCGGGGCACTGCTCCACCGCCTGGCGCTGCGGATGGCCGCGGTCGTTGAACACGGTGATCGGGTTCAGGTCCTCGCGCGCGGGCATGTAGCGCAGCGTGAAGGCCTCGCCCACCATGTTGGGCAGGGTCGCGTTGAGCGGATGCACGTTCTGGATGAACTGGTTGCGCAGGCCGCGCTTGAACAGCGCGGTGCACAGGGTGGCGGTGCTGACCTTCGTCAGCTTCTCGCGGGTGTCAGGATTCACGTCGTCTCCGGGGTGGTGGTTTCAGAAGATGTCGGGCTCGGGCACGGGGCGGCCGAAGGTGGTTTCGAGGAAGTCGAAGTCGCAGCCCTCGTTGGCCTGCAGGATGTGGCGGCCGAACATCCAGCCGTAGCCGCGCTCGTAGCGCGGCGGCGGCGCGGTCCAGGCGGCGCGGCGGCGCGCGAGTTCCTCGTCGCTCACTTCGAGGTGGATGCTGCGCGCGGGCACGTCGACGCGGATGCGGTCGCCGGTCTGCACCAGCGCGAGCGGCCCGCCCACCGCGGCCTCCGGCGTGCAGTGCAGCAGGCAGCCGCCGTAGCTGGTGCCGCTCATGCGCGCATCCGAGAGGCGCAGCATGTCGGTCACACCCTGCTTCAGCAGCTTGGTCGGGATCGGCAGCATGCCCCATTCGGGCATGCCCGCGCCGCGCGGGCCGGCGTTGCGCAGCACCAGGATGTCCTCGCCCGTCACGTCGAGCGCCGGGTCGTCCACCGCCTTCTTGAGGCTCGGATAGTCGTCGAACACCAGCGCGCGGCCGGTGTGCTGCAGCAGGTGCGGCGCGCAGGCGCTGGGCTTGATCACCACGCCGTCGGGCGCGAGGTTGCCGCGCAGCACCGCGAGCGCGCCCTCGGCGTAGATCGGGTTCGAAAGCGGCCGGATCACGTCGTCGTTGAACACCTCGGCGCCCGCGATGTTCTCGCCCAGCGTGCGGCCGTTGACGGTGAGTGCCTCGGTCTTCAGGTGACCGCGGATGCGCTCGAGTAGCGCGGGCAGTCCGCCGGCGTAGAAGAAGTCTTCCATCAGGTAGCGGTCGCCGCTCGGCCGGATGTTGGCGATCACCGGCACGCGGCGGCTCGCCGCGTCGAAGTCGGCCAGCGTGATCGGATGGCCCGCGCGGCGCGACATCGCGATCAGATGGATGATCGCGTTGGTGCTGCAGCCCATCGCCATCGCGCAGGCGATGCCGTTCTCGAAGTTCGCGCGCGAGAGGATCTTCGCGGGCGTGAGGTCGTCCCAGACCATCTGCACGATGCGCCGGCCGCACTCGGCGCTCATGCGCACGTGGTTGGCGTCGGCCGCGGGAATGCTCGATGCGCCCGGCAGCGTGAAGCCCACGGCCTCGGCGATGCCCATCATCGTGGCGGCCGTGCCCATGGTCATGCAGGTGCCGTGGCTGCGCGCGATGCCGGCCTCCATCTCCTGCCAGGCCTGGTCGCTGAGCTGGCCGGCGCGGCGCTGGTCCCAGTACTTGAAGGCGTCGGAGCCCGAGCCCAGCACCTGGCCGCGCCAGTTGCCGCGCAGCATCGGCCCGGCCGGCAGGTAGATGAAGGGCAGGCCCATGCTCAGCGCACCCATCGTCAGCCCCGGCGTGGTCTTGTCGCAGCCGCCCATGAGCACCGCGCCGTCGATCGGATGGCTGCGCAGCAGTTCCTCGGTCTCCATCGCGAGGAAGTTGCGATAGAGCATGGTCGTGGGCTTGACCATGCTTTCCGACAGCGAGATCGCGGGCAGCTCGAGCGGAAAGCCGCCGGCCTGGAAGATGCCGCGCTTCACGTCGTCCACGCGCTGCTTGAAGTGCGAATGGCACTGGTTGGCATCGCTCCAGGTGTTGACGATGGCGATCACCGGCTTGCCGGCCCAGTCGGCGCTCGCATAGCCCATCTGCATCACGCGCGAGCGGTGGCCGAAGGAGCGGAAGTCGTCGGGGGCGAACCAGCGCGCGCTGCGCAGGGTGTCGTAGGTGCGGGGCATCGGGGGTCTGTCTCGGTCGTTCGGTGGGGGGATGCGGTACATTAAAACACTAATATATCAATGGGTCAAAGCGAGAATCTCCGGCGATGACTGCCCTCCCCCCGATCCGACTCGACCGCACGCGCCTGGCGGCGCCGCAGGTGCTCGAAAAGCTGCGCGACGCCATCCTGTCCCTCGACCTCGCCCCCGGCACGGTGCTGGCCCGGCAGGAACTGGCCGACCGCTTCGGCGTGAGCCAGACGCCCGTGCGCGAGGCGCTGCTGCGCCTGGCCGAGGAAGGGCTGGTCGACGTGTTCCCGCAGCATGCGACGCTGGTGAGCCGCATCGACCTCGACGCGGCCAGGGAGGCGCACTTCCTGCGCCGCTCGATCGAACTCGAACTCGTGCACCAGCTCGCCGAGGAGGCGCCGCCCGCGCTCGTGCCGCAGCTGCAGGCCCAGATCGCGCTGCAGGCCACGCTCGCCGCCGCGCGGCAGTACGGCGACTTCGTCACCGCCGATCGCAAGTTCCACCACCTGATGTACGAGGCCGCGGGCATGCCGGGCCTCTGGGACCTGGTCTGCCGCGTCTCGGGCCACGTCGACCGGCTGCGCCGCCTGCACCTGCCCACGGCCGGCAAGACCGAGGCGATCCTGCGCGACCACCGCGCCATCGTGCGCGCGATCGCGAAGCACGACGGCGCCGCGGCGCAGAAGGCGCTGCGCGCGCACCTCTCGGGCACGCTGAGTTCGCTACCGGAGATCTGTGCGCGGCATCCGGAGTTCATTGCGCCGGGGCGCTGAGGCATCTGACGATGGCGATCTCCGCTTTCATCGTCGACGTACCTGCCGCCGAACCGCGGGTCGCGGACCTGCGGGCGCGCTTCGATGCAACCGCCGCGCTCGGCGTGCCCGCGCACGTCACCGTGCTGGTGCCGTTCATGGACCCGGACAAGATCACGCCGGCCGTGCTTGCGGAAGCGCAGCGCGCGCTCGACACGATCTGTGCGTTCGATTTCTCGCTCGACCGGGTAGGCCGGTTCCCGGAGACGGCCTACCTCGCGCCGGAGCCCGCCGCGCCCTTCGTCGAGATGACGATGGCACTGTGGCGGCGCTTCCCGGAATTTCCGCCCTATGGCGGCGAACACGCCGGCGTCATCGCGCATCTCACGGCCGCGCACGGCAGTGCCGCCAACGCAGAGGCGGCTGCCGCGCTGCTGGAAGAGCGGCTTCGCGCGCAGGGGCCCGTGCAGGCGCGATGTGCCTCGGTGACGCTGATCGAGAATTCCTCGGGCGTGTGGAAGCGGATGCAGGTCTTTCCGCTTCGGGACGCGGGCCGCTAGCCTCCGACGCGCGTCGCGAGCGGCTTACGCCTTGCCAGACGCACCTTCGAGCCCCTTTCTCGGTGCCCGACGTCGAAACGGCCGAAGCCCGAAACTGTTCCCCGCCCCTTCGCGTCGAGGTTCGTGCCCTTCGCTCGCGTGGCCTTGGCGAGCCGGAGAACACCGTGCCCAACGCTGTGTGCGTCGTGCAATCCTGTGCCTGCCTCAGGTCCCGAACGTCGCGGCGCAGGCGCGAAAGCTCGCATTGCGCTCGTCGAGCGCCTGTTGCGTCGCCGGCACCATGATCGGCGCGCCCTGGTGGGCGAATGCCTGGCACTGCTCGACGTAGGGCCGCAGGCGTTGGTGGTAGGTCGGCGACGCCGCCGCCAGGTCGCCCTCGTGCTCGCTCCAGGTCGTCGCGAGCGTTTCCGCGGCGACCATCGCCAGGGTCGTGCCCATGCCGGAGAGCAGTGCGGCGCAGTGGCCGGCATCGCCGATGACGGCGACCCTGCCCCGGGTCCAGCTCGGCATGTGGGTCTGGCTGACCGAATCGAAGTAGAAGCCCTCGGCCGCGGGGTCGCGGAAGGCCGCCCTCAGGGCCGGCACCTGCCATGCGTCGACGCGCGAAAGGAAGCGGTCGATCATCCGCCGCTGGGCGTCGAGGTCGCGGTAGTCGTAGGCGAGCTCGGGGCTGGCGACGAGCATCATGGCCTGGGGCCCGTCACCCGCGTCGCGCACGGCGATCGTCAGGCCGGGCACGCTGAGCATCGCGCGCTGCCAGTCCCGGTCGTCCGGCAG
Organism: Variovorax sp. TBS-050B; assembly: GCF_029893635.1. NCBI lineage: Bacteria > Pseudomonadati > Pseudomonadota > Betaproteobacteria > Burkholderiales > Comamonadaceae > Variovorax > Variovorax sp. TBS-050B. The sequence continues at coordinate 236,314 of NZ_JARXYR010000001.1, read as the reverse complement.
ATCGACCAGCGCGACGTAGTGGCCGAAGTGGCGCACGTAGTCCTTCTCCGGACCGAAGGCGAGCTTGCGCACGTTGGAGTGCAGTCCGTCGGCCCCCACCACCAGGTCGTAGCGGCCGTGCTGCCCGTCGGTGAAGGCGACCCGCACACCGGCGTGGGCGTCCTCGAGGGAGGCGATGGATGTGCGGAAGCGAAACACGACATCCTTCGGGATGGCGTCGAGCAGGATGCGGTTGAGCCGGTCGCGCGTGATCTCGACGTCCGCCTCGGTTTCGTTGGCGAACCAGCGCAGGTCCAGGGTCGCGACCTGTGCGCCCGCGCCGTCGAGCACCGGACCGGGCTCCAGGATGCGAACCTTCTCCTCCTCGATGCGCGGCAGGATGCCCATGCGCTGCGCGGTGCCGATCGCCCGGCCGCGCACGTCGATGGGGGCGCCGCCCGGCCGCAGCCCGTTCGCGCGTTCGACGACCGTCACCCGGTGACCGAGGCGGGCGAACCAGTGGGCGGCCGACAGGCCGGCCATGCTGGCGCCGGAGATGAGGACATCCATGGGGCTGCTCCTGAATCCGATGCGTCGCCTGCCGCCTACAGGCGGAACTCCCGGGCCATCTGCACCACCGCCTGCTTGTCGAAGGCGTTGATGTCGTCGATCAGCTCGTTGGTGAACAGGCGACCGGGGTCGCCCAGCTCCTCGGCGAGCTTCGGGTTACGGGTGCTCTCGGCGGTCATCTCGATGTTGGCCTTCCATTCGGCCGGCGACGAGGCGCCCATGCGCTGGTCCGGATCGTCGGGCCGGCGCATCCAGCTGTTCCTGCGGTCCTTGAGGATGAAGGCCAGTTCCCTGCGCGCCTCTTCCGGGCTGCGGCCCTTGGGCCGGCTCTCGGGGTACACCGCCCAGTGCAGGTCGATGGCCGCCTCGAGATTGGCGTTCGAGAAGATCGTGGACTTGGCGATGCCCTGGAACAGCGCCACCAGCGATTTGCGGTCCTCCTTCAGCAGCTTGCGCGGCACGCACATCCAGCCCGAGCCCAGCTGCGCGAATTTCGGCGTGAGCGGCACGTAGCGCAGCTTGGTCCCCACCAGCTCGATGCGCGCGGTGGCGGTGTCGAAGGCCACCATCGCGTCCACCCGGTCGTTGTCGATCGCGGCGCCGGCCGGCGCGCCGTCGCCGATGGCGATGTACTCGCACCGGTCGTCCTTCAGGCCCAGCTCGGCCAGCATCGTCCGGGTGACGACGATGCCGGTATCGCCCTGGCTGCGCACGCCGATGCGCTTGCCCGCGAGGTCCGCCGCCGACTTGATCGGGCTGCCCGGCTTCACCACGATCACGTTCGCATTGCGAGGCAGCCACTTGTACACGACCACCAGGTCGAGGCCCGGATCCTTCGCCATGGCCGGCAGCAGCACGCCGGGAATGGCGGGCCCGAACTCCACATGGCCGCCGCGCAGGCTCTGCAGCGCCTGCGTCATGCTCGACATGTTGACGTACTCCACGTCCACGCCCCGGGGCTTGTAGAAGTCGAGCCTGGGATGCTGGCCCGCGGTGCAGAAGCACTGCTGCGGATCGTTCACCGCCACCGTGTTCGCCACCCGCATCATCCGCAGGTTCTGCGCCATCGCCGGCAGGCCGGCACCGAGCCCAAGGGCGCCCAGGCCCAGGCCGAAATCACGTCGCGTCCACATGGTTCGCTCCTTCATCAAGGGATGGGCTGGCCGCCCGGGCTCAGACGTTGACCGTCCGCTGCGAGGTGTCGGCCGGCATCCAGTGCAGCACGCGCCGCTCGATGCGCCGCAGCAGCCAGGTGAGCAGGATGCCGATCACGGAGAGCAGCACGCACACCGCGAAGCTGCCGCCGGTGTCCATCTGCGCCTCCATCTGCAGGATCAGCACGCCCAGCCCGGCCTGCGCACCGACGAACTCGCCGACCACCGCGCCCACCACGCTGAAGGCCGCCGCCATGTTCAGGCCCGCGAAGATGTAGGGAAGCGCGCTGGGGAACTTGGCCTTGCGGAAGATCTGCCATCGCGTCGCGGACAGCGAGCGCAGCAGGTCGATCCGGTCCGGGTCCACCGCCTTGAAGCCCGCGATGCTGGTGACCAGCACCGGGAAGAAGGTCAGCAGGCAGATGATCATCACCTTCGAGCCGATGCCGAAGCCCAGCCACACCACGATGACCGGCGCGATGGCCACCTTCGGCACGCTCTGCAGGGCCGCCACGTAGGGCTCCAGCAGCGCCTCGACCTTCGGCATCTGCGACACCACGATGCCGATCGCCAGCCCGATGCCGCTGCCGATCAGGAAGCCCAGCAGGATCTCGGTCACGGTCACGCCGCCGTGATACCAGAAGCCGTCCTTCGCCATGGGGCCGGTCGCGAGGCCGCGCCAGAGCGCGACCGCGATGTCGCTGACCGGCGGCACCAGGTGCCTGGGCACCTTCAGGATCCGGACGGCGGCTTCCCACGCGCCGAGCAGCGCGGCCAGCAGCAGGAGCGACTGCACCCGCGTCGACGCGAGCGGATGGCCCCGGCGCGGAGCACCCCTCGGCTTCGCCGGGCCCGGCGCCGCGTCGGAGGGTGGCGCGGCGGGTTCATCGGTGGTGAGCATGGCGGTGGTCATGGCATCCCTTCCAGGTCAATCAATCGAACGAAGCGGCGTGCGAGAAGCGCTCGCGGATGGACGCGGTCGCGGCGGCGAAGACCGGATGCGACATGACCTCCATGGCGCGCGGACGCGGCAGCTCGATGGGCAGCACGCGCTCCAGGGTGCCGGGGCGGGGGGACATCACCAGCACCCTGTCGCCGAGGAAGACGGCCTCGGGAATCGAGTGCGTGATCAGCACCACGGTCTTTCCGCTCTCCATCCAGATGCGCTGCAGCTCGAGGTTCATGCGCTCGCGCGTCATCGCGTCGAGCGCACCGAAGGGCTCGTCCATCAGCAGGATCTTCGGGTCGTGCAGCAGTGCCCGCGCGATCGACGCGCGCTGCTGCATGCCGCCGCTGAGCTGCCGCGGCAGCTTGTGCTCGAAGCCCTCGAGCCGGACCATCTGAAGCAGCCGCATCGCGCGTTCGCGCGCCTGTGCCGCCGGGATGCCGAGCACCTCGGCCGGCAGCATCACGTTCTCCAGGATCGTGCGCCAGGGCAGCAGGATCGAGCTCTGGAACACCACGCCCACGTCGCGCCGCGTGCCGCGGATGGGCTGCCCGTCGAGCGTGACGCGGCCGACGTCGTAGTCGAGCAGGCCCGCGAGGATGCGCAGCAGGGTGCTCTTGCCGCAGCCGCTCGGACCGACGATGGTCACGAAGCTGCCCTGCGCGATGGTGCAGTCGATGTCCTTCAGCGCGAGCACGCCATCGCCGCCGTCGCCGAAGTGCTTCGAGAGCCCCTCGACCCGGATGTAGTCGGGCCGTCCGCCCGCGCGTTCGTGGTTCGTGCTCATGGCTGGGCTCCTTCGGGGTTCAGGAAGCGGACGATGTGGTGCGCCAGCACCTCCGGCGCCTGCATCGCGCCGACGTGCCCGACGCCGGGCAGCAGCACCGCGTCGGCGCCCCGGATCCGTCCCGCCATGGCGAGGGTCACGGCCGGGGGGACGACGCGGTCGAGTTCTCCGGCCAGCACCAGGGTGGGCGCGAGGATGTCGGCCACGCCCAGCTCGAGCGTGGTCGTGACGGTGGCGGCGCGGCGCGCGGCGCGCGCCGACGCGGGCCGCGCCTGGGCGAAGAGGCGCCGCAGCTGCGGCTGCTCGCGCAGGTAGGCTTCGGGAAAGAACCAGGTCGCCAGTTCCTCGGCCGTGTCCGGCAGCCCGCGCCTCAGTTCGGCGAGCCGGGGCGCGTCGGGGCACAGCTCCTCGTAGGGTCTGGGCAGCGGCCAGGTGCTCGCCAGCACCAGGTGATCGACGAAGCGCGGGTGCAGCAGCGCCAGGGCCTGCGCCACCCGCCCGCCGAAGGACGAGCCGAACACGTGCGAGCGCTTGAACCCCAGCGCCTGAATGAGCTGCTGCGCATCGCCCGCGAGGTCGGCGAGCGTCGAGGCCAGTTCGGGGCCTTCGGTCTCGCCGCAGTCGCGCTGGTCGTACGAGATCACGGTGAAGTGCTTCGACAGCTGCGGCACCAGCGCCGAGAACATCTGGCGGGAAGCCTCCGCGCCATGCATCAGCAACAGCGGCGGACCCTCGCCCTGGCGATCGAAGGCGATGCGCTGGTCGCCGGCGTGCACGAAGTGCGTCATGCGGCGCCTTCGGCTTCCTGGTCCAGCCAGAAGGTCATCTCGATCCTGAGGCCGCGCGGATCGCGCAGGAAGAGCTGGTGGATCGCCCAGCCCGGGATGGGCGCCTCGTCGAAGGGTATGTCGAGCGCGCGAAGGTGCGCGCGCATCTCGGCCAGTCCCTGCGAGCGGAAGGCGATGTGATCGACGTGCCCGGTGACGGGCTGCACCGGCCGGTCGGGCTCGCTCAGGTGCGCGTAGAGGTGCACGATCGGCTGGCCGTGCGCGTACAGCCACGCGCCGGGCGCCGGGATCTCCGGCCGCGCCCCGGGCTCGAGGCGCATGACGCGCGTGTAGAAATCGACCAGCGGCGGCAGCTCGTCGGGCGTGCAGCGGATCGTGAAGTGGTGCAGGGCGCTCACGGGCATCGCGTTTCCCTCTCTTCAGTCGAGCGGCATCGGCAGCACGCCGGTGTCGCGGATGGCGGCTTCGGTCCCCGGGAGCGTGTAGGCCAGCCCCGGCGCGCACGGCACCCAGCGGGCCGCCGCGAGGGCCAGCACGCGAATGCCCAGCAGCTGCTGCGGCTGCCAGCGCGCGCCGGTCCCGAAGACGTTGAAGGTGGCGTAGCAGAGCCGCCCCTGCAGCATCGGCACGTTGACGACGCTGCGCAGCCTGTAGGCGCGCATCTGCGCGAAGTCGTCGAAGGTCGCGGCAAGCACCTGCTCGCCCTCGCCGACGAAGGGGCGGTGCTGGACGAAGAGGCGTTCGGTCCAGGGCGTCATCGTCTTGCGCTTCGCGCCATGGACCGGGAATGTCCCCGCTTCGGACGAATAGAAGCGCCGCAGCAGGATCTCGCCGGCGGCGTCGCGCGCCGTCGTCACGTTCTGCTGGATGCTGAAGATGCCGCCCGGGACCAGTTGCGCGCGCTGCCGGTCGATGCGGCGCAGGGCCTCTTCGGCATCTCGCGCGCTCGCGAGCTCGTCCAGAAACTCGGCTGTGATGAGACTGTTCGCCGCTGCGTCGATGAGGTCCATGGAAAAAGTCTAGACCCGCGTCTTCACAAAAATGAAATAAATTCTCATAGACCTATAACCATGGAGTTAAGGCATTGGCCACTGCGATCGACCCCGCCGCCGCGCTGCAGCACGCACTGCTCTCCCGCCTGAAGCTGCGGCAGCTCACGCTGCTGCAGGCCGTGGACCGCCATCGCTCGCTCGTGCGGGTGGCAGCCGAGATGCAGCTGAGCCAGCCGGCCATCACCAAGGCCCTGCACGAGGTGGAGGACATCTTCGGCAGCACCCTGTTCGACCGCACCAGCCGCGGCCTGGTGCCGACCGCCGCCGGCGAGGCCGCGCTCCACTGCGCCCGGCGCTGGCTCGCCGAGCTGGAGGCGACCACGCGCGTGCTCACCTCGCTCGAGGCCGGCCGCAGCGGACGCATCCGGCTGGGCCTGACGCAGCAGGTGCCGCACCAGCTCATGGCGGCGGCGCTCACGCACCTGATCGACCGCTCGCCGCGCATCTCGGTGATGACGCGCGAAGGCACCACCGACGAGCTGGTCGCCGGCCTGATCGCGCGCGAGATCGACTGCGCCATCGGGCGTTCCTACGACGGCGAGGCCGGCGGACTGGTGCAGCAGGCCATCTACGAGCAGGAGCCCTGCCTCGTGGTCGGCGCGAAGAACGTCAAGCGCCTGTCGCGCGGGCCGCTGGACTGGGCGCGGCTCGCGCAGCTCGACTGGATTCTTCCGCCGCCCAACACCCCGATGCGCAGGACCTACAACGCCGTCTTCGTCGGCGCCGGTGTCCAGCCGCCGATGCCGATCCTGGAGACCACCTCGCTGCGCACCATCGAGATGGTGCTGCGCCAGGAGCCCAACGCCGTCACCATCTTCGCGCGCGACGTCGTGGTCGAGATGGAGCGCACGACCCAATGGGCGGCGCTGCCCTACAAGCTGAGCTGGAACCTGCCGCCGGTGAGCTTCTTCACGCTCAAGGACATGGAGGCGCATCCCACCGTGCAGTCGCTGCGCCAGCAGGTCCTCGAGGCCGCGCGGCGGATGAAGCGCGCCGCGCATTGATCCGCGGCGCGCGGCGGCAGATTCATGAAATCGTTTACCAATACAATTGCGAACCATTCGCATCGACGATTCGACGTCCGCCCTCCAGAACTGCGCCCCATGCCCGCCGCCGGCCTTCCTCGCCAACCCATCGAACTTCTCTACAGCGATCACCACGGCTGGCTGCTGGGGTGGCTGCGCCGTCGCCTGGGGGATGCCTGCGATGCGGCCGATCTGGCACACGACACCTTCGTGCGGCTGATGGTTTCATCGCGCACCACCAACCTCGGGGCCGAACCGCGCGCTTTCCTGACCCATGTGGCCAAGGGCCTGGTGGCGGACCATTGGCGGCGGCGCGAGGTGGAGCGGGCCTACCTCGAGGCGGTGGCGCACCTGCCCGAGCCGGAAGTGCCCTCGCCCGAGGCCCGCATGCTCATCATCGAATCGCTGCTGCGCATCGAGGCCATGCTGGCCAGCCTGCCGGCCCGGACGCGGCAGGTCTTCCTGCTCGCGCAGTTCGATGCGTTGACGCTGCAGCAGATCTCCGAGCGCATGGCCATGCCCGTGATCACGGTGCGCCGCCACATCCACAAGGCGCTGATCGCCTGCATGTCCGTCGCCTGAGCGGCGGCCGCCCGAATGCGATGAACAGCCAGCAGCCGACCCGGGGGGAGACCGACCTCGATCCCCAGCTCCTGAGCGAAGCTGCCGACTGGCTGCTGACCCTGCGCTACGGCGACGAAGCCCAGAAGGCGCAAGCGGGCTTCGACCGGTGGCGTCGGCAGAGCCCGGCGCATGGCGCGGCCTGGGCGCGGGCCGAGGCCCTGCTGGGGGTCTTCGCGCAGGTTCCTGCAGGCATCGGCAGGGATGCCTTGCAGGCCATGCAGCGGCCCAGCCGCCGCCGCGGCATGGGCATGCTGGGCGCCTTGCTGGTCGCCGCGCCCGCCGGCTGGCTCGCGTGGCGCCACATGCCCTGGCGCGAATGGACCGCCGACGTCGCCACCGCCACCGGCGAGCGCCGTTCGATGGTGCTGGCGGACGGCTCGCAGCTGGTGCTCAACACCGCGAGCGCGGTCGACATCGTGTTCACCGCCGCCGAAAGGCGCATCCGGCTGCAGGCGGGCGAGATCCTCGTCACCACGCATGCCGACCCCTCGCCCACCTACCGGCCTTTCGTGGTCCAGACCGCGCAGGGCACGGTGCGGGCCCTGGGCACGCGCTTCGGCGTGCGCCGCCTCGACGACCACACCACCCGCGTCGCGGTGCTCGAGCACGCCGTCGACATCCGCCCGGCCAACGGTGCGTCGCGCGTGCTGCGGGCCGGCACGCAGGCCGATTTCGAGGCCGGGGGCATCGGCCCGGCCGCCGCGGTGGAGAGCAGCGCCACGCTGTGGGAGCAGGGCATGCTGCTCGCGCGGAACATGCGTCTGGCCGACGTGGTCGCCGAAATGGGCCGCTACCGCAGCGGCGTGCTGCGCTGCCATCCGGCGGTCGCCGACCTGCGGGTGTCGGGCGCCGTGTCGCTGGCCGACACCGACGCCGGTCTGGCGCTGCTGGCGCGCTCGCTGCCGTTGCGCATCGAGCAGGCGACCCGGTACTGGGTCACCGTGGCGCCGCGCTGAGGGCGCGCGCGGCTCTTCCGAACGACCGCCTCGCCGGTCGGCAAAAAAGATTCGCGGCCGGGTGATCACTTTTTTCGTCTCGTCCGGTGTGAGGGGGAGAGACGCATCGATGCCGATGCGCCCACCCGCCATCACAGACACCGAAGGACGCAGACACATGGGATCGCAGCACGCGCGCAGGCACCACCACCCCGGGACCGCCACGGTCACCCTCGCTGCCGCGGCAGTGCACGCGGCGCTTCGCGCGGCATTCGTCGGCGGCGTGGGCATGGCCGCGCTGGCCGCCAACCCCGTGTTCGCGGCCGAGCCGGCGGGCAACGGCGCACGCCAGTTCGCGATCGGCGCCGGCCCGCTCGCCGATGTGCTGGCGCAGTACGCCGCCAGTGCCGGCGTCCAGCTGATCTTCGAGCCCGCCACGCTCGCCGGGCTGCGCAGCCCGGGGCTGCGCGGGCGCTATACCGTGCAGGAAGGCTTCGAGCAGGTGCTGCGCGGCAGCGGCTACGAAGTCGTCGGCAGCGGCAGCGGCGGCTCGATGCTGCGCAAGGCAGGCGCCCCGTCGCGCAGCGGCGCGGCCGATGCCGGCGCCGTGATGCTGTCGCCCGTCACGGTGACGGCCACGACAGAGCGCGAAACGCCCACCGGCCGCGTCGACGGCTACGTCGCGCGGCGCAGCCTCACGGCCACCAAGACCGACACCGCGCTGATCGAGAACCCGCAGTCGGTCTCCGTGATCACCGCCGACGAGATCGGCGACCGCAAGGCCGAGTCGCTCGACCAGGCGCTGCGCTACACCGCCGGCGTCACGCCGAACCTCAAGCCCTGGGCGGTCGACGAGTTCTCGCTGCTGCGCGGCTTCGAGCTCGGCACCGCCGGCGTCTTCATGGACGGCCTGCTCACCTCGGGCCGTTCCTATGCGGCGCCGATCGAACCCTACGGCCTCGAACGGCTCGAAGTGCTGCGCGGCCCGGCGTCGGTGCTCTACGGCAAGATGCCGCCGGGCGGCATGGTCAACGCCGTGAGCAAGCGCCCGAGCGCCGACACCCTGCGCGAGATCGGCATCGAATACGGCAGCTACGACCGCAAGCAGTTCAAGGCCGACCTCTCCGGTGCGCTCGGCAGCGACAGCGACTGGACCTACCGCCTCACCGTGCTGGGGCGCGAATCGAACACCCGGCTCGACCGCGACCGCGACAACCGCCTCTTCATCGCACCCGCCCTCACCTGGCAGCCCAGCGCCAGCACCCGGCTCACGCTGCTCGGGCGCTACCAGAAGGACAACCAGGCCTATGCCTGGCCGAACCAGCTGGAGCAGCCCGGCGTGTTCGGCCAAACCAGCCCGCGCGTGAACATCGGCGCCGACGACAACCGCTGGCGGCGCGACAACAAGATGCTCGGCTACGAGTTCGAGCACAGCTTCGACGACACCTGGTCGGTGCAGCAGAGCATGCGCTACAGCGAGCTCGACCGCTCCGAGACCAACGTGTTCCCGCGCGGCCTGCGCGCCGACGGCTACACGCTCGGCCGCAGCTTCTCGCCGCGCGAGACGCACTGGAAGGGCCTGCTGCTCGACACGCGCGTGCAGGCCCGTTTCGACAGCGGCCCGCTGAAGCACACCGTGCTGGCCGGCGTCGACTACGCTCGGTCGCGCACCACCGACGAATTTCCGTACGACCGCCCCCTGCTGCCGTCGATGAACCTGTTCGCGCCCGTGTACATGCACCAGCCGCTGGCGCCGGCCGCCGATCCGTATGTCGACCGTGCGCCGTCCAAGCAGGTCGGCCTCTACCTGCAGGACCAGATCAAGTGGGACCGCTGGGTTCTCACGGCCGGCGTGCGGCACGACAAGGCCGAAGCGACCGGCACCCGCACCTTCGGCAACACCGGCGAGCGCAGCGAGATCTACGACACCTCGGCCAGCGCCACCACCGGCCGCGTCGGCGTGGTGTACCTGTTCGATTCCGGCTGGGCACCCTATGCGAACTACGCCACCTCCTTCTCGCCGGAGATCGGCAAGGACCTGAACGGCAACCTGCTGAAGCCTTCGAAGGGCCGGCAGATCGAAGCGGGCGTGCGCTACCAGCCGAACGGAAGGAACGCCAGCTACACAGCCTCGGTATTCGACATCGTGCGCAGCAACGTGACCACGGCGGCGCCGCAGGCGCCCGGCGAAGTCATCCAGACTGGCGAAGTCAGGTCGCGCGGGCTCGAGCTCGAAGCCCGGGCCGACGTGACGAACAACATCAGCCTCGTCGCCCAGTACACCTACCTGGACACCCGCATCACGCGCAGCAACGACGGCGACCTCGGCCTGCCGCAGATGAGCGCGCCGAGGCACAGCGTATCGGTGTGGGGGAAGTACGCGTTTCCCGTGGGCGACGCGACCCGCGCCTTTGCCGCCCTCGGCGTGCGCTATTTGGGCAAGGCGCGTTCGGCCTGGGACACCGGCAACGCCAACATCACGAACCCGGGCATCGCGATGGTCGACCTGGCATTCGGCTTCGACCGCGGACCCTGGCGCGTCTCGCTCAACCTCAGCAACCTGCTGAACAAGCAATCGCTGATGGATTGCAACGGCAGCCTCTGCTATCGCAGCGCGGAGCGCACCGCCAACCTGAGCGCGCTCTACCGCTTCTGATGCCGCTGTCGCACGCCGCGGCACGCCGCAAGCGGGCCGCCCTGCTGTCGCGCATCGTGGCCGCGCTGTTCGGCGGCTATGCGCTGGCCGCACTGACGAGCGCGGCCGCACTGGCCCTGCCCATGGACCCCGTCGAGGCCGTGCTCGCCGGCATGCAGGCCAGCTTCCTCGTATACGCGGGTGCGGCGGTCTGGGTGTTCGCCGCACGCAGCGCGCGGCGTGCCTGGCTCGGCCTGGCAGTGGCCGCGATGCCGTTGCTCGTGCTCGCAGGCAGAACCTGGGCGTCGGCGGGTGCATGAAAGCCGCCGCGCCGCGCCTGCGCCCGTCCATGGCCGGCCTGCATACATGGACCGGCCTGCTGTTCGGCTGGTTGCTCTACGCGATGTTCCTGACCGGCGCGGCGAGCTACTTCCGCGAAGAGATCTCCCAGTGGATGCGCCCCGAGCTGCCGGCGCTGAAGCAGCTGCCGGATGCCGCCGGCAGTGCGGTGTCGGCCATCGCGAGCTTGCAGCTGCTCGCCCCGGGCGCGTCCCAATGGGTGGTCGAGCTCGCGGACGAGCGCAGGAACGTCGTCGCCGCGTCCTGGCGCATCGGCGACGACCACGGCCGCGCCATGCTCGATCCCCTCACGGGCAAGCGCCTGTCCGCGCGCGACACCGACGGCGGCGAGTTCTTCTACTACTTTCATTTCTCGCTGCACTACCTGCCGCGCGTGGCGGCGCGCTGGCTGGTGGGCCTGGCCACGATGTTCATGCTGGTCGCGCTGGTCAGCGGCGTGATCACCCACAAGAAGATCTTCGCCAACTTCTTCACCTTCCGCCGCGGGAAGGGGCAGCGCTCATGGCTGGATGCGCACAACCTGTTGTCCGTCGCCGCGCTGCCCTTTCATTCGATGATCACCTACACCGGTCTGGTCACGCTGATGACCTTGTACATGCCCTGGGGCATCGACAGCGCGCCCGACCCCGCGCAGATGCGCCAGTCGCTCAGGGCCGAAATGACGGCGCTCCTGCCGGCGAGCACGCCGAGCGGCATGCCCGGGCCGCTGCCCGACGCGGCCGCGATGGTGCACGCGGCCGAGCGGCGCTGGGGGAGCGGCCGCGTGGCGCGGCTGATCGTCGACAACCCGGGCGATGCCGCATCGCGCGTGCGCATCGTGCGCGGCGATGCAGAGCGTGTGTCCGTGAGCCCGCGCTACCTGGTGTTCGACGGTGCGACCGGCGAACTGCGGCAGGTCAAGGACCAGGTGGGCCCCGTCGCCGAAATGCGAGGCGTGCTGTACGGGCTGCACCTGGCGCGCTTCGCCGATGTGGCGACGCGCTGGCTGTATTTCCTGTCGAGCCTGGCCGGTGCGGGCATGGTTGCCACGGGGCTGGTGCTGTGGACGGTCAAGCGGCGCGCGAAGCAGGCGCGCGCCGGTGAGCCGGCGTTCGGCTTCAGCCTCGTGGAGCGGCTCAACATCGCCGCCATCGCGGGGCTGCCCGTGGCGATGGCCGTGTTCTTCTGGGGCAATCGGCTGCTGCCGCTGGCGCTCGCGAACCGGCGCGAGTGGGAGATCCACCTGTTCTTCATCGCCTTGGCGCTCGCGCTGCTGTACGCGATCGCCAGGCCCGTTCGCCGCGCGTGGGTCGAACTGTTTGCGACGGCTGCCGTGCTGTTCGCGGCCTTGCCGGTGTGGAACACGCTCTTCGGCAGCCGCCACCTGTTGGCCAGCATTCGTCAGCAGGACATGGTGTTCGCAGGGTTCGAGCTGACGGCGCTGGCAGCAGCCGCGGTGCTCGCCGCGATGTCGAGGAAGACAGCCGAACGGGCCACGGCCTAGGAACGGCTCACCCCAGAAGCAGGTGGGCGGCCCGCGCGCGGTCGCAGGTGCGGGACCTCTGAGTTCGGCGCCTCAGCGCCGCAGCAGCCGCAGCGCGACCAGCAGGCCCGCCGCCGCCGCGCCCGCCCCGGCCAGGAACACGCCGGCCGGGCCCGCGCGGTCGGCCAGCAGGCCCGCGAGCGGACCGGTCAATCCGTAGGCGACATCCTGGAAGGCCGAGAAGGCGCCGAGCGCGGTGCCGCGCAGATGCGGCGGCACGCGCTGCACCACCTCGCGCCCCATGGCCGGGAAGACCATCGAGCAGCCCAGCCCCGTGAGAAAGGCACCGGCGAGCGCCGACGCCGGGCCGGCCGCCTGCCAGATCAGCAGCTGCCCGAGCGCCTCGATCGCGAGCGAACCGATCGCCACCGGCAGGCCGCCGAAGCGGTCGGGCAGCCGGCCACAGGCCAGCCGCACGAGCACGAAGCCGCTGCCGAAGGCCGTGAGGCCGAGCCCCGCATGCGGCCAGCCCTGGGCGCGGAAATGCAGCACGAAGAAGGCGCCGATCGCGGCGAAGCCGATGCCCTGCAGGCAGACGATGGCGCCGTGCGGCCCGATGCGTGCGAGCACCTGCGCGAACGGCGGCCGCTCCGCGGCGGCCTGCGGCACGATGCCGGCCGTGCGCCGGATCGCGAGCAGCGCCAGGCCCGGCAGCAGCGCGCCGGCCGCCGTCGCGAGCGCGAAGCCGCCGCTTTCGAACAGGAACAACCCGATCGGCCCGCCGAGCGCGAGCGCGCCGTAGATCGCGGCACCGACGCGGGCCAGCACCATGCCCGAGCGGGCGGGTCCGGCCATGCCGATGGCCCAGCCGATCACGCCCACGGTCACGAAGCTTTCGCCGACGCCGAGCAGCAGGCGCCCCGCGAGCAGCGCCGCATAGGCGAGGCCCGTCGAGGGCAGCGGCAGGCCGGCCACGAGGGCCGTCGCCGCGCCCGCCATGCAGCAGACGAGGCCGCGCGCCACCGCGGGTTTCGGCCCGCGATGGTCCGAGAGGCTGCCGGCATGCGCGCGCGTGGCGACGGTGGCGAGGAAGGCCACGCCCACGCCGAGCCCGGCCCAGGCATTGCCCAGCCCGAGCCGCGCCGTCACGAACGGCGCGACGCTGCCGAGCGCCATGCCGACGCACAGGTAGGCGATGAAGAGCACCGCCAGGAGCAGCAGCAGACGATGCTGCTGCGGCACGGCGGTGGATGTCGACAAGGAGGTCGATGGAGAAGTCATGGCGGTCCAGGCTTGTTCCCCGACGCGGGCACGCAAAAGCCGACGCGCGGCAGCGCACCCGATCGCCGGGGATCGTGGTGTGCGTTGCCTGACGTGAGACGCTTACGGCCAGCAGGACTGGCGTGGAAACGGAAAGCTCAGCCGAGCCGCATCGACAGCTCCAGGTCGCCGCCGAACGGCACCGAGAGGTAGCCCGCGGCCGGCGAACGCACGCGCGCGAGGTACTCGGGGCTGTAGTCCGCGTTGTCGGCCACCACCAGCGCGCCGGGGCGCAGCCGTGGCTCGACCAGCGCGAGAACCTCGGGATAGAGCCCCTTCGCGCCGTCCAGCAGCAGCAGGTCGACGGTCTCGGGCAGCCCGGTGCGCAGTGTCTGCAGCGCATCGCCTTCGCGGATCTCCACCAGGTCGGCAAGGCCGCCCGCTTCGAGGTTGGCGCGCGCACGCGCCACCTTGGAAGGCTCGAACTCGGTGGTGATCAGCCGGCCGCCGCCGTTGTCGCGCAGGGCCGCGGCGAGGTGCAGCGTCGAGATGCCGAACGAGGTGCCGAACTCGACGATGCTGCGCGCGCCGCCGTGGCGCGCCAGCATGTAGAGCAGCGCGCCGGCCTCGCGCGAGACCGGCAGGGCGTAGTCCTTGAGCTGGCCGTAGAACGCGAGGTAGCCGGTCTTGCTGCGCATCAGCCGCGCATGGTCTTCGCCCGCGAGCGCGGCCATCGCCGGGTCGTCCGCGGGCGAGGTCGCGGCGGCCTCGGCGAACAGGCGATCGAGCAAGGGCGCGAGCGGCGCGGTGGTGAGCGTGGTCATCTGTGCTTCCTTCGAATGAGAGAGAGTGCATCGATAATATGAAGGAACATTCATGTTTTCCATTCGCGTTCCGAAGCCACGCCATGCCCGCACGCCGCAGCACCCCGCTCTCCTCCCGCAGACAGCCCCAACAGGCCCGTTCGAACGATCTCGTCGCGGCCATCCTCGAAGCCGCTGTTCAGGTTCTCTCGAGGGAAGGCGCGCAGCGCTTCACCACCACGCGCGTGGCCGAGCGGGCCGGCGTGAGCGTCGGCTCGGTGTACCAGTACTTTCCCAACAAGGCGTCGATCCTGTTCCGGCTGCAGAGCGACGAATGGCGCCAGACCAGCGAGATGCTCTCGGGCATCCTCGAAGACGCCGCGAAGCCGCCGCTCGAACGCCTGCGCACGCTGGTGCACGCCTTCGTGCGCTCGGAATGCGAAGAGGCCGAGATGCGCGTCGCGCTCAGCGACGCCGCCCCGCTCTACCGCGACGCGCCCGAGGCGCAGGCGGTCAAGGCCTCGGGCGCGCGCACGATCCGGCGCTTCATGCAGGAGGTGCTGCCGGGCGCATCGCCGGCCCGGCGCAGGCTCGCGGGCGAGCTGATCACGAGCACGCTCGGCGCGGTCGGCAAGCAGTTCTCCGAAAGCCCGCGCACGCCGGCGCAGATCCGCGCCTACGCCGATGCGATGGCCGACATGTTCTGCGCCTACATCGAGCGCCTCGGCGCGCGCTCAGGTGGGCCGTGAGCCGAACAGCCCACCCCATCCGCTGACGCGGCGCGGATCGGCACCCACGAGGCCGAGCGCGCGCCACACCACGGTCGCGACCGAGTCGTAGATCGGAATGCCGAGTTCGCGCTCCATCTCCTCGACGAGCTGCGCGCCGCGCAGGTTGGTGCACATGATGGCGATCGCCTCGGGCCGCGCCTGCGCGACCTCGCGCAGCATGCGGCGCAGCGTGTCGGGCGCGACCTCGCTGAAGGCGAAGTTCACGGTCAGGTCGAGGTGCCGCTCCGCCACGCAGTCGATGCCCAGCGCCGCATAGTTGACGACGATGCGCCGCTGCACCTCGCCGACGTAGGGCGAGACCAGGCCGAGCGTGCGCGCGCCCTGGGCCGCCAGCAGTTCGTTGAGCGCCAGCACCGAGGTCGTGGCGGGAATGCCAGTGGCCGCGCTGATGCGCTCGCACAGCGCGCGGTCGCGCGCGAAGCCGAGCCAGCTCGCCGAGGTGCCGCTCCAGCAGATCGCGCCGACGCGCGCGTCGGCCAGCAGCCGCGCGGCCTCGAGGATCCTTGCTTCGCCGAACTGGCCCTGCGAGGCAGGGCCCATCGATATCTCGGTGACGCCGAAGCGCGCGAAGTGAGCCGTGACGCCGGGCACGCCCGCGAGCATCGCGCTGGTGAGCGGCTCCAGCACGGTGTTGGAGGAAGGCGTGAGCACGCCGATGCGTTGTTGCTGCGGGGTCATGGCAGTGGGACGGTGTCAGAAGAAGGCATCGATCGGCGCCAGGCCGAACAGCTCCGCGCGCACATGCGTGCCCTCGGAGGCGAAGAGCCTGCCGGTGCAGGAGCCGGTGGCGACCACCTGCCCCGCACGCAGGCCCGTGCCGCGCCGTGCGCAATGGTTGGCGAGCCAGGCGAGCATGCCGCGTGCATCGGTGACCGGATGTTCGGCGACGGTGCGCGCCACGACCTGGCCGTCGAAGCGCAACTCGGCCTCGACCGCGCGCAGGTCGAGCCAGGCGGGATCGAAGGGCTGGGCCGGGCCGAGCACCAGGCCGCCGTGGCACAGCAGGTCGGCGAGCTGCGCGTCGCAGCCCGCGTCGAGCCAGTCCGCGAGCCGGGTCTCCGCGACCTCGATGGCGGGCAGCACGGCGTCGATGGCGGCCGCGGCCTCGTCGGCGCCGTAGGGCGCCGCGCGCGGCGGCATGTCGCGGCCGAGCCGGAAGCAGACCCCGGCCTCGATGCCGCGCAGGTGCCAGGCGGGGCCGCGCAGCACGGTGCCCGCAGGCCGCAGGCCCGCGGCGGGCAGCGGCGCGCACAGCGGCGAGCCGCCGTCGGCAGCGAGGCCGACCTTCCAGCCGCCGATCGGGCCGAGCCCGGCCAGGCTCGCATCCTGGACCGCATAGGCGTCCTCGCGGCTGCGGAGCCGGAGCAGCGACGACGGCACGCGCCGGCCCTCGCGACGCGCCTGGCCGAGCGCGTGCGCGGCGGCCTGCGTTCCATCGGCGGGCGCGGCCGCCGCAGCTTGTCTCAAAGCGGCGGAAAGCGTTGCCACGGGCGGCTCTTCTCGATCGCACCGGCGAGCGCGAGCAGCGCATCGTCGGCGCCCTCGGGCCCGACCAGCTGCATGCCGACGGGCAGGCCCTCCGCAAAGCCGCAGGGCAGCGCGATCGCCGGCAGGCCGACCGCGTTCGCGAAGCCCGCGAACACCGCATGGCCGCGCGGCCCGACCTCGCGGCCCGCGATCCGCGGCGGATGCGTGTCGCCGGCGGGCCAGGGCAGCGCGGCCGCCGCGGGCGTGAGCAGGAAGTCGCAGTCCTCGAAGACGCGCGCCAGCGCCACGCGCAGCCGCTCGGCCTCGTAGAGCAGTTCGAACAGCTCGCCGGCCGATGCGCGGCGCCCGGCCTCGGCGTTCGCCTGCATCGCGGGGCCGAAGCGTGAGGCGTCGATGGTCCGGTCCCACAGCGCCTGCGGATGGGCGACCAGCCAGGCCAGCCCGACCTGGGCCAGCAGCGGCCAGCGCTGGTTGACGGCCTCGGCAAGATCGAAATCCTGCGCCGTGCGCACTTCGTGGCCCAGCGCCGCGAGCCCCTCGGCGGCGGCCTCGGTCAGCGCCGCGATGCGCGGATCGACCGGATGGTCGCCGAAGCGCGGCACGAAGAGAATGCGCGCGGGGCGCGGCTCGGCGGCCTCGCGCGGCGCGGCGCGGCCGATCGCCTGCATCACCGCCCGCGCGTCGTCCACGCTGCGCGCAAGCGGCCCCGCCACCTCGAAGTCCAGGAAGATCGGCGGCAGGCCCTCGCCGCGCGGCACGCGCCCGCGCGAGGGCTTGAAGCCCACCAGGTTGGTGTGCGAGGCCGGCCGCCGTATCGAGCCGCCGCCGTCGGTGCCGAGCGCGACCGGGCAGCCGCCCGCGGCCACCAGCGCCGCCGCGCCGCCCGAGGAGCCGCCCGGCGTGAGCGCGAGGTTCCAGGGGTTGCGCGTGGGACCGAACACGGGGTTGTCGGTGTAGCCCTGCATCGTGAACTCGGGCACGTTGGTCTTGCCGAAGATCACGGCACCGGCGGCGCGCAGCCTGGCCACGGGCAGTTCGTCGCGCGCGGCGACCAGGCCTTCGAGCGCGCGGCTGCCCCAGTGCGTCGGAAGGCCGGCGACCTGCAGGTTGTCCTTGATGGTCACTGGCACGCCGTCGAGCGGGCCGAGGGCGCGGCCCGTCTGCCAGCGCGCGCCGCTCTCCGCTGCCGCGTGCGCGGCGCCCTCTTCGTCGATCGCGACCAGTGCGTTGAGCCTAGGGTTCACCGCGCGGCTGCGCGCGAGGCAGGCCTCGAGCGCCTGCGCGGGCGTGAAGCGGCCCTGCGCGAAGCCGGCCGAGAGCTCGGTCGCGGTGAGCTGCCAGAGGGGGATGTTCGCCGTCATCGTCGGCCTGCTCACATGTGCGCCGGCAACCAGGTCGCCAGCTTGGGAAAGACGATCATCAGCAGCGTGAACAGGATCATGATCAGCGCATAGGGCAGCGCGCCGAGGATCGCGTCCTGCACGTTGCCCTTGTCGGGCCGGATGCTGTGCACCACGAACAGGTTCATGCCCACCGGCGGCGTGATCAGGCCCAGTTCGCACATCAGCACGATGAAGATGCCGAACCAGATCGGATCGATGCCCACCGCGAGCGCGATCGGGTAGGTGATCGGGATCGTCGCCACCTGCATCGACAGCACGTCCATGAACATCCCGAGGATCAGGTAGAACACGATCAGCGCGAGGATCAGGCCGGTGGCCGAGAGCCCCAGGCCCGCGACCCAGCGCGTCATCGCCTCGGCCACGCCCGTGAGGCTCACCGTCAGGTTGAGGATGAAGGCCGCCACCACGATCAGCAGGATCATGCCGCTCACGCGCGCGGTCGAGATGAAGCAGTTGCGCAGCAGCTCGCGGTCGAGCCGGCCCGCATGCCACACGAAACCCAGCGCCGCGATCACGCCCAGCGCCGCGCTCTCGGCCGCGGTGGCGATGCCGAAGTAGAGGCTGCCCATGACGATGCCGAACACCACCATCGGCGGCACCAGGTGCACCAGCACGCGCAGGCGCTCGCCGAGCGGCACCGCGGGCTCGCGCATCGCCTTGCCGCTCGCGAGGCTCGACAGCGCGATCCAGACCATGAAGCACAGCGTGAGCAGCAGGCCCGGCACGATGCCGGCGACGAACAGCTTGCCGATCGAGTTGTTGGTGAGCGAGCCGTAGACGATCATGTTCACGCTCGGCGGAATCAGGATGCCCAGCGTGCCGCCCGCGGCCAGCGTGCCGAGCGAGGCGCGCATCGGATAGCCGCGCTTCTGCAGCGAGGGCAGCGCCACCGTGCCCACGGTGGCGGCCGTGGCCACCGACGAGCCCGAGGTCGCGGCGAACAGCGCGCAGCTGCCGATGTTGGTGTGCAGCAGGCCGCCCGGCAGCCGTCCGAGCCAGGCCGAGAGCGCGACGTACATGCGGTCGGCGATGCCCGAGCGCAGCAGCAGCTCGCCGAGCAGCACGAACAGCGGCACCGAGGTGAGCAGGTTCTCGTTCTGCACGCCCCAGACCACGGGCGCGATCGATTCGAGGAACGGCATCCCGTAGGCGGCGATGCCGCCGACGATGCCCACTGCAGCCATCGACACCGCGATCGGCAGGCCGGCCAGCATCATCGCCAGCATCGCGACGAAGGCGAATCCGATCAGCGCGACGTTCATGGCGTCTTTCCTTCGGCGGCCTGGCGCTGCCTGAGGTCGTCGAGCTCTTCCTTCAGCTCCTGCTTCGCGCCCTTGGGCTGGAAGTCGCGGTTGAGCGCGTCGAGGTCGCCCGCGATCAGCAGCCGCGTGGCGCGCAGCGCGAAGGCGCAGCCCACCAGCGCGAACACCACGAGCCCCGCGTACCAGACGCCCTGCGGAACGATCAGCGGCGTGGCCCACGGCGTCTGCGCGGTGCTGCGGTAGGCCATGGTGTCCTGGATCACCTTGAACGCGACCCAGGCGATGAACACGGCGAACAGCGCGAGCGAGACGATCGACACCCAGTTGAGCAGCGCCTGCGTGCGGCGCGAGAACTTCTCGTGGAACACGTCGACGCGGATGTGGCTGCGGCCCATCAGCGCGAGGCTGAAGGCGATGGTCGATCCCACCGCGAGCGCATAGCCGCCGAGCTCGTCGGCGCCCTGCAGCGAGATGTTGAAGAGCTTGCGCGCGATCGTCTCGACCGTGACCACGACGGCGAGCCCGAGGAAGATCGCGCCGAACACCGTGGCCAGCGCGGTCTCGATGCGCGCCTTCGACTCCGCGCCGGGCGCGGCCTGCGCGGGCGCTGCGGCGGGCTCGGCAGGCGGCGCGTCGGTCCTCATCGCGCCGGCGTTCACTTGAGCCCCAGCACCGGCGCGACGGTGGCCTGCCAGGCCTTCGAGCAGCCAGGGTTGGACTTGTCGCACACCTCGGCCCATACCGGCAGCGACACCTTGCTCACCGCGCCGCGCACGAGGTCGACGTCGGCGGAGGTGACCGGCACGTTGGTGAGGTTGAATTTCTTGCCGGTGGTACACGGGTCCTTGCCGGCGTTGCAGTTCAGCGCGTCCTGGAACAGGGTCTCGGAGTAGGTCCAGATCTCCTCGCCGAGCGCGTCGAAGGCCGCCTGCAGCTTGCTGCGCTGTTCGGGCGACAGCGCCTTCCACGACTTGAGCGTCATCGCGTAGCCGTTGAGCGCCATCTGGAAGCCGATCGCCAGCTGGTGCGTCGTCACCTCGGGCCAGCCGGCCGAGTTGGCCGAGCTCGGGCCGGTGATCGCGCAGTCGACCACGCCGAGCGACAGCGACTGGTGGGTGTCGGCGAAGGAGACCGGCACTGGCGTGCCGCCGATCATCTCGATGAACTTCGCGAGGTTCTGGTCGTACACGCGCACCTTCAGGCCCTTGACGTCGGCCAGCTTGGCGATCGGCTTCTTGCAGAACAGCACCTGCGGCCCGAACGGCCACACGCCGAGCAGCTTGACGCCGAACTGCGACTGCAGCCGCGCATCCGCGGTGTCGAAATACGCCTTGGCGACCTTGCGCCCGGTCGCATAGTCGGGCGCGGCGCCCACGAGGTCCAGGCCGAGGATCGTCGGCTCGTCGCGCGAGTTCTGCGACACGCGCAGCGAGACGATGTCGAACAGGCCGGCCTTCATCACGCGCAGCTGCTCCGTGTCCTTGATGCCGAGCGTGTCGATGGGCTTGTAGTCCACGTCGATCGGCAGCCCAGTGCGCGCCGCGAAGTTCTCGAAGAAGGGCTGTTCCTTGTTCTTCTGGATCAGCCCCGTGGCGAGCGGCTGGCCGATGGCCTTGAGCTTGATCCGGTCGTCGGCATGGGCCGCGGGCAGCGCGAGCGCGGCGCCGAGCGCAAGCGCGAGGGCGGCCAGGGTCTGGGGTCGGAGGAAGTGCAGCGGCATGGTGGCTCCTGGGAAACGATGGGTCGGTGCCGCTCCGCCCGGACGCGGTGCGCGGCGGCGGCGGCGGCGTGATGCCATTGAAGCGCGCCGCGGCCACTGCGCGCGGACTTTCCCGCAGCGCGGGAAGGCACGCAGAATTCCTTTGATATCAACAACTTGGCGGCGCCCGCCCGTGGAAGGAACGAAGCGCTCAGGCGCCGCGCCCGCCATAGCTCGCCGTGATCTCGTCGGCCGCGGCGCGCACCGTCTGGCCCAGCGCCGGGAAGTCGGCGCTCTTGATGCGCTGCGTGGGGCCCACGAGCGAGATCGCGCTGAAGGGCTGACCGTGCTCGTCGCGGATCGCCGCGGCGATGCAGCGCAGGCCGAGGGCGTTCTGCTCGTCGTCGACCGCATAGCCCGCGCGGCGCACCTCGCCCAGCGTCTCGTGCAGGCGCGAGGCGCGCGCGATGGTGTTGCTGGTCAGCTTGGGCAGCCCGTAGGTGCGCAGGTACTGCAGCACGTCGTCCTCCGCCATCGCGGCGAGGATCGCCTGCCCCATCGCGGTGCCGTGCAATGGTGCGCGGAAGCCCGGCTTGCCGATGGCGCGCATGGTCTCGCGGCTCTCGACCTGGGTCACGAACACGATGTCGCCGAGGTCGGCCACGCCGAGGTTGATGCTCTCGCCCGACAGGTCGCGCAGCCGGCGCATGACCGGCAGCGCCAGCTCGGCGATGCGCCGCCGCCGCGCGAAGGCCGCGCCCACCGAGAAGCAGCGCACGCCCACGTACCAGAGGTTGGTCTCGCGGTCGAACTGCACGAAGCGGCGCTGCTCCAGCGTGGTGAGCAGCCGGTGCACCGTGGAGGACGACAGCCCGCTGTGGGCGGCGATGTCGACCAGCCGGTAGCCCTCGTCGTCCTCGGCGAGCAGTTCGAGCAGCTGCATCGCGCGCGTGAGCGACTGCACCGTCCCGTCGCTGTCGCGTTCGAGGCGGATCACCGGGGAGGGCTTGGCGGTTCGGCGGGTCGGGTTGGCGGTCATGGCACCCCCTGATGCAAATTGCGCACCAGATCGTCACGGACGCGCGGGTCCGTGGCGCAGGGTGTTTACACCTAGGCGCGACCCCGCGGCCGCATGTCTCAGAGCACGCTGCCCGAATGCCGCCGCAATGCCTCGTGGTCCAGGATGCCGATCGAGTTGTAGCCGAGGCTGATCGCCCCTGCGTCGGCGAGCCTGCGCAGCGCCTTGTTGACCGACTGTCGCGTGACCTGCAGCAGCGCCGCGAGGTCTTCCTGCGTGAGCCGCAGGCCGATGCGGACCTCGTGGCCGTCGTCGGTGCCGTAGAGCGCGGCAAGGCGCTCGAGCGTGGCGGTCAGGCGCTCCGAGAAGCTGCCCATGCGCGCGGTGAGCAGGGTCTCGAGCACCTGGCGGTGCTGCTTCATCAGCATCAGCGCCATGTCGCGCCAGAGCGCGGGCTGCTCATCGAGCAGCCGCCGGATCTCCGCGGTCGGCATGCGTGCCACCGTGGTGTCCACGGCGGCACTGAAATCGTAGGCCACCCGGCCATCGACCTCGGGACCTTCGAGCACGCGCACCAGGCCGACCAGGCTGCCGGGCCCGAGCATGGTCACGGCCGCGCGCCTGCCGCCGGGCGGCGTGCGGCTCACGAGCACGTGGCCCGAGATCACGAAGAAGGTCCAGGGAGCGCCCGTCTCGCTGCCCACGAGTTCGTCGTGCGCGCGGCGCTCGATCCGGGAGCCGGCGATCAGCCGCGCCATCAGGGCCGGCGGCCAGGATGCGAAACCGGAAGTGAGCCGCAGCGCCTGCTCCATCAGTGCGGCGTCCTGCGGTGAAACGGGAACGTTGTTCATGCAATGGGTGGTCGGCACCCGCAAGCGGGCGACATGGACGGCATCCGGCTGTCCCCCGCGATCTTAGGAGACAGCCGGCGCCTCTTCTCTTTCTTCTCTCTTTCTCTTCTTCTCCTCTTCCCGGGCGCCTACGGCTTCAGCGCCCGACCCTGGATGTCGACGACCACGCGGCGGTCCGGCTGCAGGCAGGCCACGAGTTCCGCGCTGCGCCGGCTGCCCTGGCAGTCGCGCGTCACGGGCTCGCGCTCGCCCATCGAGCGCACTTCCATCGGCACGCCCACGCCGGCGTTGCGCAGGTGGTCGCGCACGGTGCTTGCGCGCTGCAGCCCGAGGCGCTCGTTGTAGGCCGGGTCGCCGAGCCGGTCGGTGTGGCCGGTGATCGTGAGGCGCTCGACCTGCATCGGCTCGGTCTGCAGCGCGCGCGCCAGCGCGTCGAGCTCGGCGCGGCCCTGCGGCAGCATGTCGGCCGGGCCCGCGCGGTCGAAGCGGAACAGCGCATCGGCGCTGAGGCTGACGCGGCGCACCGTCGCGGCCGGCGGCGGCGGCGCGGGCACCGGGGCGGGCGCCGGCGCCACCACGGGCGCGGGCGCGCAGCTCTGGCCCTGGCACCAGTGGTAGCGCTCGTCGTGCAGATTGGCGCAGCCGGCGAGCGCGAGGCCCGCGAGGGCAACGGCGCAGCGCGCGCGCAGGGAGGATGTGTCTTGGATCGGCATGGCTGGAGTCCTTCGTGTTCCGTTGATCGATGGGGTGCTCGCGCCGCTCACCACGCCACGCGCACGCCGAGCTGGCCCGACACGCCTTCGCGCTGGCTGCCGCCGAGCGAGCGCTGGTACTGCAGGCCGCCGTAGACGTACGCGGCCTTGCTCAGCGGGAACTGCGCGCCCACGCCGAGTTCGGCCCAGGTCTTCTTGCCCCAGTCCTCGCTGACCGTGGTGCCGCCGATGGTCACGCCCTGGGGATCCTTGAACTCGTGCAGGATGTTGGCCGTAACGTAGAAGGTGTTGGTGCGCACGAGCTTTTCGCCGCGCTCGGCCTTGTCGTTCCACGCCAGGCGGGCGCCGATGCGGCCGCGCAGGCTCTGGCTCGTGAAGCCGTCGACCGACGACACGCCGTCGGCAAAGCCGCGGTAGCGCGTGAGCTGATAGCTCAGCTGCGCCTGCGGCTCGATCAGCCACTGGCTCTCGCCGATCTGCCAGGGCCGGCCGACCTCGACGCTGAGCCCGACGCCGCTGCCCTTCTGCCGCGCCTCGCCGCCGAAGCGGTCGACGTACTTGTTGCGCACCGCATGGAGTTGGCCGACCAGGTCGAGGTAGCTGCCGTTGTCGGCATAGCGCGTGTGGTAGGCGCCGAGCGTGAGCATCTCGCCCTTCATGCGGCCGGTGTCGTAGCCCATGCCGGCCGCGCCGCGGCGGCGGTCGTTGAAGTCCACCTGGTTGCGGCCGTAGCCGAGGCTGATGCCGGTGTGGCTGCGCGAGCGGTCGGCGGGATCGGCGCCGTAGCGCACGGCGAGGTCCTTGCCGATCTGGAAGTACTGCATCTCCTGCTCGAAGCCGAACTGGCGCTTGCCGTCGACGTCGAGGCGCTGGGCATGCAGGCGCATCCAGAGCTGGTCGTCGGGCGCCTTGTCGCCGCAGCCGCAATGGTCCCACTTGAGCGTCTGCTGTTCGCCCACGCGCTTGTGCAGGCTGCCGAGCAGGCCCAGGCCGAGTTCGGCCGTGGCCGCCTGGCCGAGCACGTAGCCCGCCACCGCGGGGCGGAACACCTCGGGCGCGGGCACCGGCAGCGGCGCGGGCGCCGGCGCGGGCGCCGCTCCGGGCACCGGCACGGGTGCGGGCGTGTTGTAGACGCTGCTCAGGTAGAAGCTGTTGGCGTCGCCGTCGATGCGGCCGCCGCGGTGCAGCCCGTATTCGTAGGCGCCGGCCTGCACCGGCGCGGCGAGCACGAAGTTGCCCTCGCTCGAGGTGCCCGTGACCTGCACCACCTGGATGCCGTTGAGGGTGGCGGCGCCCGCACCGCCGGCATTGGCCACCAGCACGCGCGTGACACCGCTGGTGCTGCCGTTGACCACCAGCTTGTCGGTCGCGCTCGCATCGCCGCCGAGCGCGGTGTTGATGCGCACGATGCCGTTGGCGCCCGCGTAGTTGCCGTAGAGGCTCAGCACGTTGCCGGGCAGGCCGGCCGGGTTGCGCAGGTCCAGCAGGCCGGCGTTGTGCAGGTCGCCCGTGATCGTGAAGGCCTGCTGGCCCATCGAGACGCTGCTGTTGGGCTGGATGAACAGGCCCAGCGGCGCGCCGGCGCCGTCGGTGCCCGCGCCCACCGTGAGCGGTGCACCGGCCAGCGTGAGACGGGTGTTGTCGAGCGTGATCGACTCCCAGTTGCGCAGCGTGTCGCCGCCCGCGGTGACGGTCGCGCCTTGCAGCGTGAGCCGGTCGACGAAGCCGTCGGCGGCCGAGGCATCGTCGCCGCCGTCGAGCAGCTGGCTGCCGTTGTAGGCCGGCGCGGTCACCAGCGCGGTGTCGGAACCGTCGCCGCCGAGGAAGCCGCCCGAGAGGCTGCCGCCCGACCAGGCGAAGCGGTCGTCGCCGCTGCCCGCATCCACCTGGCCCGCGACCGAGCCGCCGACCAGCTGGATCGCGTCGTTGCCGCCGCGCGTGAGGATGTGGCCGGTCAGCGTGCCCGCGGTCGTGAGCGCGACCGCGCCGTCCTCGTCGATGACTGCGATGCCGGAGCGCGAGCCGTCGAGCGTGGCGCTGGCCGCGATGTCGATCGTGCCGCCCGCCGCGCCCCCGGTGTGCACCGCCGCCGCGTTGCTGCCGGAGCCGCCGGTCACCGAGCCCGCGGCCGACACCGCGTAGCGGCCGGTGCCGGCGGCGCGGGCGTTCAGGCCGTTGCTGTTGGCGCCGGTGGCCGAGGCCGTGAGGCCCGCCGCCTGCACCACGGTGGCATTGCCGGCGCCCGCCGCCGAGGCGGCCACCGCGGCCGCGTTGCTGCCGGTCGAGCTCACGCTGCCGCCGGCCTGCTCGGCCCAGGCATTGCCGCTGCCGCTCGCCACCGCGCCGATCGCGCCGCCCTGGCTGCTGGTGACGATCGTGCCCCCGCTCTGCGTGGCGCGCGCATCGCCGGTGCCCAGTGTCTGGGCCACGATGCCGGCGTTGACGAAGGTGGTGGACTCGGCGTGGATGGTGCCGCCGGTCTGCGTGGCCGTTGCGCTGCCGTTGCCGCGCGCGAGCGCATAGGCCGCGTGCGAGCCGTTGGTGGCGATGGTGCCGCCGTTCTGCGTCGAGACCGCAGCGCCCGTGCTGTAGGTTTCGGAGAACAGGGCCACGCCGTTGCCGCCCGTGCCGGTCGTGGAGATGCTGCCGCCGTTCTGGATCGCGGTCGCGGTGCCGCCGCCGTCGGTGCGCACCGCGATGCCGAAGGCGTTCTGGCCGACCGCGGTGATGGAACCGCCGTTCTGCACCACGAGCGCGTTGCCGCCCTGCTGCTGGTAGGCCTGCGCGCCGATGGTCGGACCGCCCGCCGTGCCCGCCATGGTCGTGATGCGCACGTCACCGTTGATCTGCACCTCGCGCGTGCCCACGCCTGCGCCGCCGCGGCTGGCGACGGCGATCAACGGCGTGGCGGGCTGCACGGTCAGGGTGCCCGCGCCAGCGTCGAGCACGATCTTCGCGTCCTGGCTCGAATAGAAGATGCCGGCCGCATACGGCGCCGCGTCGGTCGCAGGCGTGCCGTCGCCGTTGCAGATGGCCGTGCCGCCCGCCGCGACGGCGCCGCATTCGTTCACCGCCCAGGCGGGCGTCGCCGCGACCGCGGCCAGCAGAACGGTGCCGAGCGCCAGGCCGGAGGCCTTCTTGCCGCGCGCGGCGCAGAGCTCGCTCGCCGCGACCCATGTACCCAATGCTTCGTTGTAGACACTGCGAAAGTAGGTGTTCATATCGTCCGGCGGTCAGGCCGCCCGGCCCCAGAAAGATGAGGCCGCGATCGTCTACTTGCGTGTCGCTTTGCGCTGGGCGTGTTTGTCCCGCTTTGTCGACTGCCCGACATTCGGCGCCGGATGCGCGCATGAAATGTGAACTAGTTCGCTTCGTTGGCTAACTACTGTTAGTTTTTGGCAGCATCATCTCGGGCTTGTCGAGAGAAAGTTCACAAAAGAAGCCGGGAACGCGTGCCTATGCCTTGGGCGGCGGCACCGCCCGGGCCCGCCTGGCCCTCAGCCGTCGACCTTCGAGGCCTGGAAGTAAGGCTGCGTCGATTCCATGAACGCGTGGTGCAGCCGCGCGAGTTCGATCGCGAGCTGCTGCGCGCGCGGCCGCGCCGCCGGATCGCCGTCCGCCATGGCGCGCACCTCGGCCTCGAAGCGCACGGTGGCGTCCTTCCATGCGTCGTAGCGCTGGCGGAACTCGTCCCAGTCGAGTGCGTCGTCCGCATGCCGGCCCTCGCGCGGCGTCTCGCCGCGTGCGGCCTGAAGTTCCCACGGGCTCGCTTCGACATTGGGCCCTTCGGTGAAGGTATCGGCCGCGCGCTTGAGATCTTCCGGCGAGGGCGCGGGATGGCTGGTGGCGGGATCGGATGAGGATGAATGGGCCATGGCGGCATCTCCTGGTGCTTTGCTGGGCTCCACGCTGAACCGCAGCCCCGCCGTGCCGTGTCGGACGGGTTCCGCTCGCGGGGTCGGCGCGGCCCGGGCGCTCAGGCGGTCTGCCCGAGCCACTCGACCACGCGGCGGTGGTAGAGCGCCTTGTGGCGGTCGTCGCTGAGCGCGTGGTCGGCGCCGGGCAGCATGAAGAAGGCGAACGAGCGCGCCCGGCCGAAGGCCGCGCGGTAGCTCTCGATCACCGGCGGCGGAATCACTTCGTCCTTTTCCGAGGCGACGAGCAGCACGTCGCCCTCGAACGCCGCGCAGCAGCCGAGCGCGCGGTTCTCCGACGGCGCATGCACGCGCGCACGGAACGCACGCAGCTCGGCCTCGTCGAGCGCGACCTTGGGCGCGTTCCAGTCGTGGTCCGGATAGAGCGCGGGCGAGCGCAGCACCAGCCGGTTGACGCGGCGCACCGAGGTGAGCAGCGCCGCCATGTAGCCGCCGTAGCTGAAGCCCAGCACCGCGACGCAGCGCGGCGCACGGCCCATGCCGTGCAGCAGCGCGTCGTGGTCCTCCTCCACCTGCGCGAGGCTGTCGCGCGGCACCACGCCCGCGCGCTCGTCGTCGCGCCAGTCGGCGTCGGGCAGGCGAGCGCGGCGGCAGCGCCAGCCGAGGCCGGTGAGCTCGGCCTTGAGCTTCTCGTACTGCGGGCGGCCGTGGTCGTCCCATCCGGGACAGACGAGCAGCGCGTTCTCGGCGGCGATGGCGGGCTCCTGGGTCGTGATCGAAGCCGGGAGCTTTGACGCGGGGCGACCGGCGGCGCGTAGGCGCGGGGCTTCTGGCGGCGTCGGAAGCGCCCTAACGCAGGCCCACCTGCCGGTCCGCCATGTTGACCAGCTGCACCAGCGCCGGCCCGATGGTCTTCACGAGGTCGGCCGACTTCGCGCGGTAGCCGGGCACCGCGCAGTTGAACAGCAGCCGCCGCGGGCCGTAGCGGATGTTCGAGGCCACGCCCACCGCGAGCACGCCGAGGCCGGCGTCGCCCATGTTGATGGCGAAGCCGCGCTTGCCGTGGTTCGCGAGGCTGGCCTTGAGGCCTTCGCTGCTGCGCGCGTACTCGTCGGTGCGCTCGCGCTTCGCGCGCGCGAGAAAGCGGTTGCGCTCGGCGGCCGGGAGTTGCGCGAGCCAGGCGCGGCCCATCGCGGTCTCGACGATGCCGCGCACCGCGCCCACGCCGGGGCGCTTCAGCGTGCCCTGCTCGTGCGCGCAGGTCTCGACATAGACCACGTCGAGGTCCATCGTCACGCCCACCGACACCGCGCCCTCGAAGCGGTCCGCCATCGACTGCATCGCGGGGCGCAGCTGCGGCAGCAGCGGCGTGTTGATCACGTAGGGATAGCCGAGCGCCACCGCGGCCGGGCCGATGAAGTAGCGGTCGAGCCGCTCGTCGTGGTCGAGGAAGCCCAGCGCCTGCAGGCTGCGGCACAGGCGGCTCACGGTGGGCCGCGGCAGGCCCAGGCGGTCGGCGAACTCGCTGTTGGCATGCGCGCGCGGGTCGCGCACGAAGCTCTGCAGGATCATGAGCCCCTTGGCCAGCGTGCCCGAGAAGTCCGGATCGGCCGCGCGCACGCGGCGCAGGTCCTGCTGGTCCTTGAGCTGGTGCATCGGCCGGTCTGCGCGCATGGGTCCGCATTCTGCATGGCGGCTTGCGCATGCGCATGCGCATCACGATTCCAATATGCGAAACACCTGCCCGGCGGCTGTCGACCTTCGACCTACAGTCCGCCGCATGATCCGCGACCCCCGACGACTCGACGCCCTCCTCGACGACATCCGCGCCTTCGTGCGCACCACCTGGCATCCGCTCGAGGACGAGGTGGACCGCACCGGAGAGATCCCCGAAGCCGTGGTCGAACGACTGCGCCGCAAGGGCTACTTCGGCTGGAGCATTCCCGAGGCGCACGGCGGCCTGGGCCTGAGCACCGAGGAACTGGTGCTCTGCGCGATGGAACTCTCACAGGCCTCGGTGGCGCTGCGCGCGCGCGTGGGCACCAACACCGGCATCGGCTCCGAGGCGCTGGTGGCCGACGGCACGCCGTGGCAGAAGGAGCGCTGGCTGCCGCGCATGGCGAGCGGCGAGCTGACCGGCTGCCTCGCACTGACCGAACCCGACGCCGGCTCCGAGGCGACCAACATCCGCACCACCGCCCGCCGCGAGGGCGACCACTACGTGCTCGACGGCAGCAAGTGCTTCATCACCAACGCGCCGCTCGCGGACGTGTTCACCGTGATCGCGCGCACCGGCGAAGGCAGCCGCGGCCATGCCGGGCTCAGTGCCTTCCTGGTCGAACGCGGGCCGGGCCTGCGCACGGGTGCGCCCTACCGCAAGATGGGACAGGCAGGATCGCCGGTGTCCGACGTGCATTTCGAGCACTGCCGCGTGCCGGCCAGCCACCTGATCGGCGGTGAGGAAGGCGCGGGCTTCAAGACCGTGATGAAGGTGCTCAACAAGCAGCGCCTGCACCTGGCCGCGCTGTGCACCGGGCCCGCGATCCGCATGCTCGACCTGGCGATCGCGCACGCCACGCGGCGCGAGCAGTTCGGCCAGCCGGTGGCGAACTTCCAGCTCGTGCAGGCCCTGATCGCCGACTGCCGCACCGAGATCTTCGCGGCGCACTCGATGATCCTCGAAGCCGCGCGCGCACGCGACCGCGGCGAGGACGTGGCGCTCTCGGCATCGATGTGCAAGTACTTCGCCTCCGAGATGTGCGGCCGCGTGGCCGACCGCTGTGTGCAGATGTTCGGCGGCGCGGGCTACATCGCCGATTTCAGCCCCATCGAGCGCTACTACCGCGACGTGCGGCTGTTCCGGCTCTACGAGGGCACGAGCCAGATCCACCAGCTCAACATCGCGAAGCTCGCGCTGCGCGAGCACGCGGAAGGCGAACGGCCGTGAACCGGCTCGACGTGGCGGGTGGCCCCGCGCCGGTCCAGCGCAAGCTGCACCGCGCCGTGCCCGGCCGCCGCTTCCTTTCATCCCACCGCACCAGAGACAACGCCCGATGACTTCCCGCTCCGCTCTTTCTTCCCGTCTTGCCGGCCTGCTCGCCGCGGCCGCGCTGTCGGCCGGCGCCGCGCACGCGGTGTACCCCGAGCAGCCGATCAAGCTCATCGTGCCCTTCCCCGCCGCGGGCAGCACCGATCTGGTGGCGCGCGCGCTCGCCGTCGACCTGGGCACCGCGCTCGGCCAGCAGATCGTGGTCGAGAACAAGCCCGGTGCGGGCAGCCTGATCGGCTCCGAGTTCGTCGCCAAAGCCGCACCCGACGGCTACACGCTGCTGATGGCGGGCCTCTCCAACGTCTTCCTGCCCTACGTGCACAAGGAGCTCAAGTGGGATCCGGTCGACGACTTCGTCGGCGTCGGTCTCGTGGCCGACCTGCCCAACGTGATCGCGGTCAACGCGAAGACGCCCTATCGCACGTTCGGCGATCTGCTCGCCACGGGCAAGGCCAGGCCGGGCGGGCTGTCGTTCGGCTCGGCCGGCGTCGCCACGCCGTCGCACCTGGTCTGCGAGATGGTCAACCACCAGAGCGGCATCAGGATGCAGCATGTGCCCTACAAGGGCAACGCGCCGGCGGTCAACGACCTGATGGCCGGCCACATCCCCGTGATGTGCAACAACCTCGGCGGCACGCTGCCCTACATGCAGGGCGGGCAGATCCGCATCCTCGCGCAGACCGGCAAGACCCGCTCGGCGGCCGTGCCCGAGGTGCCGACCTTCGCCGAACTCGGCCTGTCGGGCTTCGACGCCGGCCTCTGGGTGGGCCTGGCCGCGCCCAAGGGCACGCCGAAGAAGGTGGTCGAGACGCTGAACCAGGCGCTCGCCAAGGTGCTCGCCACGCCCGAGATGAAGCAGAAGTTCGCGCGCCTCGGCGCGGCGCCGCTCGATCCGAGCCTGGCCGCATGGGCCGAGCGCATCAGGACCGACCGCCGCACATGGGACCCTGTGCTCAAGTCCGTGGACCTGAGGACGCAGTGATGACGCAGGCGACGCAGGGCCTGCCGCTGCAGGGCATCCGCATCCTCGACATGGCGACCGTGCTCGCCGCGCCCTTCGCGGCCACGCTGTGCGGCGACATGGGTGCCGAGGTCGTCAAGCTCGAACTGCCGCGCGGCAACGACACGCTGCGCGGTCTCGCGCCGGTGCACCAGGGCCACGCGCTGTTCTGGAAGACCGCCAACCGCGGCAAGCGCGGCATCTCGCTCGACGTGCGCAAGCCCGAGGGACGCGAGATCTTCCTGCGCCTGGTGGAAGGCTTCGACGTGCTGGTCGAGAACTTCCGCACCGGCACGCTCGACGGCTGGGGCCTCGACCTCGCGACGCTGCATGCGCACAACCCGCGGCTCATCGTGCTGCGGCTCACGGGCTTCGGCCAGACCGGGCCGAATGCGCGCAAGCCCGGCTTCGCGCGCATCTTCGAGGCCATGAGCGGCTTCACGCACCTGAGCGGCGAGCCCGGCGGCCCGCCGCAGCACATGAACTACCCGCTCGGCGACACCATCGCCGGCCTGTTCGGCGCCTTCGCGATCGCGACCGCGCTGGCCGAACGCAACGCGCAGCCGCCCGATGCCCGGCGCGGCGCCGAGATCGACCTCTCGGCCACCGAGGCGCTGCTGCGCCTGCTCGATCCGCTCGCAGCCGAATACCGCTTCTCCGGGGTGGCACGCGAACGCACCGGCTCGCGCGCGAGCTACACCGCGCCCTCGAACGTCTACCGCACGGCCGATGGCGCCTGGATCACGCTGGTGGGTTCGGCGGACCCGATCTTCATGCGCCTCTGCGCCGCGATGGAACAGCCCGCGCTCGCGACCGATCCGCGCTTCGATAACAACCTGCAGCGCACGCAGCACCATGTGGCGCTCGACGACATCGTCGCTGCATGGGCGGCGCACCATCCGCTCGATGCGCTCGCCGCGCGGCTCGCGCAGCACGAGGTGCCGTTCAGCAAGGTGTACTCGATCGCGGATGCGATGGACGACCCGCACTTCCGCGCGCGCGCTGCCTTCGTCGAGCTGCAGGACCCGGAGCTCGGCGCGATCCCGGCGCCCGCTGCGGTGCCGCGCTTCGTGGGGCGCGCGGCGGGCGCCGCGCCCGTGGTGGGGCCGCGCACGGGGCAGGACAACGCAGCGGTGTATGGCGAGATCGGCCTCGGGGCTGGCGACATTGCGCGCTTGCGCGAAGCCGGTGTGGTCTAGGCGGGATTTGCCCACCTCATGGGTATCCGGGCAAGGCCGCAACGGCACGATTCAGTGAAGACAGGAGAAAAGATCACGCCTTGAAGCGTGAAGCCCGCTTGCAGCCTTCCAGTCAGCAGACAGCTACGGATGCCAGGTCGACACCACCGCCGGCGTCTGCGCCGTCGGCCGGCCCGCGAGCGCGTACGAGAGCTCGTTGGCGGCCTTCATGATGGTCTTGGCGAGGCCGATCAGCTTCGCCTTCGGCAGCCGGTCGGCGGGGCCCGAGATGCAGACCGAGCCGAGCAGCGCCCAGCGCAGCCCGAAGACCGGGGCCGAAACGGTGGCGACGTTCTTCTCGCGCTCGCCGATCGAGTAGTGGTAGCCCTTCTTGCGGATCTCCTCGTAGAGCTTGCCCGGCGCGCCCGAGAACGCGAGGATGACGCGGCCCGGCGAGCCGAGTTCGAGCGGCAGCATCGCGCCCATGCGCGCGTGATGCCGGATCGGCTGCGGTCCCTCGACGCGCGCGAGGCAGGTCCGGGAGTTGCCCTCGCGCACGTAGAAGGCGGCGCTCTCGCCGGTGGCCTGGGACAGCGCGAGCAGCATCGGCTCGACGACGTTGTTGGCATCGAAGCTCGCCTGGTAGCGCGCGCCGAGCCAGCCCGCGGCGGGACCGAGGCGCCATTCGCCGTCGTCGCGCTGCACCACGTACTTCGCCAGCGCGAGCGTGCGCAGCAGGCGCAGCGCGGTGGTCTTGTGCATGCCGCTGCGCCGCGTCAGCTCGGCCAGCGTCAGGCGCTCGTCCTGCATGCCGAAGGCATCGAGCAGCTGCAGCGCGCGCGTGACGGCGGTGACGCCGCCGTTCGCCTCGGCATCGGCCTCGCGGGGCTGCTCGACCACTTCGGCGGCCTGTTTCTTGGAGGGAGACTTGTTTCGCACAGTGGTCCATGGTCCGTTGCGTGGACCACCATTGTATGGAACGAAACGCAAACCTACAGTCGCGTCCATGGCCGGAGCGTCGCTCGCGGACCCACGGATTTCAACGAACGGAGACAAAACCATGCACAGTGCGAGCCCCGGCTCCATCCCCCGCCGCACGGCCCTCGGCCTGGCCCTCGTTCCCACCCTGCTGCTCGCGTCCGGCATCGCGCTGGCGCAAGCCTATCCCTCGCGGCCGATCCGCCTGGTCGTGCCCTTTCCGCCCGGCGGCGGCACGGACATGATCGCCCGCGAGGTCGCGAACAAGGTCGCCACCTCGGAAGGCTGGACCATCGTGATCGACAACCGCCCGGGCTCGGGCGGCAACATCGGCGTCGATGCCGCGGCCAAGGCCAGCCCCGACGGCTACACGCTGGTGCTCGGCCAGACCAGCAACCTCGCGATCAACCCCTCGCTCTATGCCAAGCTGCCCTACGACCCGGTGAAGGACCTCACGCCCGTGGGCCTGGTCGCCTCGGCGCCGCTGGTGCTGGTGGTGGCGGGCAACTCGCCCTACAAGAAGCTGGCCGACGTGGTCGCGGCCGCGAAGGCGAAGCCGACCGCGCTCAACTATGCGAGCTCGGGCAACGGCACGGTCGCGCACCTCGCCGCCGAGCAGTTCCAGAAGGCCGCGGGCGTGCAGTTCACGCACGTCCCGTACAAGGGCGCCTCGCAGGGCCTGACCGACCTGGTCGGCGGCCAGATCCAGATGTACCTGTCGTCGGTGCCCACGCTGATCGCGCAGATCCGCACCGGCCAGCTGCGTGCGCTCGCCGTGACCTCGCTGCAGCGCACGCGCGACCTGCCCGAGGTGCCGACCATGGCCGAGTCGGGCTACAAGGACTTCGAGGCCGTGACCTGGTTCGGCATCGCCGGCCCCGCCGGGATGCCGAAGGAAGCGGTCACCAGGCTCAACGCGGCGTTCAACAAGGCGCTCGCCACGGCCGAGGTGCAGAAGAAGCTCCAGGCCCAGGGGGCCGAGGTGCTGTCCGGCCCGCCCGAGAAGTTCGCGACCCTGATCCGCACCGATGGCGAACGCTGGGGCGCGATCGTCAAGGCCTCGGGCGTGAAGATCGACTGAGGTCCGCATGACCGAACGCGCAGCGCATCCGGGCCCCGGCCCGGCCGCACCGTTCTCGGCCGGAACCGGCCGCACGGCCGTCGAGGTGCCGGCCGGTGCCTGCGACTGCCATGTGCATCTCTACGACGCGCGCTATCCGGCCGTCGCCGGCGCGAAGCTGCTGCCGCCCGATGCCGGCGCGGACGACTACCGGCTGCTGCAGCAGCGCACCGGCACCGCGCGCGCGGTGTTCGTGACGCCGTCGACCTACGGCGTCGACAACCGCGCGCTGCTCGACGCGCTCGATGCCTTCGGCGAGGCCGCGCGCGGCGTGGCCGTGATCGGCCCCGACACCGGCGACGAAACGCTGCACGCGCTGCATGCGCGCGGCGTGCGCGGCGTCCGGCTCAACCTCTCGCTGGGCGTCGCGAACGACGCAGCCGACCTGCTGCCGCTCGCGCGCCGCATCGCGCCGCTGGGCTGGCACCTGCAGTTGCTCGCGCCGCCCGACCTGCTTCTTGGGCTCGCACCCGCGCTCGAGGCGCTGCCGGTGCCGCTGGTCTTCGACCACTTCGGCCGGCTCGCGCCCTCGATGGCCGGGCGGCACGGCGCCCATGCGCTGATCCTGCGCCTGCTGCGCGCAGGCCGCGCGTGGGTCAAGCTGTCGGGCGGCTACATCGTGAGCGAGCGGCCCGCGCCGCACGACGACCTGATGCCGCTCGCGCGCAGCTGCATCGAGGCCGCCCCGGAGCGCGTGCTCTGGGGCAGCGACTGGCCCCATGCCTCGGCCTCGGCGGGTCACCAGCCGATGCCCGACGACGCGCGACAGATGGACCAGCTCGCGCAGTGGGCCGGCACGGCCGGCGTGCTGCGCCGCATCCTCGTCGACAACCCGGCGGCGCTCTACGGCTTCGACCTTCCACCCACAACCAACAGGGAGACATCATGATCCGCATGCACCGGCGCCGCTTCGGCGCACTGGCCCTCGCCGCGCTCGCAGCGGCCTCGAGCACCGCCTTGGCGCAAGGCGGCGGCTGGCCCACCGAACGCCCCATCACCTGGGTCGTGCCCTACCCGCCCGGCGGCACCACCGACATCCTCGGCCGCGCGCTCGCGCTGCGGCTCGCCAGCGCGCTCGGTACCACCATCGTGGTCGACAACAAGGCCGGCGCCACGGGCACCATCGGCTCGGCCTTCGTGGCGCGCGCGCCGGCCGACGGCTACACGCTGCTCGGCACCTCCATCGGCCCGCAGGCCGTGGTGCCGAACCTGCTGCCGAAGATGCCCTACGACGCCGTCAAGGCCTTCGCACCGATCTCGCTGATCGGCACCATCCCGCACGTGCTCGTGGTCGGTGCGGACCAGCCCTTCACCTCCGTGGCCGCGCTGGTCGCCGCGGCCAGGGCGCGGCCCGGCGAGATCTCCTTCGCCTCGGGCGGCAACGGCACCGTGCTGCAGATGCAGGGCGAGATGCTGCGGCTGCAGACCGGCACGCGCATGACGCACGTGCCCTACAAGGGCGACACGCCGGCGATCCAGGACGTGCTCGCGGGCCATGCCGGCTTCATGTTCGCGCCGGTGGCCGCGGCGCTGCCGCACATCAAGAGCGGCCGCCTGCGCGCGCTGGCCGTGACCTCGGCCGACCGGCTCGCGGCGCTGCCCGAGGTGCCGACCATGGGCCAGGCCGGCTTCAAGGACTTCGTCGTGGCGCAGTGGCAGGCCGTCTACGCACCCGCGGGCACGCCGGCGCCGCTCGTCGAGCGGCTGCACGCCGAGATCGTGCGCCAACTGAAAGACCCGGAACTGGTCGCGATGGCCGACAAGCTCGGCGTCACGCTCGTGGGCAGCACGCCGCAGCAGCTCGCCGAGACGCAGAAGGCCGACCTCGCCAAGTGGGGTCAGGTGATCAAAGCCGCCGGCATCAAGCCTGATTGAGCCCCCCTTCTTCTGTTCAACCTTCCTGAAAGCACTCCCATGTCCTCGTCCCTTCCCGACATCCTGCGCGACTTCGAACGCGTGCCCGCATCGGTCGTCGCGCGCGCCGCGGAATTCCAGAGCGCGATCCTGGCCGACGTGGCCGGCCGCCGCGGTGCGCTCGACGGCCGCATCAAGGCGCTGCGGCCGCGCATGAAGCTCGCGGGCAGTGCGCTCACGGTCGAGGTGCGGCCCGGCGACAACCTCATGATCCATGCCGCGATCGCGATGGCGAAGCCCGGCGACGTGCTCGTGATCGACGGCAAGGGCGACACCAGCGCCGCGCTGATGGGCACCATCATGATGACCGCCTGCCAGAAGCTCGGCATCGCCGGCGTGGTGATGGACGGCGCCTGCCGCGACAGCCTCGAGATCGACGAGATGAACTTCCCCGTCTTCGCGGTCGGCACCAACCCGAACGGACCGACCAAGAACGTCGGCGGCCGCATCGGCCATCCGGTCTCGGTCGGCGGCGTGACCGTGCATGCCGGAGACTTCGTGATCGGCGATGCCGACGGGGTGGTCGTGGTCGAGCGCGCCAAGATCGAGTCGCTGCTGCCGCTGGCCGGGAAGAAGGTGGCCGACGAGGCCGCGCGCGTGGCCGCGATCGGCCGCGGCGACACCACCGCCAAGTGGCTCGACGCTGCCCTGCGCACGGCCGGCGTTCTCAAGGAAGGCGAGACGCTGTGAGCCGCGTTCTCGTCACGGGCGCCGACCTCGCGCCGCAGGCCGTCGAACTGCTCGCCGGCCACGAACTCGTGTTCGCCGGCAAGGCGCCGACCGAGGAGGACCTCGTTGCGCTCTGCCGCGCGCACGATCCCGTCGCCATCATCGTGCGCTACGGCAAGGTCGGCGCGGCCGTGATGGACGCCGCGCCCTCGCTCAAGGTGATCTCCAAGCACGGCAGCGGCACCGACACCATCGACAAGGCCGCGGCGCGCGCGCGCGGCATCGAGGTGGTCGCGGCCGTGGGCGCCAACGCGGCGGCCGTGTCAGAGCAGGCGCTCGCGCTGCTGCTGGCCTGCGCCAAGTCGGTGGTGGCGCTCGATGCGCGCATGCATGCGGGCCACTGGGACAAGGCCACGCACAAGAGCCTGGAACTCGGCGGCCGCACGGTGGGCGTGGTCGGCCTGGGCGCGATCGGCCTGCGCTTCGCGCGCATGGCCGATGCGCTGGGCATGCGCGTGCTCGGCTTCGATCCGTTCGCGAACCAGCTTCCGGCGTATGTGCAGCGCGTCGAGCTCGATGCGATCTGGCGCGAGTCGGACGCGATCTCGCTGCACTGCCCGCTGACCGAAGACAACCGCGGCCTGGTCAACGCCGAGACGCTCGCGCGCTGCAAGCGCGGCCTGATCCTGGTGAACACCGCGCGCGGCGGCCTGATCGACGAGGCCGCGCTGCTCGCGGCACTGCGCTCGGGCCAGGTGGCGATGGCGGGCCTCGACAGCTTCGCGGCCGAGCCGATGGCGCCCGGCCATCC
Source organism: Variovorax sp. TBS-050B (assembly GCF_029893635.1). Taxonomy (NCBI): domain Bacteria; kingdom Pseudomonadati; phylum Pseudomonadota; class Betaproteobacteria; order Burkholderiales; family Comamonadaceae; genus Variovorax; species Variovorax sp. TBS-050B. The sequence continues at coordinate 198,115 of NZ_JARXYR010000001.1, read as the reverse complement.
CTTCCAGGGCGAGCCGAAGCTGGTGCTGAGCCCGCACATCGGTGGCGTGACCAGCGACGCCTACGTCAACATGGGCGTGGCGGCGGCGCGCAACCTGCTGGACGTGCTCGCGCGGCAGCCCGCCGCGGCCTGAATCCGCGCGCATTCCTCCAAGAAGACAAGGCAATGAAGAAGACGACGGGGCGGCTGCCCCGCACCCTGGCCGTGCTGGCGCTCGGCGCGGCGATGCTGCCAGCGGCCCAGGCGCAGCAGGCCTGGCCGTCGAAGCCGGTGCGCCTGCTGGTCGGCTTCTCGGCGGGCGGGCCGACCGACGTTGTCGCGCGCGCCTTCGCCGAGCACGCCGCGCGCACGCTGGGCCAGCCCTTCGTGGTCGACAACAAGCCCGGCGCCAACACCATCCTCGCAGCCGAGGCCGCGGCAGCGGCGCCGGCCGACGGCCACACGCTGCTGCTCGCGGCGACCAACCACACGATGATTCCGGCGCTCTACAGCCAGCGCGTCAAGTTCGACGCCGTGCGCTCCTTTGCGCCGGTGTGCGCGCTCGCCGCGAGCCCCACGGTGCTGGTGGTGGGTCCGTCGATGCCGGCCAGGTCTTTCGGCGCCTTCATGCAGGCGGTCAAGGCCGAGCCGGGCAAGCGCACCTACGCCACGCCGGGCTCGGGCAGCTCGGGGCATTTCGCGAGCGCGCAGTTCACGCGGCTCACGGGCACCTCGATGAACCACATTCCCTACAAGGGCGCGGCACAGGCCGTGACCGACCTCATGGGCGGCCAGGTCGACAGCTCCTTCGCGACGCTGGGCTCGGTGCTCGCGCAGGTGCAGTCGGGCAAGCTCGCGGCGCTGGCGCTCGCGGCGCCGCGGCGCTCGGCGCTGCTGCCCGAGGTGCCGACCTTCGAGGAGCTCGGCGTCAAGGGCTACGCGGCCGACGCCTGGTACGGCCTGCTGGCGCCGGCCGGCACGCCGCCCGAGGTGCTCGCCGCGCTGCGCCGCGCCGCGACCGCTTTCACGCAGGCGCCGGTCACGCAGCAGAAGCTGCGCTCGCTCGGCATGGAGGCGCGCGACACCTGCGGCGACGCCTTCGGCGCGCAGCTCGCGCGCGAAGCGACCCTGTACGGCGAGCTCGCGCGCGCGCTCGATCTCAAACCCGAATGACATCCGCAAAGACCATGATCAAGATCCTCAAGAGCCTCCTCGCGGCCTGCCTGTTCGCCGCCGCCGGCGCCCACGCCGCCTTTCCCGAGCGTCCGATCACGCTCGTAGTGTCCTATGCGCCCGGCGGCTCGGCCGATGCGCTCGCGCGCGTGGTCGCGGTGCGCCTGGGCGAGAAGCTCGGCACCAACGTGGTGGTGGACAACCGGCCGGGCGCCAGCGGCACCATCGGCGCGGGCTTCGTGGCCAAGGCCGCGGCCGACGGCTACACCGTGCTCTACGACGCCACCCCCTATTCGATCAACCCGCACCTGTTCGCGAAGATGCCGTTCGCGGCCCACGCGCTGCAGCCGCTCGCGCTCGTGTCGCTGGCGCCGAACATCGTGATCGTGCGCGCCGATTCGCCGATCAAGGACATCCGGGGCCTGGTCGACAAGGCCCGCGCCGAACCCGGCAAGCTCAACTTCGCCTCGGGCGGCAGCGGCACGGTGCAGCGCCTCGCGGCGGAACTTCTGCGCCAGCGGCTCGGGCTCGACATGGTGCACGTGGGCTACAAGAGCGGCGGCCCGGCGATCGTCGACGTGATGGGCGGACAGGTGGACTTCATGTTCAGCACCGTGGCCGCGTCCTCGCCGCTCGTGGCCTCGGGCAAGCTGCGCGCGCTCGCGATCTCCTCGCCCGCGCGCTCGCCGCGCCTGCCCGAGGTGCCGACGATCGCCGAGACAATCGCGCCGGGCTACGAGGCCTTCGAGTGGAACGGCGTCTTCGTGCCGGCCGGCACGCCCGCGCCCGTGGCCGACAAGCTGCACAAGGCGCTGGTCGAGGTGCTCAAGGAGAACGAGGTGCAGAAGCGCTTCGCCGACGTGGGCGTGCAGCCGGTCGGCTCGACGCCCGCGGAGTTCGCCGCCTTCCTCAAGAAGGAGGACGCGCGCTGGGCCGAGGTCATCCGCAAGGGCAACATCAAGCTCGACTGATGACGACCATGCGCACGCACGAAGGTGCCCCGCCCGTCGCGGTGCCGCATTCCGCGGGCACCGCGCGTCCCGCGCTCGCGCTGCCGCCCGGTGCCTGCGACAGCCACATGCATGTCTTCGATCCGCGCTTCCCGCCCTCGCCGCACTGGCAGCGGCAGCCGCCGCGCGCCGAGGTTGGCGCCTACCGGCTGCTGCAGCGGCGGCTCGGGACGACGCGCGCCGTGGTGGTCAACCCCTCGACCTACGGCACCGACAACCGCTGCACGCTCGATGCGCTCGCGCAGCTCGGGGCCGATGCGCGCGGCGTGGCGGTGGTCGGGCAGTCGGTCACCGACGCCGAACTCGATCGCCTCGCCGCGCAGCGCGTCTGCGGCCTGCGCGTCAACTTCGTCACGCCGCAGTCGTGGGGCACGACCACGGCCGCGATGCTCGAGACGCTCGCGCGTCGGATCGCGCGGCTCGGCTGGCATGTGCAGGTCTTCGTGCATCCCGAGCGGCTGGTCGAACTCGCGCCGGTGCTCGCGCGGCTGCCCGTGCCGCTCGTGGTCGACCACATGGCGCGCATCGATCCGGCCGAAGGCCCGCGCAGCCCAGCCTATGCGGTGCTGCGCCGGCTGCTCGACGGCGGCAACGCCTGGGTCAAGCTCTCGGGCGTGTACATGCGCTCGCGCGAGGGCGCGCCGGGCTACGCGGACTGCTTCGCGCTCGGCCGCGCGCTGGTCGAGGCTGCGCCCGAGCGCTTGGTCTGGGGCAGCGACTGGCCGCACACGACGGCGGCGCCCGGCAGCGTGGACGATGCCGACCTCGCGAACGTGCTCATGGCCTGGTGCGGCAGCGAGGCCGTGCGCGACCGCATCCTGGTCGACAATCCGGCGCGGCTCTACGGCTTCGCCTGACATCGAGAAGAGGTCCGCATGTACTTCCTGCAAGCCCCGCAACTGCTCGAACTCGAGCCCTTCACCCGCCTGCCCGACGCACTGCGGCGGCGCCAGCCCTCGGCCTGGGCCGACGCCAACCGCGGCGGCCAGCCGACCGACTCCTTCCTCGAAGGCCCGGTGTTCGACGACGCGGGCCACCTCTACGTGGCCGACATCCCGTTCGGCCGCATCTTCCGCATCGACCCGGCAGGCGCATGGAGCCTGATCGCCGAATACGACGGCGAGCCCAACGGCATGAAGTTCGTCGATGCGCACACGCTGCTCGTGGCCGACTACCGCAACGGCCTGGTGCGCATCGACATGCGCAACGGCCAGGTGACGCCGTGGCTCGAACGGCGCAACAGCGAGCGCTTCCGCGGCGTGAACGACCTGGTGCTCGATGCCGAAGGCAGCATCTACTTCACCGACCAGGGCCAGAGCGGGCTGCACGACCCGTCGGGCCGCCTCTACCGGCTGCGGCCCGACGGCCGGCTCGACCTGCTGCTGTCGAACGTGCCGAGCCCCAACGGCGTGGCGCTGTCGCCCGACGGCCGCGTGCTCTACCTCGCGGCGACGCGCGGCAACTGCGTCTGGCGCGTGCCGCTGATGCCCGACGGCAGCGTGGCCAAGGTCGGACAGTTCTTCACCTCCTACGGACCGAGCGGGCCCGACGGGCTCGCGGTCGACAGCGAGGGGCGGCTGCTGGTCGCGAACCCCGGCCTCGGCCTGGTCTGGGTGCTCAACGGCCGGGCCGAGCCCGTGGTGGTGCTGCGCGGCCCGGTGGGTGCGTCGACCACCAACCTCGCTTTCGGCGGGCCGGATAGGCGCACCGTCTACGTCACCGATTCCACGCATGGCCAGGTGCTCAGGTACACGCTCGACGTGCCCGGCCTCGCGCTGCACCGCGCGCCGGCCCCGCCGCCGCACTGAGGCGTCGCCTTTCGGTGGTATGTTGCGCGGCGCCCTGCGCCCATGCTCATGCCCATGCCACCGACCCTTCCCCTCCCCCTTGCCCGCATCCGCATCACGCTGCTCGCCCTTCTTCTCGGGCTGGCCGCGGGCGCTGCCTTCGCCGCCGACGACGCCGCATCGCACAGCCGCGACCCGTCCGGCAACGCCGCCTTCCTCGCCGCAGTGCGCGACACCCCCCTCGGCCCTGACGCGGCGCAGGCGTACTTCCTGGTCAGCCTGTTCCGCCGCGCGGGCGCGCCGGCCGATGAAGTGGCGGCGCTGCAGCGCGAACTGCTGCATGCCTACGTCGCACAACTGAACGCGCCCCCACAAGCGGCGCCAGCGCCGCCGCCAGCCAGTGCCTGGGATTCGCTGCGGCGCCGGCTGTCGGACCGCGCGCAGCCGGCGCCCGAGACCGTGGCGACCGCGATCGCGCGCGGGCGGACGCGTCCCGCACCGCTCGATGCGTCGTTCCGCGAGGCGTGGCAGGCCTCCTTCGACCAAGGCCTGTCGCTGCGCCTCGGTCCGGGCGAAGGGCGCTCGCCGGTCTTTCTGATCGACGGGCGCGATCTCGAAGCGATCGGCCCCGGCACCTGGGCCGCGCCCTCGGCCAACGGGCAGGTCTGGCTGCGGCTGTCGCTGCGCCTCGTCAACAACTCGGCGCGGCCCCTGCCAGTGCAGCGCCCCGAGCTGCGGCTCGTCGCGGAGAACGGCGCGTCGCTGGTCTTTCAATGCGACTGGGACCGCGCGCCGCCGCTCAGGCCGCCGAGCGAGATGCAGGCGCATGCCGTCACGCTGCTCGCGCCGGGCGCGGAATCGGCGCCGCTGGCCTGCGGGACCGCGCCCGCCCCGGGCTACTGGCGCGAACGCGTGCCCGCGCTGCTGCTCGCGGCGCGCACGAGCGAGGCCGGCGCCGGGCCGCGCCTGATCTCGCACGACCTCGACAGCGCGCGGCGCCTGTTCCACCTCGAACTCGCGCTGACGGAGAGTGCCCCGCAGGCCGCGGACTGGGGCCAGCGCCTGCAGCTGGCGCGCCGGGAGCCCGGCAGCCAGTGGACGGCCGGCGAGCGCCTGCTCGAGCCGCCCGAGCGGCGGCGCTGGGCCTCGGCGCCGCACCAGGGTTGGCAGAGCTCGCTCGCGGCCTTCAAGGCGTTCATGGCCATGACGGTGCTGGCCCTCGGCCTGTTCGTCGCCGGGCGCGGGCTGCGGCGCGCGGGCGTGCCTTCGGTCGTCGTGGGCGTGGGCACGCTCGCGGCGGGCGCCGGTGCCTTCGCGCTCGCCATGGCGCAGCTCGGCGGCGGCAGCGGCACCGGCTACGGCCATCCGCTTTGGACCGGAATCGCGCTCTGGAGCGTCTATTTCGGCCCGATGCTATTCGCGGTGCTGGGCCTGCACTGGCTGCACAAGCTGCTCGATGCCGAGGATCTCAGTTGGTGGGAGACGGTGGCCACCGGCTGGCGCCATGCCGCGAACCTCACGCGCCCCACCTCGCGCGCCGAGTTCTGGGGCTTTCTCGCGCACTGCACCTGGCTCTGGATGCTGGCGCGGCTCTGCGCCGCGCCGCTCGACCGCTGGCTCGGCGCCGCCCTGCTGCTGCCCGTGCTCACGCTCGCGGTGCGCCGCCTGCACAGCCTGACGCGCGACGAACTCGCCGAGATCGGGCTCACGGTGATCGGCGTGCTGCTGCTCGTGCTGCTGCAGGTGGTCGAGAACATTTAAGCCGTTTGCATACACAATCCTTACCAAAAGGAGCGTGCAATGCCGTCTGATAACGACTTCGAATCGATGTTCGAGTTTGCGCCCATGTCGCTGTGGCTCGAGGACTACAGCGGCCTGCTGCGGCTGTTCGATTCCTGGCGCGCAACGGGCGTGACGGACCTGGTCGCGCACCTGAAGGCCGATCCGCAGCGCGTGCGCGACTGCATGGCACAGCTCCAGGTGGTCAGCGTGAACCGCAGCACGCTCTCGCTCTTCGGTGCGCGCGACCAGGCCGATCTGCTCGCGCGGCTCGACAGCGTGTTCCGCGACGACATGGCCGCCCCGGTGATCTACGAGCTCGACCAGCTCTGGCGCGGCAACCTCTGCTTCGACAACCGCAGCTTCAACTACACGCTCGACGGCCGCCGGCTCGACGTGCACGTGCGCGTGCGCGTGCTGCCCGGGCACGAGCACTCATGGGACCGCGTGCTGGTCTCGCTCGAGGACATCACCGCGCGCGTGCAGGCGGAGCGGCTGCGCGACGAGAGCGAACGCTATGCGCGCGAGCTGTTCGAGCGCTCGCCCGTGTCGCTGTGGGTGGAGGACTTCAGCGCGGTCAAGGCGCTGCTCGACGACATCCGCGCGCGCGGCATCACCGACTTCGCGACCTTCATCAAGGTGCACCCCGAGTTCGTCACGCGCTGCATGAAGGAGATCCGCGTCATCGACGTGAACCGCGAGACCCTGCGCATGTTCGGCGCGCCCGACAAGGCCGCGCTGCTCGAAGGCCTGCCCGAGATCTTCCGCGACGAGATGCACGACTCCTTCGCCGACCAGCTGCAGGACCTCTGGAACGGCCGCATGCAGCAGCAGCGCGAGGTCATCAACTACGCCCTGACCGGCGACCTGGTGAACATCCACATGCAGTTCGCGGTGCTCGACGACCGGCTCGACACCTGGGACCTGGTGCTGGTGTCGCTGATCGACATCACGGCGCGCAAGAAGGCGGAGGCGTACCTCGAGTACCTCGGCAAGCACGACGTGCTCACGCAATTGCACAACCGCACCTTCTTCACCGAGGAGCTGAACCGCCTCTCGCGCAAGGGCCCGTGGCCGGTGTCGGTGCTCGCGATCGACATGAACGGCCTCAAGCCCGTGAACGACGAGGAAGGCCACGCCGCCGGCGATGCACTGCTGCGGCGCATGGGCGAGGTGCTCGGCAAGGCGGTGGACGAACCCGGCTGGCCCGCGCGCATCGGCGGCGACGAGTTCGCGGTGCTGCTGCCCAAGACCGACGAGCGCGGCGCCGAGGCGATGCGCGAACGCATCATGTCCATGCTCGAACTCAACAACCAGTTCTACGCCGGGCAGACCGGGCGGGTGCTGAGCATCTCGATCGGCATGGCCACCTGCGAGGCCGGCGATTCGCTCGATGCGACGCTGCAGCGTGCCGACCGCGCGATGTACGAGGACAAGGCGCGCTACTACCGCGAGAACCCGGATGCTTCGCGGCGGCAGATCGAGGCGGATGCGGCGCCGGGGGTGAGTCGGTACTGAGGTTGCGCGACCGCGCGCCGCGCTGCACCGGCACGCCCCGGGCGGGCTCTCACAGCCTGTCCGGCGCGGGCAGTTCTACCTGCCGCCGGCGTTGTCGCCGTACGACGGCAGTTGCCCGGAGCGGTTCAGTTCCGCCACCTGGGCACGGCTTGCCCTGCGGCCCGCGCGCCGTTCCTCGCGCGAAAGCCGCGCCGTGGCCTGCGGCCGCGGGTTGCCTTCCCCGGGCTGGAAGCTGCGCGCCGCCGCCGCCCCGCGGGCGCGGCGTGCAGGCCGAGCCTCGGCTCGCTCGGCCCGTGACACCCGGGGCCGTGCAGCGGGTCGGGGATTGCCTTCGCCGGGCGTGAAAGAGCGCGCGGCCTCGACGCCTTCGGCGCGCCGCTGCGCCCGCTCGGCCGCCTCGCCCGCAGCGGGCGTCTGCGCGGACGCATGAGAAACGATCAGTTGCGTGATGACAAGGGCCGAGGCCCGGACCAGATGCTTCATGGTGAACTCCTTGGGTTGAGGGAACGAACGAGCGAGCGCAACCTGGCCCGGCCGCGAGGCGGCGATACCGGGAAGGCGCTCCGGGGGAAAGCGGCCTCAGGCGTGAAGCAGCGTCTCGATCCGGATCGGCAACTCGTACTGCCGTTTTCCGGTGGCATGGAACACGGCATTGGCGATCGCGGGCGCCACGCCGACCAGGGCAATCTCGCCGAGGCCCTTGACGCCCAGCGGATTGACGTGCGGATCGACCTCGTCGACGAAGAGCACGTCGATGCGCCCGATATCGAGGTTCACCGGCAGCAGATAGTCGGCCATGTGCGCATTGACCGGGCGGCCGTCGCGCGGATCGAGCACCGTGCGCTCCATCAGCGCCATGCCGATGCCGCCGACGATGCCGCCCACGCACTGGCTCGTCGCCAGCCGCGGATTGACGATCCGGCCCGCGCCGTAGGCGCCGACGACGCGGCGAACACGCACGAGCGCCAGTTCAGGGTCGACCGTGACCTCGACGAAGACCGCACCGAAGGCATGCATCGAAAAACGGCGGGCGATCTCGGGGTCGCGCGCCGACGACCCCGTGGCTTCGATTGCGTTCGCCCCGATCCGGGCCAGGATTTCCGCATAGCTCTCGCCAGGTCCGCTTCCAGCCCGAGCGCGCAGCCTGCCGCCCTCCCACGCCATCGCGGCGTTCGAGAGGCCCTGGACCCCGGTGGCGCCGACGGCGGCGCGGCGCCCGACCTCCGCCTGCACTGCCTGGCACGCGGCCCGGATCGCGGAACCGACCGAAGCCATCGTCTGCGATCCGCCATGTGGCGGTGCCGGCGGGAAGTCGGAACGCCCAAGGCTGAAACGCACCCGCCCTGCATCGAGGCCGAGCGCCTCGGCCGCGACCTGGGTCATCGAGGTGTAGGTACCCGGCCCCATGTCGCTTGCGGCCGCCTCCACTTCGGCCGTGCCGTCCGCGAGGATCCGCACGCGCGCACTCGCAGGGCTGTGCAGCACAGGATAGTTGGCGCATGCCACGCCCCAGCCGACACGCAGGCGGCCTTCGCGCATCGAGCCCGGCTGCGGGTTTCGCCGCGCCCAGCCGAAGCGCGCGGCTCCCGCTTCGTAGCACTTGAGCAGCGATCGACTCGAGAACGGCAGCTGCTCGCCCTCGTCGAGCGCGGGCTCGTTGCGGCGCCGAAGTTCCAGCGGATCCAGCCGCAGCGCATGCGCCAGTTCGTCCATCGCACACTCGAGCGCGAACATGCCGCTCGCCTCTCCGGGACCGCGCATGTAGGTCGGCGTCGAGGTATCGAGCGCCGTGAGGCGGTACTGCGTGCGCACGTTCGGGCATGCGTACATGAAGGACGAGACCGATGTCAGCGCTTCGACGAACTGCTCGTAGCGGCTGGTCTCGCCCGTGCCTTCGTGGATCAGGCTCGTGAGCCTGCCGTCGGGCGTCGCGCCGAGTGCCAGCCGCTGGATCGTGCGCGGCCGATGGCCCGTGGCGAAGAACATCTGCCGCCGCGTCAGCACGAGCTTCACCGGACGGCGGACCTCCCTCGCCGCCATCGCCGCGAGGGTGACGTGCGACCAAGTGCGCAGGCTGGTGCCGAAGGCACCCCCGATGAAGGGACAGACCACGCGCACCTTTTCGGGCGCAATGCCGAAGATGGCGGCGATCTCGGCCTGCTCGTTGACCACGAACTGGCTCTTGCTCCACAACGTCAACTGGTCGCCCTGCCACGCGGCGACGGTGGCGTGCGGTTCCATCGGCATGTGGTTCTCGCGCGCCATGTCGAACGTCACGTCGACCTTCACGGGCGCCGCCGCGAGCGCGGCCGCCGCATCGCCGCGCGAACGGTCGGCCGCACCGCGGCCGCCGCGCTTGCCAGCTTCGGGGATGACCGGTCGCGCGCGTGCGTCGCGGCCGTCGACCAGCGGCTGCTCGGCCACGTAGCGGATGCGCAGCGCCATCGCGGCCCGCTCCGCCTGGTCGAGCGTCTCGGCCACCACCACCGCCACCGGCTGGCCATGGAAGCGCACGCGGTTGTCCTGCAGCACATGCAGCCTTTCGCCGAAGGCCGGGTCGATCGGTCCCTTGTGCCCGCGGTAGGGCAGTCGCGGCGCGTTGAGGTGGCTCAGCACGCCCAGCACACCGGGCATCCGTCGTACCGCGTCGGCCTCGATGCCCGCAATGCGGCCCAGTCCGATCGTGGCGTTCACGATCACGGCATGCGCCTGGCCGGGCTGGTTGAACTCCGCGGCATAGAGCGCGCGGCCCGTCACCTTGGCCCTGCCGTCGATCCGGGCCACCGGCTGGCCGATGAGGTTGTGGTCGCTCATGTGCGTTCTCCTGCCATCTCCAGCGCGCGGACGACTGTGCGTCCGAGCAGTTCGACCTTGTAGCCGTTGTGCGCCGAGGGGCTCGCGCCCGTGGCTGCGATGTTCGCAGCCTGCTCGAAACTGGCGCGTGCGAAGGGTTTGCCGACCAATTGGTTCTCGACGGCGCGCAGCCGCCACGGGATGGTGCCCACGCCACCGCAAGCCACGCGCGCCGCGCGGATCACGCCGCCCTCCACCTGCAAGGCCGCGGCGGCGGAGACCACCGCGAACTCATAGGACGAGCGGTCGCGCACCTTGAGATAGCGCGCGGCCCGGGCGTGCGCTGCGTTCGGCACCCTGACCTCCACGATCAGCTCGCCGGGCGCCAGGCTGTGCTCGAGGTGCGGCGTCCGCCCCGGCAGGCGGTAAAGCGCTTCGACCGGCAGTGCACGCAGGCCGGCGGGCCCCTGCACCCGAAGCGTCGCATCCAGCGCGACCAGGGCGACGGCCAGGTCCGAAGGATGGGTCGCGATGCAGTGGCTGCTCGTGCCGAAGATCGCGTGGCCGGCATTCAGGCCGCCGAGCGCCGCGCAGCCCGAATTGGGCGTGCGCTTGTTGCAGGCCGCATCGAGCATGCGGAAGTAGGGGCAGCGTACGCGCTGCAGCAGATTGCCGCCGACCGACGCCATGTTGCGCAGCTGCGGCGAGGCGCCCTCGACGAGCGACTCCGCGATCAGCGGCTGCAGCGCCCGTACCTGCGCATGCGCGGCGACCTCGGACATGCGTGCCAGCGCGCCGATCACGAGCTCCTCGCCCTCGATGCGGATATGGCCGAGCGGCAAGGCGTTGATATCAACCAGCTTCTGCGGCTGCTCGACCTCTTCGCGCATGAGGTCGATCAGCGTGGTGCCGCCGGCGATGTAGCGGCCGCCGCTGGCCGCGGCCTGCAGCGCGGCGCTCTGGGTCGAGACCTTCTGAAGGGTGAACGGGATCATGATGACCGCTCCTTTCCGACCTCGACGATCGCTTCGACGATGCCCGGGTAAGCGCCACAGCGGCAGATGTTGCCGCTCATCCAGGCGCGGACCTCGTCGGCCGAGCCGGCATGCCCTTCACGGATGCAGGCGACGCCGGACATCAGCTGACCGGCCGTGCAATAACCGCACTGGAAGCCTTCGTGTTCGATGAAGGCGGCCTGCAGCGGATGCAGCTGCTCGCCCTGCGCGAGCCCCTCGACGGTGGTGATCTCGGCGCCATCGTGCATCGCCGCAAGAGTCAGGCACGCATTGATCCGCCGTCCGTCGAGGAGCACCGTGCAGGCGCCGCACGCACCCTGGTTGCAGCCCTTCTTGGTGCCGGTCAGCGCGAGCTTCTCCCGCAGTACGTCGAGCAGCGACTGTCGCAGGTCGACCTCGAGCTCCACCGGTCGACCGTTGACCCGCAGGCGCACTGCGGCCGTGGGTTCGGCGCGGCCCGACCCTGCCGCGGCGGCCGCCGGTACAGGCGACAGGCCCGCCGCAGCGAGCACGCCGCTGCTCGCGAGCAGCAGTTGCCTGCGCGTGAGCTCCGGATCCCCCGGGCCGAACGCGTCGGACGCCGTGGACCATGGAGAAGGCTCTTCGTATCGATCGAACGCTGTTGACATGAACTTCCTTTCATCAGCCTGGAGGGCCCTGGTGGGGGATGCCGGCTGGCGATGATGAAGCGACGTGCTGCGTCTTTCGAGTTAAGACTTGTCAATCCTTGATTAAGTGGCAAAAGGTGCTAATCGGGCGAAGAAAGGCCGCCAAAGATCAAGGTCGAGGGGCCAGGCCGCGCAGTTGCAAAGATTTTTTCTTACGTCTACGCTTCGTTGACACATACCAAGAACCCCAGAAGCCAGAGCCGGTGCTCGTGCACTCCCTTGGCGAGGAGAACCATGAGCAACAGGCGCAAATGGCCATTGGAATGGGCCGAGGCCTTCGACCTCCAATGCAGGGAAACCGCCCGTCGCGGCGGCGCACGCGGCGGCGCCCACCACGCGCGGTCCGGCTTCGCAAGCGCGCACATGCTGCGCGACATTGGCGGCGGCGATCCGCCCTCGGGCGGCGGCGGAGGGCCGGCCGGCCTGGAGATGCTGATCCATTTCGGTCCGTTCAGCCTCTCGCCGACCCGGCGCGTGCTGCTCGAATCGGGCCAGCCGGTACGGCTCGGCAGCCGGGCGCTGGAGATCCTGCTGTTCCTGATCGAGAACGCGGGCAAGTTCGTCAGCAACACCGAAATCTTCAAGCGCGTCTGGCCGCGCAACGTCGTGGTCGAAGGCAATCTCCGCGTGCACATCGCCAGCCTGCGCCGGGCCATCGGTGACGGCCAGGAGGGACGGCGCTACATCATCAACGTGCCCAACCGCGGCTACAGCTTCGTCGCGGAGCTGTTCCGCAGCAGCGCCGCGGTGCCGGCCCCGCCGTCGGCGCAGACGCGCGGCATGCAGCCGGCGCCGGGCGGCTTCGTGCCCTCGCCGCTGAGCCGCGTGATCGGCCAGGAGGCAGCGATCCAGACGCTGGTGCAGCAGATCGCGCGGCGCCGCCTCGTGACGCTGGTGGGGACGGGGGGCATCGGCAAGACGACCGTCGCGATGGCCGTGGCCACGCGTGAGGACGTCGCCGCGCAATGGAGCGGGGTGCACTTCGTGGACCTCGCCTCGCATTCGGATCCCGCGCTCGTGCCGGCTGCGCTGGCGTCGGCGCTCGGCCTCGGCTCGCTCGTGGGCGATGCGCTCAGCAGCCTCGTCGCCTTCCTGCACGACAAGCGCCTTCTGCTGCTGCTCGACAACTGCGAACACCTGATCGGCCCGGTTGCCACGCTGATCGAGGACATTCTGCGGCGCGCGCCCGGCGTGCACGTGCTCGCCACCAGCCGTGAGCCCCTCGGGGCTCAGGGCGAGTGGGTGCAGCGGCTACCGCCACTGACCATGCCGCCTGCGGGCGCGGGCCTTTCGGCCAGGCAACTGCTCGCCTTCTCCGCGGTGGAACTGCTGGTCGAGCGATGCGCCGCATCCGTCGACCAGTTCAGCCTGCAGGACTCGGACGCAGCCGCGGCCGAGGCCATCTGCCGGCGCCTCGATGGGCTTCCGCTGGCCATCGAGCTCGCAGCGGCACGTGTCGGCTCGCTCGGACTCAAGGCCGTCGCCGAGGCGCTCGACGACAGGTTTGCGATGCTCAACAAGGGCCGTCGCACGGCGGTGCCGCGCCACCGTTCGCTGCGTGCGACGCTGGACTGGAGCTTCGAGCTGCTGTCGGACGCGGAGCGCCGTCTGCTGCTGCGGCTGTCGGTGTTCGCGGGGCCGTTCACGCTCGACGCCGCGCTGGCCGTGGCAGTGAGTCCGGACCTCGCGCAGGAAGAGGCCGTGGACGCCATCACCGAACTCGTCGCCAAGTCGCTGCTCACGGTCGATGCAGGCGGCGAGGAGCTCAGCTTCAGGCTGCTCGAGACCACGCGCGCCTATGCGGCCGAGCGACTCGCGCCCGTCGACGTCGAGTCGGCGCGGCTGCGCCGCCTGCACGCGCAGCACTTCCTGGCAGCGCTCGAGCGCTCCGAGGAGGCATGGCGGACGATGCTGCCTGCCGATTTCATGGCTGCCTTCGGCGGCCACGTGGACGACGTGCGCGCCGCATTGAACTGGTGCTTCCAGAGCGGTGGCGACCTGTCGCTGGGCATCGCGCTCGTGGTGAAGGCGGCGGCGCTGTTCTTCCAGATGTCGTTCACCGACGAGCACCGCCAATACGTCGAGGCGGCGATGGCCGAGCTCGCGCGCTCGGGGCATCGCATCGAGCCGCGGCTGGAGCTCGAACTCAACGTGATCGCGGGGCATGTGATCTTCAATGCCCACGGCTTGCATCCCGACCGGGATCGCGCCTTCGCCAAGGCCCTCGAACTGGCCGAGCAGATCGGGGACGCGCACCTGATGGCGGTCACGCGCAGCACGCAGTGGATGGGGGCCTACCAGGCCTCGGACCCCGGCCTCATGCTCCTGCATGCGCAGCAATATGAAATCCTGACCGCCGGCACCAGCGACGTGGCGCTGCAGCTGCACCGCGACCGCATCTTCGCACCCACGCTCCACCTGCTGGGGGCGCAGCGCGAGGCAGCGGCCTGCTGCGAGCGCGGCCTGGCCGAACCGGCGCTCACGCGCGTGCCTTTTCTCGCGGGCGTGCGCATCGATCGACGCGTCGCGATGGGCGCCATCCACGCGCGCGTGCTCTGGCTGCTCGGATTGCCCGAGCAGGCAGAGCGCGCCGTCCGGCAGGCGATCGACGCGGCCGAGCGCGCGCACGAGCCCGTCGCCCTGGCGAGCGCGCTCGCCTCGAGCGCCTGTCCACTCGCGATCTGGTGCGGCCGCATCGAACTGGCGCGCGAGCGCCTCGACCGGCTCTTGCGGCTGACTGCGGAGCGCGCGCTGACGGTCTGGCACGGCTACGGCCGCGCGTTCGAGGTCTACATCCGCTGGCGCGAACAGGGAGCCCAGGGCCTGCCGCCACCGCTGCCCTCCTCCGTCGAGCGGGTGCCGCAGCTGTCGCAGCTGCTGGCGACCTTCCATCCCCACTACGTGACCGATCGCCTGGTCGGGATCGGCGAAGCGGGCCTCGCGGGCTGGTGCCGCTGCGAGCTGCAGCGCGTCGCCGCGGAGCGCCTGCGCGCAACGGACGCCGTCGCGGCTGAGCGGCTGCTGGTCGAGACGCACGCCCTCGCCCTGCGCGAAGGCACGCTGCCCTGGGCGCTGCGCACGGCGGTGAGCCTTGCCGCCGCGGCCCGCGCGCGCGGCGAGCCGCAGGCGGCGATCGAGGTGCTCGAGTCGACGCTGGCGCTCGTGAGCGAAGGCTTCGACACGCAGGACGCGGTCGCGGCGCGTGCCGCCTCCATCGAAGCGAAGGCGCTGCTGGATGCACCGCGCTAGTTGATCGCGAGGCCGAGCGCCTCGGCGAGCCTGCGCGCGTTTTCGTAGCCGGCCTGGATCTGCGCCTTCATCGCAGCCGGGCTCAGGTCCGGGGAGGGCGTCACGCCATCGTCGAGCCAGCGCTGCTGGAGCGCGGCATCCTGAAGGGCATCGCGCAGCGCCGCATTGAGTCGGCCGACCACGTCGGCCGGCGTCTTCGCCGGCGCCACGAGCCCCTGCCACACGTTGAAGGCGCCAACGTCGAACCCCTGGTCCGCGAAGGTCGGCACCCCGCGCAATGCGTCGAGCCCGGATTTGCCGATGATCGCGATCGGGCGGACGGCCCCCGAGGCGATGAAGCCCATCGAGACGGTGGTGACTGCATCGCTCGCGAGCGTGACGCGCCCGGCGATCAGGTCCAGCGTGGCCTGGTTGTTGCCGCGGTACGGCACCGGCAGGATGCGCCCGCCGCCGCTGCGGTTGAGCATCTCGACCAGGAAGTGCGCGTTGCTGCAGACGCCCGGCGTGCCCCAGGTATAGCGCTCGGGTTCCTTTCTCGACGCGGCGATCAACTCGGCAAAGCTCGTGAACATGGCGTCGCCCTTCACCAGCACCAGCGTCGGCGCGGTCGCGATCAGGCCCACCATCTCGAAATCGTTCACCGGGTGGTACGGCGGCTCCTTGCTGCAAGCGGGCGTGAATTCGTGCGTCGACGCCGTCGCAATGCCAATCGTGTAGCCGTCGGGCCTGGCCTTGGCCACCGCATCGGCGCCGATGGCGCCGCCCGCGCCGGCGCGGTTCTCGACGTGCACCGGCTGGCCGAGCGAGGCACTCATCTTCGTCGCGATGCCGCGCGCCACCAGGTCTGTGGGGCCGCCCGTGCCGAAGGGCACGACGAGGCGGATCGGCCGGCTCGGGAACGGCTCGGCCGCGAGCACTGGCGAGACTCCGGCCCATGCAAACAGGAGGGCGGCCATCGCCGAAGCGCGGCAGGTGGAAAGAAGCGGGACAGCGGACATCGCAAGGGCTCCTGACCTGGTGGGCCGCGAAGTTTAGGCAAGCGCGAATCAACCGGCAAGGCAGCGCTAAGCAAGGATTGACGCGAATTAACTCGACGCGCTGCGGCGGCGGTCCGACCATGAAGCGGACCGTCGGGGCATGGCGCGGGCCGCGCTTTCGTCGCCCCGCGGCCCATTCCCATCCATCGTTCATCGACATCGGAGAAGCACAGATGCAGATTTCCTCTCAGCAGGCCTCGGCGATCGTCGCCGCGGGCGAAGCGCGCGCCAAGGCAATCGGTGTGCGCGCGAACATCGCAGTGCTCGACGGCGCCGCCCACCTCAAGGCCTTCAGCCGCATGGACGGTGCCCTGCTCGGCTCGATCGACATCGCGCTCGGCAAGGCCAGGACCGCCGCCCTGTTCGGCATGAGCACCGAAACCGTCGGCGAGTTCTGCCGGCCCGGCGGCACCTCGCCGGGCCTGGAGCTCACCAACGGCGTTCTCGTCGTCTTCGCGGGCGGCGTCCCGCTGCGCGACCCGGGCGGCGCCCTGCTCGGTGCGGTCGGCGTCTCCGGCGGCGCCGTGGCGCAGGACCTCGATATCGCCCAGGCCGCGGCCGCGGCACTCCCGGCCTGAGCACCGAGTCCTTCTCGAATCCAACCTCAACCCAACCCTCCGAAGGAGCACTTTCATGAGCAAGACCATCCTCATCACCGGCGCGGGCAGCGGCTTCGGCGAAGCCGCCGCCATCGGCATGGCCCGGAACGGACACCAGGTGATCGCCACCGTGCAGGTGTCGCCGCAGGTCACGCCGCTGCGCGAGAAGGCGAAATCGCTCGGACTTTCCAACCTCCGCGTCGAGCGGCTCGATCTGACCGACCGCTTCGACATCGCTCAGGCGCTGACCTGGGACTTCGACGTGCTCTGGAACAACGCCGGCCAGGGCGAGAGCGGACCGGTCTGGGAGATCCCGATCGAACTGGTCCGGCGCAATTTCGAGATCAACGTCTTCCTGCCGCTGGTGCTGACGCAGGGCGTCGTGCAGAAGTGGGTGAGCCGCAAGACACCGGGCAAGGTGGTGTTCACCTCGTCGATGGGCGGTCTCTTCACGCCCGCGAACTGGGGCACCTACGTCTCGACCAAGCATGCGCTGGAATCGATCGCCGAGGCGCTGCAGCAGGAGCTCAGGCCGCACGGCATCAAGATCCAGACGATCAATCCGGGCGCCTACTACACGGGCTACAACGAGACCATGGCGGACAACGCCTTCCGCTGGCTCGACGACGCCCGCAACTTCACCAAGCGCGCCGACCTGCGCAAGGGCTTCGACGACTTCTTCGCGACACCCGAAGGGAAGATGGACCCGCAGGAGATGATCGACCGCATGATCGAGATCGTGCCGGCCGACACGGGCAGGTTCCGCAACGTCGTGCCCAAGGCGATCGAGGACATGCTCAAGCTGCACCAGCATTCGGCGTGGGAAAACACGATCTGACACGGCGCCGCCGGCAAGCAGCATCGCCACGGAAGCCACGGGGATGAGTGCGTCGCGGCATGGCATCGATCTGCTGCCGGTCGTCACGCTGCTCGCGGCCGCGGTGATCGCCGCGCCGCTGTTCAAGCGCCTTGGCCTGGGGTCGGTGCTCGGCTATGTCGCCGCGGGCCTGGCGATCGGGCCTTTCGGCCTGGGTCTCTTCACCGACCCCTCGGCCATCCTGCAGCTCGCAGAACTCGGGATCGTGATGTTCCTCTTCATCGTCGGGCTGGAGATGCGCCCCTCACGGCTCTGGGGCATGCGGCGGCAGATCTTCGAACTCGGCTCGGTGCAGGTGGCGGTCTGCGCGGCGGCACTCACGGCCGCCGGGATGGCCATGGGCGAGCGCGCCGCCATCTCCTTCATCGCTGCGGCGGGCTTCGTGCTGACCTCCACGGCCATCGTCATGCAGATGCTCGAGGAGAGCGGGCGGCTCGCATCGCCGCGCGGACAGAAGATCGTGTCGATCCTGCTGCTCGAGGACCTGATGATCGTGCCGCTGCTCGCTGTCGTGAGCCTGCTCGCGCCGGCGCACGGGGGCACGGGGACGACGCAGGCAGGTGGCGCGTTCGGTACGGTTCTTGCCGCCGCGGCCGCGATCGCCGGGCTCGTCGCGGCGGGCCGCTGGCTGCTGAACCCGCTGTTCGACCTGCTCGCGAAGGCCAGGGCGCGCGAAGTGATGACGGCAGCGGCGCTGCTGGTCGTGCTGGGCGCCGCCTGCATCATGGAGCGCAGCGGCCTCTCCATGGCGATGGGCGCGTTCGTCGCCGGTGTGCTGCTGTCGGAATCGTCGTATCGCCATCAGCTGGAAGTCGACATCGAGCCGTTCCGCGGCGTGCTGCTCGGCCTGTTCTTCCTGGCTGTCGGCATGTCGCTCGACTTCGGCCTGGTCGCGGCCCAATGGCCGTGGGTACTGGCGCACGTCACCGTGTACATGCTGCTCAAGTCGCTGGCGATCTACCTGGTCGCCCGGGTGTTCCGTACGCCGCGCGACGAAGCGCTCGAACGCGCCGTGCTCATGGCGCAGGGAGGCGAGTTCGCCTTCGTGCTCTACGCGGCTGCGGCGGCCGTCGGCATCATCGATGCACGGCAGAGTGCCGTGCTGACCGCCATCGTCATCCTCTCGATGGTGCTGACGCCACTGGCGACCACCGTCATGCGCATCGCGCGAAGCCGGCGCCGCACGTCGGCACCCGGCGGTTTCGAAGGACCGCCCGACGTCACCGAGGCGGCGCTGCTGATCGGGTTCGGCCGCGTCGGTCAGATCGCGAGCCAGTTCCTGCTCTCGCGCGGCTATGGCGTCTCGATCATCGACACCGACGTCGAGATGATCGAAGTCGCGCGCGGGCTCAAGTTCGATGTCTACTACGGCGACGGCACCCGACTCGACATCCTGCGTGCCGCCGGCGCCGGCAGGGCCCGCGTCGCGCTCGTCTGCGTCGATGCTCCCGAGGCGGCCACGCGCATCACCGAGGTGCTGAAGGCGACGTTTCCCCTTCTGCCGGTCGTCACGCGCGCCAGGGACCGCATCCACAGCCTCGATCTCATCCACGCCGGCGCCGATGTGCAGGTGCGCGAGACCTTCGAATCCGCGATGGTGCTGGGCGCAGCCGCGCTGCAGCGGCTGGGCGTGGACGCGGCGGCGATCGCCGAACTGTCGCGGCGCATCCGACGGCAGGACGAACAGCGCCTGCAGATGGAACTGGTGAGCGGCCTCGCCGCAGGCCGCGCCTTGTTCAGCGGCGACGCGCTTGCGGAACCGCCCCGGCAGTGTTAGCCTTCGCCCCCCAAAGAAATCAACATCGTCGTGTGGCCGAAGCCGGCCGCACGCCCAGCACCATGAAGCCGTTCGCCAACGCGCAAGCCGACTCGAAGACCCGCACCGCTGCTGCGGCGGCTTCGTTGAGCGCGTTTTTCGCTGAACCGCTTTTCTAGAGCTTTCCCCCGGAGGCTCGGCCTCCTGAGTTTCACAAGACCCGGTAGGCCTCGAGCCACCGGGTCTTTTCTTTTTTGTCTGCTTACCTGGAGATTCGGACATGAGCCTTGAACGAGAACTTTCTTTCGCCGCACGTGCTGCCTGCGCAGTGCCGTGCTGCGCCTCCGTGGAGTGGTTCGTGTAGAGCTCCAGGCCCTCGTGCGCCTGGAGGTCCATCCTTCAGGCAAGAAGAAAGCCTGTCGGGTGGTCAGCCCGACAGGTTTTTTTTCGTCCGCTTGGCGGACACGTGAGTTTGGTGCGCGCGCACCTGCAACCCGCCGACTGTTTCGCCTGGCCAGCGGGCCGGATCGGCTTTTTCACTCTCTCAAACTGGAGAAAAAAATGATGAACAACAAAGTTCATGTGAACGTCGGAACCATCGGTCACGTCGACCATGGCAAGACGACCCTGACGGCCGCTCTGACCTCCGTGCAGGCTGCACGCCTCGGCGGTCGTGCGCTGTCCTACGGTCAGATCGACAACGCGAAGGAAGAGCGCGAGCGTGGCATCACGATCAACGCCTCGCACGTCGAGTACGAATCGCACAGCCGCCACTACGCGCACATCGACTGCCCGGGGCATGCCGACTACATCAAGAACATGATCACCGGCGCCTCGCAGATGGACGGCGCGATCCTGCTGGTGGACGGCACCGAGGGCGCCGCACGGCAGACCATCGAGCATGTGCTGCTGGCGCGCCAGGTCAACGTCGGCCACATGGTGGTGTTCGTGAACAAGATGGACCTCGTGGCCGAAAGCGACCGCGCCGACATCGAGCAGCTGATCGAGATGGAGATCGGCGCGCTGCTGGAAGCCCACGGGTACCGCGATCCGCGCTTCGTCTTCGGCAGTGCGCTGAAGGCCCTGGCCGCCGCCGAGCGCGGCGAGCTCGAAGGGCCCGATGTGCAGTGCATTGCCGATCTGGTCGACGCGCTGGACACGTGCATCCCCGATCCGGTGCGCGACTACGGTGGCCCGTTCATGATGCCCGTCGAAGGCGTGCACACCATCACGGGCCGCGGCACCGTGGTGAGCGGCCGCGTCGAGCGCGGGGTGATCCGTGTCGGCGACAGCCTGGAGATCATCGGGCTCAGCGCGGCCGGCGACGAACAGGTGGTCGTGACCGGCGTGCAGTCCTTTCACAAGGACGTCGTCGAGGCACGGGCCGGCATGAACGTCGGCCTGCTGCTGCGCGGAGTCAAGCGCGACGATGTCGTGCGAGGCCAGGTGGTCGTGAAGCCCGGTGCGCTGAAGCCGTACCGGACGGGGCGTGCGCAGATCTTCGTCCTCGGCAAGGACGAAGGTGGCCGCCACACCCCGTTCGGCTCCGGCTACCAGCCGCAGTTCTTCTTCGGCACGACCGACGTGACAGGTGTCATTCGCGTCGAGACCGAGACCGGCCTGGTCGAACCGGGCGCACAGGCGCAGATCAGCTTCGAGCTGAACAAGCCCGTCGCGATCGAAGCCGGCATGCGCTTTGCGATGCGCGAAGGCGGCAAGACCGTCGGCGCAGGCGTCGTGACCGCGCTGATCGGCTGAAAGGCTGATGCGCACTTGCCCCTGTCGCCTCTTGCGAGGCGGCAGGGGCATTTTTTTGGAGCGCCCACCTTTCGGTCGAGGTGGCGGCGGCTTGCAGGGTGTGCGCCTCAGTGCTGCGTGACGACGATCGGCGCGCCCTTGGTGATGATCATCGTGTGCTCGTACTGCGCCGAGAGGTTGCCGCGGACGCCCGCGAGCGTCCAGCCGTCGCCGGTCTCTTCGACGATGCGGCTCTTGGTCGAGAGAAAGGGCTCGATCGTGATGACCATGCCTTCGTGCAGCACGCGTTTGTCGGCCGGATCGAAATAGCCGGCGATCTGCTCCGGCGCCTCGTGCAGCGCGCGGCCCACGCCGTGGCTCGCGAGGTTCTCGATCACCTTGAAGCCATAGGCCTTGGCCGTGCGCTCGATGGCGGCGCCGATGCCGCTGACCGGCTGCCCGGCCCGCGCGCGCTTCATCGCTTCGACCAGCGCCGTGCGCGTGGCGTGGCAGAGCCGCGTCTTCTGCAGCGTGGACGGCGGCACGATCCGGGTGCCGCCCGTGTCCGCGAAGTAGCCGCCGAGCTCGGCCGACACGTCGACGTTCAGCACGTCGCCCGCACGGATCACGCGCTCACCCGGAATGCCGTGCGCCGCTTCCTCGTTGATGCTGATGCATGTCGCCCCCGGAAAGCCGTAGGTGAGCCGCGGCGCGGAGCGCGCGCCATGTTCCTCGAGCAGCCGCTCACCGAGCTGATCGAGTTCGCGCGTGGTCATGCCGGGGCGGGCGGCATCGAGCATCTGCTGCAGCACCAGCGAGACGATGCGGCCGATGCGCTTCAGCGCGAGGACGTCGTCTTGGGTTTCGATGGTCATGGGGGTCCTCTTCAGAAAAAGAATTGCGCGGAGGCGCGGGAGAGCGTAGGTCGCTGTTCGGCGATGGTGCCATGGTGGATGATTGTGCCCAGGCTGTTGCGCTGCGCCGCCATTCGCCCGGAAGTCCTTCGTGCCGCTGCAGGGCACAACGCTTGTGCGGTGATCGCGCCGAGCGCAAGTGTGGGTCAACGGCAGTACTCGCCGCGCTTTTTGGCCTGCTCGAGAGGAATTTTGACGACGCTGTCGACCAAAAAGGGCAATCGCAAAGCCGATGGCACCTTTGCAGCGAAAGCCGACGCTCAACAATTCACGGCCAGCAGGCTGCTCAGTGGTGGATACCAGACGATTCCAAGGCCCCCAATATCTAGCAGTCGTCACAACAGGACGCCTTGACTTCTAACAGTTAAGACAGGCACTGCCAGGCTCGCGCGTCGAAGAACCGTTGTAAGCAGCACCGTATCAGTCCCTATCGCCCGGAACACGACACACGCGATACTGTTGGGAGTCTTATCCTTCTCTCGGGTACTGCGAAGCAGTTTGCCGACAGCATCTCGTGCAGGTTCAATCATTTGAATCGCACTTTGGCGAAGATAGGACTCCGCAAATGCCAGCCAGTGCCCAACATCTTTACGGCAACGGTCGGCGACTTTGAGCTTGTTGATGGCGACGAGGCACACGCGTCCCGGATCGCACGAGCCTGCCCGCAGATCCTCTGTGTCGAACATGACGTCATGGGGTGTTCAAGGTGGCTATGCAATCCGCGGGCATCAGCTACCTACATCTGCCTTTCGATCAAAGTCAGAATTTGTAATTCAGATACGCTTTAGCCCCGTTGTCACGCAATCTCTTTGCGAACTGTCCCGAGTAGGCTGCACCGACCGTGAGCGCCGGAGTAACCGCTATTTCGATGGAAGCCTCAACGATCGCGGTGTCCTTGGCCAAAGGTGTGCCGTACACCGCAAACGGTTGGCCGCCTCTGAATGCGCTCGCGCTTGCCGCGAGCACGTCGCCGTATGCACGCCGCCAGCCGATCATTCCGGTGAAAGTGGTTGTGCTATTGAGGTGAGAATGAAGACGAGCGCCAAGGGTGCTGAACGTGGTTTTCTGACTGGCCTTGCCCACGTTCAGCGCCGCAGCATTGCCGCTTTCACTGAAAGCGTTCGTCTTCGTGTTTGCGTAAGCGAGTCCGGCAAAAGGCTCGACGGCAAAGCCGTCGTTGATCTTCATCGCATATCCAATCTCACCAAAAACCTGCGTCGAAGAGCCGTCGTATTTGGCATTCAGCGCATCGAAATAGTCGCCGAAGCTCACACGTCGCTGCGTCTCGATACTATGCTTTGTATAGTTTGCGCCCAAGCGCAGTCCCAGAGCACCCCAGCGTTTGCCGCCGTACACACCAAGGTGAATGTTGTCGATATTCCCTTGATCGTTGCCCGCGTCGCTGGACGTGCGGCCATACCCCACCAGCGCGCCTGCGCGCCATCCCTCTGCTAGAGGGGTGTCTGCCCCGACAAGGATGCCGCTCAGGGAGCGGCGCATGCCTTGCGAGTTGCCGTCTGCATGAAACTTGCCAGTTGAGCCAAAAGCTTGCGCCCAGACCGTGTGCTGCGTGCTCGGGCACCGCTCCCAACTGCTGCTGACCGGCTCACGCTGGCCGGTTGGGCCGAGATCAGGATCGTCTAGACCACAGGACCAATCTGCAAGCCTTGCGATCGCCGCCTCGCGCACGAATCGGCTGTCCTCCACCATCGAACGGCGCATGGAGCCGTGAACTTCACCGGAGAGGCGATCAAACGCCTGACGCGCCACGACGTCATTGGGCAGAAAGGCAACTTCATTGCGCAAGACGCTTCCACTGCTGAGGCCGTCCAGCGCAGCACTTGTTGCGGTCTGATTGACAGTTGTCGCAGCCGTCACGAACGATCGAACCTGCGATGCCGTCAGATAGACATTGCTCTGGTCGTATGTATCGCCGATCTGGACAAAAGCCGTGCGCGTATCACCTGCGAGCGAGAACTTGCCACTGACCTGGCCCGTCGTGCTGAGCACGGTGTACTTGCTGTCCAGCATATAAGGCGCCGTGGAGGTGCGTGAGACTGTCAACACGGAGCCGTCCTCTATGGCGACATCACCAGTTGCGCTCACCCGGCTGGATACGCCCTTGGTCGAGGAGTCGACCTGGACCTGAAAATTCGAGTTTGCCTTGGACGTGAAGCCGCCATTGACTTTCAACGTTCCGATGGCGCCATCGCCTGGCGCGATGGTCCCCCCACTCGTGATCAGAACGGAACCCACTGTACCGGTGCCGGCAAGCGTGGCGGCGTTGGCAACGGTCATCGCGGAATTCGCCAATGAGCCATTGACCACCAGCTTGCCTGCCGAAACGCTGGTCGGGCCCGTTAGGGAGCCGACGCCGGTGTAGATCAAGGTGCCGGCGCCCTCCTTCACGAGCGATCCATTGCCGTTGATGGCGTTGCGCATGATCGCAACGTCAGCCTCCTTGAAGAGCTTGCCAGCGCCGCCGATGGTATTGGGGGCGGCCGCATCACCTGCTTGATCGATCACCAGAGCCGCATTGTTGGTGATGTCGCCGCTACCAAAGCTGGAGGCAGTACCCACCAATTTGCCTGCGGTGATGGTGGTGCCGCCCGCATAAGCGTTGACCGCCGACAAGGTCGTCGTGCCGCTACCCGCCTGGGTGACGCTGCCCGCGCCTGTGATCGCGCCGGGAAAATTCACCGCATCCGAGCGTTTGAAGACAAGGACGCCATCGTTTTGCAGATTCGCAGACTGGATGCTGCCTTGGGTGCCTCCATCGCCAAGCTGCAGCGTGCCACTTGCAATGTGTGTGGGGCCTGCGTACGTGTTATCAGCTCGCAACACCAACGTGCCTTCTCCGACTTTGACAAGTCCTCCCGCGCCGGACAAGGTGCTGTTCGCACCAACGGTGTGGCCATTGGTGTCGAGCATCAAGCCGCCGCTCATAATTTGCAGCTCGCCCGCACCAAAGCCCTGGATGAAGTCCGGTCGATCTGCCGTGGCCTGCAGCACGCCGTTGTCGAAGGTCACGTCGCGAAAGGCTTTGCCGGTGGGGGCCGTACCAGCTGTCAATTGGCCTGTACTCAATATTCCGCGTGCATCGGCTGCTCCTGAAATATTGAGCGTCGCAGTGCTTCCCGTTGAATCGCCAATGATGGTGGTTGCACTGCGAACCTGCGCTGCGTTGCTTACCGAGAGGGTCCCCTTACCCGCACCTCCCACCGTCAGATTTCCGACGACATCCCAGAGCGACCCCTGGCCATCAATGGTTGCGCTGCCGTTTCCTGTCGTGGAGGCTCCTAATGAGGCAGCCTTGGTCGTCTGAACAGACGCTCCGCGGGTGACATTCAGCTGCCCGACACCGCCGTCCCCGACCGCGAGGTTGCCTCCAGCGGTCACGCGGCTTCCCGCTCCATCGACATTCAGGATGCCAGACGAACCACTCTGCAATGCGATGACAGCAACTCCGCGACTTGCCACCTTTCCACCGTCCAGTACATCCAAACGCCCGCCAGCATCGCCGAACTGGCCGACGAGCAGGGCGGATGCATTCCACGTGGACCCAGCGCCAGTCACGATCGCAGTGGAACCGGCGGAGCCTGCATCTAAACCGACCACGCCGCTTGCGGTACTTACGACTGCGCCACCAGAAATCCGCAGAGATCCCACTCCAGAGTAGCCTATCGCAAGGTTGGCGTTGGAGGTGAAGTTCGAACCCGCCCCTTCAACGACCATGGAGCCCGTCGACCCCGTGGAGGACGCCACTTCGTTGAAATAACCAGCAAAGGGCGAGGAACTGCTGACTTTCCCGCCATCCTTGATGATCAAAGTGCCTGAGCCTCTCCTACCAACTAACAATGGATATTGCCCAGCAGCTGTCGTACTGAGAGCCCAAACCGTGGATGGGCCGGCCACTGTCACCGTCCCGGTCGCTCCAGCCTGGGCCCCCAACACCGCTTGCCTGTTATTGGTGGTAACCCCAACTGGCACGGCATATGTGGCGTTGTCGCCAGGGGGCCCTCCGACAGTGATATCCGTGGCGGGCTGGGCAAAAACGCCCGTGGACACGGAAAAGCCCGACATCAACATCGCCGATAGAGTGGTATGACGGATGGCGCGGGGTTCGATCAGGGACGCAGCTCGTTTCCGAGATCCAACAAACATAGTCCTAGCTCCTGTAAGACTGACGCATGACCACAAGCGGGTGCCACGTCGCTCGGGCGAGCGAAACGCTTTCTGTTTGTTGTGAATCTTGTTATGCAGCTGCCGCTCTGTGTGATTTTATTTACGACGTAACATCGTGTACACAAAGTCACGCTCGAAGTCCGCGCTATATGTGTAAATAGTCACAGTCAACGCGGCGTGCACCTCACGGCTCAGCGTTTCTCGGAGATCCTCTCTGATGCCAGCATGAAGCTGGAGCAGGTTGCGCAGGAACACTCGAGCCTGAGCCGAGTGCGTGTGCTCAGCCTCCCTCGCCGGCTTCGTTCACGAGGCTTGCTACGAAATCCAGCAAGGCGCGCGTCTTGGCCGGCACATGATGTCGGGACGGGTGGTAGGCGTACAGCGGGAAGCGCTCGTCGGACCAGTCCGGGAACAGCGGCACCAGCTTCTTCGCCGTGATGAAGGACTCGGCCCCAAGCTCGAACAGTTGGGCGATCCCGTGGCCGGCCAGGCAGCTGCTGTAGAGGGTGCCGGCATCGTTGACCATCAGGGACCCGCGGACGGCAACCGTGCGCCTGCGGCTACGCTGATGGAATTCCCAGGGAAAGGGCCGGCCAGTAGCCGGATCCCGGAACAGGATGCACCGGTGGTGCTGGGTCTCGAGTTCCCGCGGGTCCGACGGATGTCCATGACGCCGGAGGTAGCCAGGAGACGCCACCGTCAGCACTCGCGTGTCGAGCAGCTTTCGGGCGACCAGGGAACTAGGCCTGGGGTGTCCGAAGCGGATTGCCAAGTCAAAGCCTTCGGCCACCAAGTCGCCCAGGTCATCGCGGCTGCGCAATTCGATCTCCAGGTCCGGATGCTTGTCCAGCAGGGCCCCCAGTCGCGGAGCCAGGATGAGGCTGGAAAAGAAGGGGTCGATGTTCACCCGGAGGCGGCCCCGCACGGCCGCTGCGCCGCCCGCCGCCCTGGAAGTGACTTCTGCCAGTGCGCCAACCAGCGGCATGACCTCTTCGTAGAAGCGCCGCCCCTCTTCGGTCAGTCGGACGGATCGGGTAGTGCGATCGAACACTCGGATGCCCAAACGTGCCTCCAGCCGCTCGACGGCGCGGCTCACGCCAGACTGCGACATGCCAAGCGCTTCGCCGGCACGTCCGAAGCTGCGCGTGTCAACAACGGCTGCGAGGACATCGACGCCTTCGAGCATCTGCACGCTGACATGGTTCATTGATGATTCTCGCGCATAAATTAAATGCCTTTCATGCTATCGCTCTTTGCGGGCGAGCTTCGCAAAATCGCAGCAACGCGGCGCGCGGTGCGCCGAAGCAGGAGAAAAGACGATGTTCGTTGTCACGGGAGCCACTGGCAAGGTCGGCGGTCAGGTCATCAGGCAATTGCAGGGGGCAGGCTTGCCGACGAGGGCTGTCTTGCGAGACAAGGCCAGAGCCGCGGCGTTCCAGGCGCTGGGTTGCAACACCGCCTTCGCGTCGATGGACGACGCCGCCGCGCTGGCTCGCGCATTTGCCACCGCGGAAGCCGTGTTCGTGCTGTTGCCGCCGGTGTTCGACCCGTCGGAGGACTTCGCAGAAACGCGGGCGAATGTCGCCGCGCTCGTCGCCGCCTTGCACTTGGCCCGGCCGCGGCGGGTGGTGGCCCTCTCCACCATCGGCGCACAGGCCGCGCAAGTCAACCTGCTCACGCAGCTGCAGATGATGGAGCGCGGACTTGCCGCGCTGCCGATGCCGCTCGCGTTCCTGCGTGCTGCATGGTTCATGGAAAACGCCGCCTGGGACATTGACGAAGCGCGGTCGCTGGGGGTGCTGTCGAGTTTCCTCCAGCCCCTGGACAAGGCGGTGCCAATGGTCGCGACGGCGGATGTTGCCGAAACGGCGGCGCAAATGCTGCAAGACAGCTGGGAGGGGCACCGGGTGATAGAGCTGGAGGGGCCGGTTCGGGTCACGCCATCAGGGCTAGCTGCTACCCTGGGCCGGGTGCTCGGGCGCGAGGTCGTCGCTCGCGCGGTGCCTCGCACGACGTGGGAATCTCTGTTTCGCTCGCAGGGCATGGTCAATCCTCTCCCGCGCATGCGAATGCTGGATGGCTTCAACGAGGGTTGGATCGAATTCGAAGCCGCAGCGGGCGAGACCCGAAAGGGGAGGACCGGACTCGACACAGTGTTGAGCCGTCTTGCCGCATCCGCTGTGCAGCAGCGCGCTTCGTCTTGATGCATCAGTAGCCGGCAGTTTCTGGCGCGGGCACGCGATAGAACTACGAGAACGACGAGCGTACCGGTCGGAAGCTGGAGGAGTAGTTTGTGTCTCCGCGCTGCACCCCGAAGGAAGCGGCGCTTCGCACCAAGCCGCTCCGGCTAGACCCTGCACCTTGCAGTGCAGCGGGTGGAAGAAGGCTTACCTCACCTGTTGGAACATCAGCATTGGCAACGTCAATGTGAACAGGCTGCCTGTCCCGGCGTGCTGGTACATGCCACACGACCACCATGCCGTTGCGCCACCGTAAGCACCAGCCACAATCCAAGACCGTGGCCGGCGCCGAGTCGGCAGCCACCCGCCCGCCGGTAACGTTCGAACAGATGCGGCAGGTCCGCGGGGGCGATGCCGATACCTTCATCGCGCACAGTGATCGTCACCACCTTGCCGCAGACATGCAGCGCGCCGCGCCGACTGACAGCAACCAGTCTAAAGCGGCCGCTTCGCAGCAGTTGCAGTCGCTGCAGGCGACGCCGACTCACGCGGTCTGGCACCAATAAGTCGCTGGACCGGAGGATCAACAAGAGCACGAGTGAGAGCAGTGCACGTTACTGCGGCTTTCGACCTGCTTCAGTCCCTCGCGGACGCGAGGAACTTCGGGACTGGCTTCAATGCGGCGAGCGTTCAACTGAAGACGTCGAAAGTGATTTCGAGGACTTCCTTGTCCACAAAGGAAAAATTCGCCTGTCGAGCCCCAACTGGAGCGCTGGCAGCCGGAGCAAGCCAACGGCACAATCCCGCCATCACAAGGCATTCACCGAGTACCTTCCATCCCGCCTCACGGCGACTTCCCCCAATCTCTGAATGGGCCGCGCGCGTGCAATCTCTCCCCCTGCGGTCCTTCACCCCTTGGCTCGTTCCCGTCGCACTCGCCGGCCTCGTGTTGGCGTTGCAGGCAGGCGGTGAGCCGGTGTACGAAGCGCTGCGCTACGAACGCGCGGCCGTGCTCGGCGGACAGTACTGGCGCCTGCTTTCGGCGCATGCGGTGCATCTCGGCTGGGCGCACTGCCTGATGAACGTTGGCGGGCTGGCGCTGTGCGCCGCGTTCGCGGCAGGCACCCGCAGCGGGTCTGCCTGGGCTGTTGCGATCGTTGTGCTGGCCCTCGGCGTGGGGATTCTGCTGCTGGCTGCGTCGCCCCAGGCCATGAACTATGCGGGCCTCTCGGGCGTGCTCTACGGTCTATTCGTCTGGGTGCTGGCGCCGCGCGCCTGGCGCGGCGATCGCGTGGCCTGGATCGTCCTGATGGCCGTCATCGCACGCGTCGGCTGGCAGATGTTCCATCCGCCTTCGGACGCGCAACGTGCGCTGATCGGCGGCGAGGTGATGGTCGAGGCGCACCTGTACGGCGCGCTGTGCGCACTGGCGCTCTGCCTTTGCCAGGGTGCGTGGCCGCACCTGCGGCGGGCCTGGGCCGGCGCCGAGGTCTGAGCTCGGCGCCTGCCCCGCCGCTTCAGGACCGGCGGCGACGGCGGGCGAGCGCAAGCGCCGCGAGGCCGGCCAGCGCGAGCGCGAGGTCGCCCGCGTCGAGCGATCCGCCGCGTCGGGTGAACGGGAAGGCGATCGACATCTCCGGCGGAGGGGGCTCCGTCGTCGGCGGCGGCGTCGTCGACGGCGGCTCGTTGTTCGACCTGTAGGGCTCGATGTCGTAGGCGTAGAGCTTGACGCTCGTCCCCTCCTTGGGACTCTCCGCCTGCATGGCGACGAACCCGCCAACCGCCCCCTGCCGCTGGCTGATGGCGTTGCCGGCGTCCCTGTTCGGCGTCTCGCCGTCGCCGACTTCCTTGAGAACGTGATGCTGCTTGACGCCGTCCTTCTCGGAATACAGGAACATCTTCATCTCGCCGGTCTTCGGGTCGATGGGGGTGTTGAACCAGACCGCCTGGTCCA
Organism: Variovorax sp. TBS-050B; assembly: GCF_029893635.1. Lineage (NCBI taxonomy): Bacteria > Pseudomonadati > Pseudomonadota > Betaproteobacteria > Burkholderiales > Comamonadaceae > Variovorax > Variovorax sp. TBS-050B. Next base: position 167,904 of record NZ_JARXYR010000001.1, on the reverse strand, counting down.
GTGCCCTGTCGGCGATCTGCGAGCCCTCCTGGCCGTTCGTCTGTCGCGTGATCAGCGAATGCTGACCCGCCACCACGGTGCCCGTCGCGCCGTTGCCTCTGAACACGACATGCGGGTAGACATTGGTGCCATGGATGAAGCTCTGCATCGTGTGCCCTTCCTGGGCGGCGTAAGGGCCCGCGGCGGGGCTCTTCGCCTCTTCGAAGACGAACTTGAGGTTGTCCTGCGCCAGGGCGGGCTCACCCGGTGGCGCATTCGAGTTGGCGGATGGCAGCAGGATGTCGCCACGAAGGATGACAGGCGTGCGCGACAGCGATTCCGGCGAGGCCGCGGTCGCGGGCTTGCTTCTGTTGGTCAACGCGGCGGCCTGTGTCTGTCCGTTGAGGTCCGACTCCGCGGATACGACCATGTACGTCCTTCCGGGCTCGAACCGCGTGACGAGCCGCCAGGATTTTTCAGTCCCCGCATGCTTGTGCAAGCGCAGTCCGAACGGGCTGACGACCGGGTCCTGCGGCGACAGGACGAGCGTGCTGCGACCATGTTTGGGCACCGCCTTGGTTTCCGTGCCGCCGGACGCCCTCGCGATGCCGTCGCTCCCATAGGAGGTCTTGTACTGCTTGAGGGGAGTCACGCCGTCACTGAAGCGAACGTCCGCATAGGACAAGGGTGCCTCCAGTGCATTGGGGGCTTCCATCCACCCGACGGTCATCTTGCCGAAGGACAGGACGAAGGTCGCCGTGTTCTCCGCATAGGCCGTCGCCGGTGCGGGCCCCCTCGCGGTCACCGTGACATGGCAGGGCGCGCCAGGGACCACCGCGCAGTCGGGCGGATTGAACTTCATGCTCTCGACGGCAAAGCCCGCGGGCAGGGAGACGTTGGCAGCGGTGAAAACCACGTTCTTCGTTTCGGCCGGCACGTTGATGTCGAGCATCGCCTGGGCGTTCTTGCCGCCCCAGGTCCGGGCCTTGAAGGATTCGCCGCCATAGCTGAAGGTCGCGGTGACCCCGTTCGGCGGCAGGCCCGCATCGATGAGGTACTGCTCCGGATTCGTCGTGGCCCAGTACGCCTCCTTCGGTCGGCCGACGCCGGACCACGGATAGCCGTTGGTGTGATAACCCGGGTCCGTCATCCCCCACCAGGTGACCCGGTGCACACCCCCCTTGTACTCTGGGTGACGACCTCCGGGGCCGGCGGCGTACTCCTTGAGCAGGCTGAAAAGCTTCGCGTACTGGATGCCCTGCTCCATGAACAGCGCATCCATCTCAGGGCCGTTCTGAATCCGCAGGCCTTTGTCCAGGCCCAGGAGCGGCGCGAGATCCAGCTCGGTCAGGTCGACGTTCGCCCCGGTTTCCAGATAGGTCTTGATGGTCCGCTCGAAGGCGTCGAGGTTGAGCCGCATGTCCCAGTGCCCCTGCGTGCCGATGACGTCGACCAACGGCCTGGGCTTCCCCTTGGCGTCCAGAAGTACCCGCCCTTTGCCCGCAGCCGATTCGGCCGCGTACCGCTCATTGAACTCCTTGACCATCGCGGCGATCGCCGTGGCCTTCGAGGCGCGCTCGTTGTCATTGAAGTCGTTGTAGTTCAGGATGGCTGTGGTGTGCTGGCGCGCGTAGTAGAAAGCGTCATACATGTAGTCCCAGCTTTTCCCGCCCTTGGAATAGGCCTGGGCCCATCGGGACGGCCGCTCCTCGGGGCTGTAGCCGGTTCGGAGGGCGTTCCTCCAGTCGGCGGGGTTGTCGGGGTTGTCCTTGAACGCTTCGTTGACGACGTCCCAGGAGTAGGCCTTGAAGGGCTCCTTGTCGAAATGGCCGGCCACGGTCCGGACGTAGTACTCCAGGTTCGTCTTGGCCGTGGCGTAGTCCCACGGCGTTTCCCATCCGCCCGTCGGAGTCAGCACGTTGGGGGCGGGCCATTGGGCCGACTGGTTGTGCCAGAGCAGCACGTGCCCGGTGACCTTGACGCCGCGCGCATTGGCCGCGCTGATGTCGGCGTTGATGCCCGAGCTCAGGTTGGTGAGGAAGTTCGGGCTCGGGTTGCTGCTCCCGCCGTTCCAGAAATCCGGCTTCATCGCGTTGCTGGGCGTCACCGCATTGAAGTGCTTCAGGGTCATGGCGGCGACCGAGTTTTCACCCGGCACCACCTCGGCGCCGAAGTTGCGCGCGTCGAGATTGGTGCTGCCGATCAGGAAGTAGTTCTTGTACACATCCTTCAGCGCCGGCCAATCGGCGGGGTTCGAAGGCCGCTCGGCCGCCAAGGCGGCGTTCGCGATCACGAGTCCGGTGGGCAGCGCAATCCAAAGACGCTTGAAGTCGAGTCTGCTGAACATGATCCGGTCCTTCTAGTGAGTCCTGCGATCGAGGCGTTCTCTTTGGCTGGCTCTGCGGCGCCCGCCTGTGCGCCCTCTCGCGGATCGAGGTTCGATGGTCAGATGCATGCTTGTCTCCTTGGGTTGAAAGGAATCCTGCGGCGCATGGCCGTCACAGCTGCGCGCCCTGCAGCAGGCCGCGGTCGGCCAGGTTGCCGATCAAGGCACGCAGGCCGAAGCGCCATGGCGATGCCGCCTCGCAATGGGCCACCCGGTTCCTCAGGCAGCCCAGCCAGGGGCTGTGGATGCTGACCACGTCGCCCAGCTTGTGGGTGAAACCGCCGCCCGGCGCGTCCCGGTCTTCGGTGGGCGCGAACAGCGTGCCCAGGAACAGCATGAAACCGTCGGGATACTGGTGGCAGGCCAGTGTCTGCGCCACCAGGTCGACCGGGTCGCGGCTGATGCTGACCATGGTGTTGATGCCTCGCAGCGTGTAGCCGTCGTCGCCGGTCACCTGCAGGTGCACGGTCTCGTGGCGCAACTGGTCGAGGCCGAAGTGAGCGTCGAACAGGCGGATGAACGGACCGATGGCGCAGGACGCGTTGTTGTCCTTGGCCTTGCCGAGCAGCAGTGCGCTGCGGCCTTCGATGTCGCGCAGGTTGACGTCGTTGCCCAGCGCAGCGCCGACGATGTCACCGCGGCTGCTGACGGCCAGCACCACCTCGGGCTCGGGGTTGTTCCAGGTCGATTCGGCGCGGATGCCGATGTCCTGGCCATGCCCCACCGACGCCAGCACCGGCGCCTTGGTGAAGACCTCGGCATCGGGCCCGATGCCGACCTCCAGGTATTGCGACCACAGCTTCTGCTGCTGCAGCAGGTTCTTCAGTGTCAGCGCTTCGGCAGAGCCGGGACGGACGTCGGACAGGCTGGTGCCGATCAACCCCGTGATCTGGTTGCGTAGCGCGAGCGCACGACTGGCGTCGCCGCCGGCCTGCTCCTCGATCACGCGTTCGATCATGCTGCCCGCAAAGGTCACGCCGGCGGCCTTGACCACCTGCAGGTCGCAGGGCGCCAGCAGCCAGGGAACGGTGGGGTCCTGCCCTTGCGCCTTGCTGTTGTCGAGCAGTGCATCGACGCTGCACAGGAACTCGCCGGCCACCGAACGCACGGCCTGCGCCGGCTGCTCGGTCTCCAGCAGCGTGCTCATGGTGGGGAAGTGCTTGCTCAGATCGAACACGCCATCGGGGCGCAGCACCACCACGGCCGGGCCCGCCGGCGCGCCGGCACGCCAGACACGACCGACGAGCGTTCCGGCCAGGCCGTCCTGCGGCAGCACCGGGTGCAGGCCATCGGTGCGCACCGGCATGGCCGTCGTTGTTGCAGTCATTCAGATTTCCTTGGGGTTTCGCCAATGCACCTGCAGCGCGGGCAAGTCGCGCGGGCGGCGGGCGATCTCTTCGTCGGACACCCACGTGTCGCCACGGCGACCTTGCCGCGCGTCGCCGGCTCCCTGCGCAGCCGTGCTTGATGCATCCGAAGGCTAGGTGACGGCCCCCTGCCGGTCCACTGACTTTTTCGCTAGCATCCATTCCAAATGCTGATGAGTTCAGGCCAGACCTCTGACAAACCCCTGATGCTGGCGCAGGTCTCGCGGCTGCGTTTCCGGCACCTGCAGTTCCTCGATATCCTGGGCAAGACGCGCAATCTGCGCCTGACCGCCGAGCAGATGTACATCACGCAGTCGGCGGCCACCAAGGTGTTGATGGACATCGAGGAAATGCTGGAGGCGCGCCTCTTCGATCGCCTGCCGCGCGACATGCAACCGAACGAGCTCGGGCTCTTCACCCTGCGTTATGCGCACTCGGCACTGGACGGCCACCGCAAGTTCGTGGATGAGTTCAGCGACCTGAAACTGGGCGGGCACGGCCATCTGTCGATCGGCGCGATCTCCGGTGCGGCGGCGCATCTGCTGATCGCCGCGGTGGCCGAGCTGCAGCGCCTGCGGCCGCTGCTGGTGGTGAAGGTGCTGGAACAGAGCAGCGATCAGCTGATCGTGTGGCTGGCCGAACGCAAGATCGACGTCATGATCGGCCGTTTCACCGACGAATCCCAGCGCGGCCAGTTCCACTACGAAAACCTGACCGGTGAAGGTTTGCAGATCACCGCAGGCGTGCACCATCCGCTGCGGGGACGGAAGCCCCCCGGACTGAAGGAACTGTCGAACTGGCCATGGATTCTCTATCCGACATCCACGGCGCTGCGCAAGGTATCGGACGACATCTTCCGCAGCACGGGCCTGTCGCTCACTTCGGGCATCGTCGAGACGCCGTCGTTCCTGTTCGCATTGGAACTGATGCAAAACACGACCATGCTGTCGCTGCAGCCCTCCGCGCTGGTGGACAAGTACGTGCGGCGTGGGCTGCTGACGCGCATCGCGGCCGAGCTCCCCAACCGCGTACCAGACTTCGGCCTGATCACGCTGCAAGGCGAGCCGCCCAGTACGGCCGTGCTGGCGTTCATGGACGTGATCCGCAAGATGTCGGACCGCGAGGCCGAAGCGGCATCGGTCGAAAGAGCAACGGCCGTTGCCAGGCCCAAGCCACGAGGTCTTCCGCCTGCGCGATGATGGGAGGCCACGCAGCTGAAGCAGGCACATCCGACGGGCAGCTACGCAGCGGTTGCCGAATCCCCTGGGCAGCGCAAATGGGTACTATCGGCCGTCAGCAGACTTGGACGGCACTTTCGCAGGGGGAGACGGGGTGATCCACAAAATCAGAGAGGCGATCGCAAGCAGCGGGGTACTCACCGATGTCGAGGTGAGAGAAGACATTGTGGTGGGCCGGGCTCGCGTGTTGGCAGCGCAAGCTGACGTTTGGGTCAACGTCGATCCTGAGCTCCAGGACGGGGGAGCACCGGACGTTGCGGCTCTGCTGCGCGGCATCGACCAAATGCTCGGCATCTCGCCAACGCAGTGGGACCTGATCATCGACCAGATCGCAGACGAGATTGAAGCGGCGGTCGGTGACGAGCCAGTGCAGGAAACCACCAGCCTGCGCTCCGACTTGATCTTGAAATCTGTCGTTGTGTTCGCCGGGGCGACACTCCTGCGCTTCGAAGCGCCGCGCCAGTTTCCCGACAGCTGGATCCATGCCCAGCTTGACGAACAACTCGCTCTTGAAGACCTTGCTGTCGATGCGCGAGAAGTGGATGCAGAAACGGTGTCCTTCAACACCGTTGACGATCTGCTAGATCACGTCAGCGAGGACAATACGCCGCGCGAATCGTAGAAGAAAGACCGCTTCTACGGCGATCCGAAAGTCTCCGGTTCAATGGCCTGAGTCATGGATGCTAACAGCAGGAGAAGCTCAGCGGCTCGATACGCAGCACGACGCAGTAGCATTCCTCCTGCAGGCCGCTTGCGGGCCAGGAGCGGACGGCGGACCTGCCGCCCAATCTGTAGCATTGGCGGCTTGTTAGCCTGTATGGAATTGAACCAATAGCATGATTTGGCCATTCAAGAAGAAAGCTAGTGAACCGCGTAACGCCCACCGGTTGAGGCCGGCGCAAGCTCCGACGGCCAGGCAGTTTCCTCCGGTCCCCGCGTGGAGGCCGACCTACCCGATTCCTGTCGATAAAGTTGTAGATAGAACCCACACGTACTGCAACGGCTCACGAGACTTCGCTGTGTTTCGCGAGGGCACCATTTCCATACTTCCGGACGGACTGTCAGACAATGCTGCTGAGGCGCACGCTATGGCCGCCCTTCGAAGCGTTTTTCACGCTCACGTTGACATGAACCCGGTCGCGATGAAGGACGGCAACATTCTTATTCACTACAACCACGATGTCGCGACGATCGTCCTCAAGGATCTGGTTGACGGCCACTGGCCAGAGATTCAGCAGCGGCACCTGGACGCCCTGGCCACTGATGAGGTCCTCATCACCGGCGCGGGGCCCAATGTGTTTGATGATCATGGAAAGGCGGCGCTCTTCGGCCGCTGCTACATGTTCATGGATGCCGTTGACCCGCAGGTAATTCGCATTGAGCGCAAATCAGCGAGCTAGCTCAATCGGCTGCCTTCGGCCATAAGCGGCCCTTCCGCCAGTGGTCAGAACCGAGGCGGCTAGCAACCTCAGATGTTCAACATAAGTCGCTGGTTCACGTATCGGCTAATCAAGAGGAGGCGTTTGTGGTCCATCTTGCGGGACATAAGCTGAATTATTCGGTCGTGCAGTGGTCTTATGACTGGGACCCATCACTCTTTGACTTACTTGACCGTATGCCCGAACTGGTTCTCGGGAGACATGTGGCCATTGCTTCATGTGACAGCGGCTATTACAAGCCGACCGAGGCCGAGTTGCGATCCGGTTGGGAGGTCGTGGATAGAATTGCTGTAAGCCCCAAGATAACCGCCGTTTCCGACCTGCCTGCGCCCGGTTTTGATGAGTGGTACGTGTACGAAGAGCGTCCGAGGCCGTACTGCTATCGCTCATCTGTTAACCACTTCGGCTTCGCCCCGCTGCCGCCGGACCAAGCTACGGGATTTTGGGCTCAAGTTGAGGCCGCGCTGCCGCTGCATGTCTTGGGTGCCGGAACCCCGACGATGTTTCTAGCAACGCGGGACAGGAACTCGTTCGACCGGGCGTTGAAGCTTGGTGCCATCTGACCGACTACCGTCGGCCAAAAGCGGAAGTACGAATCGAACCGCTGGCCTGACCTCGGCCAGAAGCTGCCGTTCACCGGTGGGGCACAATCTACTCATTCGAGCTCACCCGCTCTCCGAGCAGCGTTCCGACTGCTCATCACCTCGCCCGGCCTCATAAGGACTGGCGACACGTTGACTCCTGTTGACCCAACATGAGCTGATCAAGGCCGTGCAACCGCATCGCCTCCGTGACCAGGTCACCCAAGGCTCCCGGAACTCCGAGGGCCCCAAGTCAAGGAGTTCAGCCGTAATGCCCTCGCAAGCCCAGCAAGCGCCGCCTCTTTTTGTCTTGATTGCCGTTTCTGCACTCGCGGTCCTGCCGGTCAACATGTTCGTGCCTTCGTTGCCTAGCATTGCCAGGGATCTTGGTGTGGAATTTTTCGTGGTCAACGCCGCTATTGCCGGATACGCCGTGGCCACGGCCTTCACACACTTGATCGCGGGCGCCCTCTCAGACCGCTTTGGACGCAAGCCCATCGCGCTGGTTGCTTTGACCGTTTTCACGATCGCCTCGATCGGCTGCAGCTTGGCGACAGACATTCGCACGTTCTTGTTGTGTCGATGGTTACAGGGGGCCGTGACCGCGGGGTACGCAGTCTCCCTGGCTGCCATTCGCGATACCTCGGACGAGCGTGCAGCGGCCAGCCGGATTGGCTATGTCTCCTCCGCTTGGGCCGTGGCCCCGATGATCGGACCCCTCTTCGGTGGAATGCTCGATACGCACTTCGGTTGGCGTGCAAACTTCATTGCATTCGCACTCCTGGGGTTCGCCGGCGTGTACCTGGTCGCGTTTCATTTGCGAGAGACGAACCGTCACCCATCGAAGTCCATGGGGGTGCAGTTCAGGGGGTATGGCGACCTACTTCGCTCGACGCGGTTCAGCGCATACGCTCTCTGCATGGCGTTGGCCATAGGAACGTTGTACGTTTTTCTGAGTGGAGCACCGTTGGTTGCAGCACAACTGCACGACACGTCCGGCACGGCGCTCGGCCTCTATATGGGAATGGTGCCGGCTGGCTTCATCGTTGGAAGCTACTTTGTGGGACGCACGAGTTCCCACCGTTCCTCCACAGAGTTCATCGTTGCAGGCCGCATCCTCACTTGCTCGGGCCTTCTGATCGGGCTCGGCTTGATGATCGCCGGCGTGACACACCCGCTTGCGTTCTTCGGCCCGTGCGTCAGCGTCGGACTGGGCAATGGACTGACGATGCCAGCGGCAAATGCACGAGTGCTTTCTTTTCACCCGGGTCTTGCGGGAACTGCATCGGGGTTGGCGGCGGCCTTGACCTTGATCGGTGCGGGCATCATTGCCTTTGCTTCGGGGTTGGTCGTGGACGCGCCGAATGCAAGCGTTGCAGTCCTCGGCGCGATGTTGACAGCTTCATTGCTGTCGCTTGCAACCGCCTTGTTCATCGCCCGTGCGGAAAAGACGAAGAGATGGAAATGACGCTGGCAATGGGCGGGAAGCGGCCAAAAAGATGCCTCAGATGCTGTTGGCCAGGAACAAGCGTGCAGTCCTTGCAGAGAGCTGCCTCGGACAACATTGAAGGCTTCTCGGCTGTGCTTCGTGCTGCCGAACTGTCTCACCACATCGAGCGGGTCCAGCACGAGCTCAATACCGATGACGAATTCATTTCTTACTTCGCCGAGACCGAGAGAAGCCCGAAAGATGGGCCGTTTCACACGGTTGACGCCGAACTGAACGACCGCTTCGGAGCAAAACGAACTTCAACTTAGGGCCCAAACCGGAAGTCTGGAGTGTGCGTAAGCGGACGTCTAGATGACTGCCCGGTTCTGGCGAAACGGCTACTCGTTGTCCCATGGGATCGCGCCGCTGAACCAAGTTCCATCAATTCGCCTCGCTCTCCATCCACAGAACCAAGATGAGCGCTCCGGGTCTCCGCGCCAACCTTGCTCATAGCGTTCGATGACCGCCTCGCAAGCAGTGATTTCACCGGGAGTGTCATAGTCAAATAGGACGACCACTTCGCCAACCAAGGATGCGAGTCTGTCAATGTCTTCCCTGAACGAGTAGTAACAGACGTCATCCAGCTCGTTGCTCAAAGCATAGGCGTTGAAGTCGCAATCAACGCGAGGGAGCGAAAGATTGAGCTCGTGCATAGCATTCGAATGGTCGTCTGTAACCGTCGGGCCTGGGCGTGCTTCCAGTCGTTTGCGGCTCACCGATTCCAGGCCCCATATGTTGCAAGTATGTGCGCTTCAAATGCAGGCGGACCAGTTACCTCCCAATACGAGGAATCCACAACCACAAATTCGAACAAGCGCTGTCCTTTTGCGAATCCGCAGAATCGCCCGTCGATGGTCTGATAGATGCCACGATAGAGGGAACGAAACTCGGCGTCTGAAAGACAGAGGCCGGGAAACGACGCTTCCTCGATGCTCAACGCATTCGAGCCCAAACAACTCTCGACAGAAATCTGCCACTGTTCGGGACGAAAAAAGCAGTCGACGTCAGCAAGGAAGGAGGAGATGTCGAACAGTTGCCCCGCTTCGCCATGCTGTCTCACTATGACCATCGGAAAGTTCCTTCGAGTTCTTCACCTGAATCCTTCGGTCTGCTTGCGGAGGTACGGGACGAACGTCAGCTCCTGGGCCGACCGTAGCCACTCGCACCGCCCCTCAGCGGTCAATCGTCCGATCACGCAAGCGCCATCGCGTCCATCTCGACCTTGAACCCGAAGTGCAGCGGCCCGGTCGGCACGATGGTCCTGGCCGGGCGCGATGGGCCGGCCCACTGCGCATAGATCCTGTCGAACGCCGGCCAGTTGGCGACGTCGTCGAGGTAGACCCTCACCTGCAGCAGCCTGTCGATGCCTGAGCCCGCGGCCAGCAAGGCGGCCTGCATGTTCGCGAGCATCTGCGCCGCCTGGACTTCGAACGCCGCCTCGACCAGACGCTCGCCCTCCGGCGTGATCGGCAGTTGCCCGGCGATGAAGACCAGGCCGCCGCCCACGGCGGCATGGCTGTAGTGGCCGCCCGGCCGGGCCAGGGCGGGCACTGCGACATGGACCGGGTCCGACATATCGCGGGGTTCAGGGGCGTTCTCACCAACCATGGAAGCGCTCCCAGGTTTGCACCGTGCCATCCGCGGCCAGCGCCTGGTAGGCCGGGAACTGCGCGCCGGTCGCGCAGGCATGGTTGGGCAGTATGCGCAAGCGGGTTCCGGCCGGGAAGCGCGATGCGATGTCCGGGTCCGCGGCCCCCTCGCGCGACAGGATGCCGTGCTCCTGGTTGGCGGCCGACAGCAGGTAGCCCTCGATCGGCGTCCCGTCCACGGTGCACACCTGGCCATAGCCGTAGTCGCGCTGCTGCTTGCCCGTGCCCCGGTCGCGGCTCATGGCCATCCAGCCGGCATCGACGATGGCCCAGCCCTTGTCGGCCTGGTGCCCGATGACGGTGGTGAGCACGCTCAGCGCGATGTCTTCGACGCTGCAGACGCCGACGTTGCGCATCACCAGATCGAAGAAGACATAGACCCCGGCGCGCAGTTCGGTCACGCCCTCCAGCGACGCGGCTTCCAGCGCCGTGGGCGTGGAGCCTACCGACACGATGGCGCACGGCAGGCCCGCGTCGCGCAGGCGTTGCGCAGCCTGCACGCAGCCGGCGCGTTCCTGCTCGGCCAGGGCGGCCAGGGCCTCGGGCGTGTGCAGTTCGTAGCTGGAGCCCGCATGCGTGAGCACGCCGGCCAGGCGCATGCCGCCCTCGTGCAGCACGCGGCCGACCTCGAGCAGGAGGTCCTCGCCCGGCTTGATGCCGGAGCGGTGACCGTCGGTGTCGATCTCGATGAGCACCTCGAAGGCGTGGTCGTGCGCGCGGCCGTATTCGGCGATGGCCTGCGCGCCGTCGACGCTGTCGGTCAGGATCTGCAGCGCGCAGCCGCGCCGGCCCAGGTCCAGCGCATGTGCGAGCCGGTGCGGCGCCATGCCGACGGCGTAGAGGATGTCGGTCACGCCGCGGGCGAAGAACTGGTCGGCCTCCTTCAGCGTCGACACCGTGATGCCCGTCGCGCCGGCGGCAAGCTGGGCCGCGACCACATCCGCGCATTTGCTGGTCTTCACGTGCGGGCGGAAGCGCACGCCCAACGCATCGGCCTGCTGCTGCATCCGCGCGATGTTCCGCTGCATGCGCTCAAGCGCCACGATCGCTGCGGGGGTGTCGATCCCGGCAAGATTCGGGAGGTTGTTCTGCATATTGTTCTTTCGGGTCAGTCCAGGTATTGGCCTTTGGCCTTGAGGGCCGGCACGTCGTCGCGGATGCCGCGCGCGATGAGGGCGGTGACGGCCTCGGGCGTTGCATCGGCGGGTGCGGGCAAGTCGACGCCCAGCCCTTCCATCTGCTTGCGAAGCGCCGGATCCCCCACTGCCTGCTGCAGCGCGCCCGTCAGTCTGGCGAGCACGGGCTGCGGGGTGCCGCGCGGGGCGAAGAAGGCATTCCAGGACCGCACGTCCAGGGCATGGCCGCTTTCCGCAGCGGTGGCTGCGCGCGGCAGCTGCGCGAGGCGCGTGCCCGACAGCACGCCGACGGCCTTGATGCGCCCACCGGCGACCTGCGGCAGCGCGGTGGTGGTCTGGTCGCACATGAAATCGGTCTGCCCGCCCATCAGGTCATTGATGGCCGGCGCAACCCCCTTGTAGGGCACGTGCGTGGCGTTATGGCCGAGGGAAGACAGCAACAGCACGCAGCCATAGTGCGAAATCGACCCGACGCCCGCGCTGCCGTAGGAGGCCTTGTCCTTGTGCTTCGCCAGCCAGGCGCTGAACTCGCGCAGATCGTTCGCCGGCAGGTCGGCGCGCGCCAGCAGCAGCATCGGCGCCGCGCCTGCGGGGCCGATGGGCGCGAAATCGGCGACGGGGTCGTAGGCCAACTTCTTGTACAGCGCGAGGTTGGCCACATGCGTGCCGATGCCTCCGAAGGAGATCGTGTAGCCATCGGCGGCGGCCTTGGTCGCCTTCGTCAGGCCGATGACGCCATTCGCGCCGCCGAGGTTCTCGATGACGATGGGCTGGCCCAGGGGCGCAGCCATCTTCTGTGCGACAGCGCGGGCCAGTGCATCGCTGGGGCCGCCGGCCGGGAAGGGAACGATCAAGGTGACCGGGCGGTTCGGAAACGCCTGTGCGAATGCGCCGGATGCGGCCAGCAAGCCGGCACAGAGGCCAGCAAGGCTGCCGGCCATGCGAAGGGAGCGGATCATGGGCAGGTCCTGGAGTGGTGGGTTGAATCAGGAAGCGACCGGTCGGAAGCCGCGCAGCCATGGCAACGCGTCATCGAGCGTGGGCGACTCGACCTCCGCCGGCGGCGCGCCTTCGGGCCGGGCGAGGCCGACGCGGTTGTGCCAGTAGGTGCGCAGGCCCACGCTGGCGGTGCCGAACATGTCATAGCCTGAACCGGCAACGAAGGCTGCCTCGGCCGGCTGCACGTCCAGACGCTCCAGGGCGAGCCGGTAGGGCCTCGGATCGGGCTTGTAGAAGCCCGCCTCCTCGGAGGTCACGACCACGTCCCACTCGATTCCCAGGCGATCGGCGGCACGCTGGCCCAAACGCCGCGAGCAGTTGGTCACCACGGCCAGCTTGCAGTGAGGCTGAAGCGCCCGCAGCAGTTCGGTGGCGCCGCTCCATGCGGGCAGTTCGTCCCAATGGTCCTCCAGCGACTGGGGGGCGCTGGCGGGCAACCTCACGGTGGCGGCAGCCTGTCGCACCAGGTCTTCGTAGGGCACGTAGGCGCCGCAGCCATAGGTGAGCCGCAGGTACTCGGCGCGCCAGGTACGGCCCATCTGCTCGGAGCCCGCAGCCGCGTTCCAGACGGCCCACGAGTCGAGCAGCGCAGTGAGCAGGTCGAATAGCACGGCCCGGGGATAGCGCCCGGCCGCGGCGGCAATGGGAGTGGAAATGTCTTGCATGCCGCTCACTTTAGGTGTGCCAAGGCGCTTTCGGGCTTCACTCTTGCGTCATCAATAGTTAAGCTCCGTTGAATGATGCAGATCGAAGACCTTCGCCTGGCTGCCGCGCTGTTGCGCGAGAGCTCGCTCAGCGCGGCTGCGCGCTCGCTCGGTGTCACGCCGCCCGCGCTGTCGATGCGTTTGCGCAAGCTCGAGGCGTCGCTGGGCTTGGTGCTTGCCAACCGCACGTCGCGCAAGCTGCACCTGACCTCCGAAGGCGAACGGTTCGGGCGCGAGGCCTATGAACTCCTGCTGAAGTTCGACGGCCTGCGCGAATCCCTGCAGCGCGACGACCGGCGCCTGAGCGGAACGCTGCGGGTGGCCGCGTCCTTTGGCTATGGCCGCACGCAGGTCGCGCCGTGGCTGTCCCGTTTCTCCCGCCTGCATCCGGCCCTGCGGCTGCAGCTGGACCTGCGCGAAACGCCGTGGCCCGACAGGCACGATTCCGACGCCGTGGTGCACGTGGGCACGGTGCGCGACTCGTCCTGGGTGGCCCATACGCTCGCTTCCAACGAACGCTGGCTGTGCGCGAGCCCCGGCTACCTGCGCGAGCACGGCACGCCCCGCAACCCGGCGGACCTGGCCTATCACGCCTGCATCTGCATCCGCGAGAACGACGAGGACGTGACACTTTGGCACATGCGGCCCGCGGGCAGCGGCGCCCGCAAGAGCGAGACGCTGCGCATCAACCCGGCGTTCGTCAGCAACGACGGCAGCGTGGCCCGCCAATGGGCCGAGGATGGCCTGGGCATCGTGCTCCGTTCCCAATGGGATGCCGCCGAAGCCCTGGCCGCCGGCCGCCTCGAGCGTGTGATGGCGGACTGGGAATTTGGCGCCGCCCCGGTGGTGGTGCTGGTGCCCACGCGCAAGGGACGCAGCGCGAGGGTGCAGGCGCTGGTCAGTTTCCTGATGGAGGCGGCGGGTCGATCGGACGGGCGTGGCGCCGAGTCGCATCCGTGAATCCGCGGGCGGTGCGCGACGACCAAGCGGCCGACGTGCAAGGCCGCTCCAATCAATGACTGCTTGCGGGCGAATGGACCCGGTGCATCGTCGAGGGGAGAACGCTTTTGGCGTCCAATTTGGCCAGACCTGCGCTATGTCCGCTCATGGCCGACTGTAGCCGGTCGCGCCGGCGTCGTGCACGCGCCCAAAGCCGACGCTGGGATGGGTCCGATGGCGGAAGCTCAGGAGTCGCTGGCAGCGATGCGCAAGTCTGCGTCGGGCAACGAAGAGCGCAAATGACGGCTAGGCCGACTGTCTGATGACCAACTGTGGCTCCGCCAGATATACCTGCCGAGCGCGCGCTGGCTCCTGAATTCGATTCAGCAAAAGCGTCGCCGCATGCTCGCCCAGGGCATCGGGTTGAATGTCGACCGTTGTCAATGGCGGGTTCGAATGCGCGGCATCCCGAACGTTGTCGAAGCCCGTCAGCGCAAAATCCCTTCCGGCATGCAATCCGCGCTCGCCAAGCGCGGACAACGCACCAAAGGCCACCACGTCGTTGTAGCAAACGGCCGCAGTTGGACGAGGCTTCATGTCCAAGAGCGACCTCATCGCCTCAGATCCGCTGCGTCGGGTCGGTTGCGCCGCGACCACCAAGCTTTCGTCGAATTTGATCTTTCGCTCTGCGAGTGCCGCCCTGAATCCGTTCAGGCGCTGTTCGAGGACTACGCCGGTCAGTCCGCCCAGAAATCCGATCTTCTTGTGTCCCGCGTCCAGCAGGTGCTTTGTCGCGGCATAGATCCCGCGCTCGTTATCCGCCCCGGCGAAGTCGTACTTTCCAGGACCCAATGTTCGAACCATCACGACCAACGGCATGCCCGAGGCTTCCACTTCCTTCGTGAAGGCGCGCGGCGTGCCATAGGCAGGGCACAACACGGTTCCGGCGGCCCCTTGCTCACGCATGATGCGTAACACGTCTCGCTGGCGATCGACGTCTTCATTGGTATGGGCCATCAGCACGATATACCCCGCCTCGACGAGCTTTCGCTCCACGCCAACGAGGATCTCCGCGAAGAAGGGGTTGGCGAGATCGTTGACGACCACTCCGATGGTCTTTGACCTGCCGCCGCGCAACTCGCCGGCACGGCTGTTGTAGACGTATCCGAGTTCGCTGGCCGCCGCGCGGACGCGGTCGGCCGTCTCGGCCGGGATAAGCGGGCTGCCCTTTAAGACAAGCGAAACGGTGGACTTGGAGAGCTTCGCGGCTGCTGCCACGTCAAGGATGGTGACGGGCCGGGATGTGACGGTTTTTCGCATGATCTTCTTCGACAACCTCCACTCTACGCGAGACGCCCCGCGAGCCCGCGGGTCCCACAAGGGCTCGGGCTCCTGAGCGGCGGGCTAAGTGCTTACCCTAGCACTCATTGACCCTCCATTGGAACGATCCAATAATTCTATTCAACCGTTCCAGTAAACGCGAGGCGAACATGCGATTCCACATGCCAATGTGTCTTCCCGACGCCGGGGTCCACGGGGAAACCTCGTGAACTACCAGTTCCAGTTCGACGCTGTTCTTGCCGCGTGGCCGCTGCTCTTGCAGGGCACGTGGATCACGGTTCAGTTGTCCATCAGCGCGACGATCCTCGGGCTCGTTGTTGCGATCGTCTGTGCGTGGGGGAAGACCTCGGGCCCTGCGCCGGTGCGCATGGCGGGCAATGCCTATATCGAGGTGATTCGAAACACGCCGTTTCTGATTCAGCTGTTCTTCTTCTTCTTTGCTTTGCCCGCGGTGGGCCTGCGCTGGTCGCCTCATACCGCTGCGCTGACTGCGATGGTCGTGAACCTCGGCGCCTATGCGACCGAAATCATCCGGGCCGGAATCGAATCGATCCCGAAGGGACAGATCGAAGCGGGCTTGGCATTGAACTTGAAGCCCCATCAGATCTTCCGTCTGGTTGTGCTCAAGCCCGCACTCAGGGCGATCTTCCCGGCGCTGTCGAGTCAGTTCATCCTGCTCATGCTGACGTCGAGCGTGGTATCGGTCATTTCGGCTGACGACCTCACCTCCGTTGCAGCAAACCTCCAGTCGCAGACCTTCCGCAGTTTCGAGATCTACATCGTCGTCACCGGGATCTACCTGTCGCTGGCTCTCGCCTTTTCATTCATCTTCCGCACGATTCAGCGCCGCGCGCTGTCGTATCCGGACCGTCGCTGAGGAGGCGCCGTGCGGACATTCGGTATCGGTGATGTTCTGTTCATCCTGCAGGCAGCGCAATGGACGATTCTTCTTTCGCTGATCGCCTTCATCGGCGGGGCCATTGGAGGGCTGGTCATCGCTCTCGCTCGGACCTCGGAGAACGCGGTGCTGGAACGCATCGCCACGATCTTCACGCAGGTGTTTCAGGGCACGCCTCTGCTCATGCAACTGTTCCTGGTGTTCTTTGGCGCACCGATTCTTGGGCTCGACGTCAGCCCGTGGCTCGCAGCCGGCGTCGCGTTGATTCTCAACACCAGCGCCTTCCTCGGTGAAATCTGGAGAGGATGCATCCAGGCAATTCCCCGAGGCCAATGGGAAGCAGCTCACGCGCTCGGTCTGCACTACTTCGCACGCATGCGCCTGGTCGTGCTGCCACAAGCCTGGAAGATTGCCCTGCCGCCCACCGTCGGCTATCTCGTCCAAGTCGTCAAGGGAACCTCGCTGGCGGCAATCATCGGCTTCACCGAGATCACTCGGGCAGGCCAGATCATCAACAACGCCACCTTCCAACCACTGATCGTGTTCAGCGTGGTCGGTGCAGTCTATTTCGCGCTGTGCTGGCCGCTTTCGCTGCTGGCCGGTCGAATGGAGCGGCAACTGAAGCTCGCCGCCGCTCGCTAGCTCGCGTCACTTTCGGCCAATGCACTTTCCCTAGGAGACATCATGTTCCACGCCATCCAACGCCGTAGCCTGCTGACTTTCGCCTCCGCCGCGCTGTGCGGCGTGCTACTCGCCTCGCACACCCTGAACGCTTCGGCCCAGACGGTCGAAGAAATCAAGAAGAAGGGCACGCTGACGGTCGGACTTCTCGTCGATTTCCCGCCGTATGGCACGGTGGACAGCTCCAATCAGCCTGACGGCTACGACGCCGATGTCGCCAAGCTGCTGGCAAAGGAGTGGGGGGTCAAGCTGAATCTGGTGCCCGTCACTGGCCCGAACCGTATCCCCTTCCTGCTAACCAACAAGGTCGACCTGCTGATCGCGTCGTTCTCCCCGACGCCGGAACGTGCCAAGCAGGTTCAGTTCTCGCGCCCCCACAGCGCAGCAACCATCGTGCTGTACGGCCGGAAGAAGATGAACATCAAGGCGCCCGCGGATCTCAAGGGCGTGCGCGTCGCTGTCGCTCGCGCAAGCACGCAGGACACGGCGCTCACCGCCGTCGCTCCGGAGGGCACGGACATCCGCCGGTTCGATGACGACGCATCTGCCATGCAGGCACTCCTGTCCGGCCAGGTGGATGCACTTGGTTGCGCCACGACCATCGCGCAGCAGATCGACAAGCGCACCAACGGCGAATACGAGAACAAGCTGGTGCTACGGCAACAGTACATGGCGCCGGCGATGCGGTTGGGCCAGCCCGATCTGCTCAAGGGCGTCGACGCCTTCATTGGCAAGTACGTGGACAACGGCGAACTGAACAAGCTCTACAAGAAGTGGCTGCAGGTCGATCTGCCCGCGTTGCCGACCACGCCGCTTCCGCTCGCCAACTAACGCGTGAGCAGCACCGACCCCGAACGAGCGCGCCGCCATGACTGCCGATCCCATCATCCGTATCGAGAAGGCCAACAAGTGGTATGGCCAGTTCCAAGTGCTGACCGACGTTGATCTTGAGGTCCAGCCAGGCGAGCGCATTGTCATCTGTGGCCCTTCCGGCTCCGGGAAGTCCACTCTCATCCGCTGCATCAATCACCTGGAAAAGGTGCAGAAGGGCCGGATCATCGTGGACGGCATCGAGCTGACCGGTCACGAACGCAAGAACGTGGACGCCGTGCGCAGTGAAGTCGGCATGGTGTTCCAGCAGTTCAACCTTTTCCCGCATCTGACCGTCCTGCAGAACTGCACGTTGTCTCCGGTGCACTCGCGCGGCATCGGGCGCGAGGAAGCCGAAGCGACGGCGATGAAGTTCCTCAAGCGCGTACGCATCCCGGAGCAGGCGAACAAGTACC
Organism: Variovorax sp. TBS-050B; assembly: GCF_029893635.1. Classification (NCBI taxonomy): domain Bacteria; kingdom Pseudomonadati; phylum Pseudomonadota; class Betaproteobacteria; order Burkholderiales; family Comamonadaceae; genus Variovorax; species Variovorax sp. TBS-050B. The sequence goes on along the minus strand of NZ_JARXYR010000001.1, from coordinate 149,792 downwards.
CCAGCCAGCTCTCGGGCGGTCAGCAGCAGCGCGTAGCCATTGCCCGCGCCTTGTGCATGAATCCCAAAGTCATGCTGTTCGACGAGCCGACATCAGCCCTGGATCCCGAAATGGTCAGCGAGGTGCTCGACACCATGATCGGCTTGGCGGAAGACGGCATGACGATGCTTTGCGTGACCCACGAAATGGGATTCGCTCGTCAGGTGGCCGATCGGGTGATTTTCATGGCCGATGGCCGCGTCCTCGAGATGGCGCCCCCTGAGGAGTTCTTTGGCAACCCTCAGCACCCGAAACTCAAAACCTTCCTCGGCCAGATCTTGAGCTCGGCGGCGCATTAAGCCAACCCCCCACTTTTGTCGGACGCTTGACGCGGATCGCGAGGTTCGTGCGGGAGCGCCGCATCCAGCGCAAAGGAGTTCCCATGAAAAAAGTGATCACCGCCGAACAGGCGGCCGCGCTTATCCGCACTGACGATGTCGTCAGCATTTCCTCTTCCAGCGGGCTCGGCTGCCCGGACAAGGTTCTCGCCGCCCTGGGCGCCCGGTTCCACAACGAGGGTCAGCCCCGTAACCTCACGACTCTGAACCCGATCGCCGCGGGCGACATGTACGGAATCAGGGGAATCGACCACATCGCCAAGCCAGGACTCCTGTCCCGGATCCTTGCCGGTTCCTATCCGAGCGGCCCTTCCTCGCTTCCGATGCCCGCAATCTGGCACATGGTCGTCGACAACCAGATCGAGGCCTACAACATTCCCAGCGGCATCCTCTACGACATGCATCGCGATGCAGCCGCGAAGCGCCCTGGCGTACTCACCAAAGTTGGCCTGGGCACCTTCGTGGATCCGGACCAGCAGGGGTGCGCGATGAACGACGCAGCAGCTGCAAAGCCCATCGTTCGCAAGGAGACATTCGATGGCCAGGAATGGCTGTACTTTCCCGCCATTGCTCCACAGGTCGCCATCATTCGTGCGACCACAGCGGATGAGAATGGAAACCTGACCTACGAGCACGAGGGAGCACTGCTTGGTGCGCTGGATCAGGCCCTCGCCGCTCGCAACAACGGCGGCATCGTCATCGCTCAGGTCAAACGGGTGGTGAAAGAAGGAAGCCTGCGCCCGCACGACGTTCACGTCCCGCGCAATCTCGTGGACTACATCGTGGTCGATCCCGATCAGTGGCAGACGACCCAGACGCCCTACGACCCAGCGATCAGCGGCGAGGTCGCGCAGCCGTTAGCGACGTTCGATCCGCAGGCCTGGGGCACCGAGAAGGTCATCGCCAGGCGCGCAGCCATGGAACTGGCGCACGGCAGCGCGGCCAATCTCGGCTTCGGGATTTCCGCCAATGTGCCACGCATCCTGCTCGAAGAGGGCCTGCATGGGCAGGTAACGTGGGCGATCGAGCAAGGCGCGGTCGGCGGCATGCCGCTGCTGGGCTTCGCGTTTGGCTGCGCCTCGAATGCGGACGCGATCATGGCTTCGCCGAATCAGTTCACCTATTTTCAAGGCGGCGGTTTCGACGTGACGCTCCTGTCGTTTCTACAGGTCGATCGCAATGGCAGCGTCAATGTTTCCAAACTGGGTGCGAAGCCTTACCTCACGGCCGGGTGCGGTGGGTTCGTCGACATCACCGCGCACGCCAAGCGGATCATCTTCTCAGGCTTTTTCACGGCCGGCGCAAAGCTTGAAGTCGGCAACGGGAAACTCACTATCCTGAAGGAAGGCAAGACCAGAAAATTCGTCGAGTCGGCTGAACACATCACCTTCAGCGGGGTGATCGGTCGCCAGCGTGGGCAAAGGGTCACCTACGTGACCGAACGCTGCGTCATCGACCTGGAGGACGACGCCCTGGTCGTGCGCGAGATCGCGCCGGGAATTGACCTGCAGCGCGACATTCTGGACCAGGCGGAGATCCCGCTGCGAGTCGCCGAGGACCTTCGCCTCATGGACGCTGCGCTCTTCACGGACGCCCCGTTTGGCCTGAAGCTGAAAGCCGAGGAGGCGCGCCGTGGCTGAGTCACTCGTTCAAGTGGAGCGCGAAGGCACCGTCGCAACCGTCACGCTCAATCGCCCGAGCAAGCTCAACTCACTGACGCCGCAGATGCTCGACCAGTTGGAGCTCGCCGCGCGCGAGCTGGAAGCCCAGTCCGACCTGCGGGTGGTGATCCTGACGGGCGGAGAAGAGAAGGCGTTCTGCGTCGGCGCTGACATCAATGAGTGGGCTGCGCTCCGCCCGCTGGACATGTGGCGCCGCTGGGTGCGGCGCGGCCACCAGGTGTTCGACCAGTGTGGCGCGGCTGCGTCAACCCGTCATCACCGCGATCAACGGACATGCTTTCGGCGGTGGCCTCGAGTTGGCAATCGTCGGTGACATTCGCATCGCTGCAGACCACGCGCAGTTTGCCCTTCCGGAAGCATCTATCGCGACCTGCCCGGGATGGTCTGGAACTCAACGCTTGGTGAAGCTTGTCGGCGCCAGTCGCGCGAAGTACCTCGCCTTGAGCGGCGTACGCCTGAGTACAGCCGATGCCCTGACCGGCGGCCTCGTCCATGAGGTGGTCAACGCAGCTCAGCTCCGGGACAGGGCCATGGCTTTGGCGCGCGACATGTCGCTCAAGGCTCCGATATCGCTGCAGTTGACCAAGCAGCTGGTCAACGCCGCTGTGGACGAGGACTCGGGTGCGATCCTGGAAGCGATGGCCGGTGCGCTCGCGGCAACGACGCAGGATGCGGCGGAAGGAATTCAAAGTTTCCGCGCGAAGCGAACGCCGAACTATCTGGGCCGTTGAAAGGAAGATCATGAGTACAAACAGGCCTCTCGCGGTGGTGACCGGTGGGCGACGCGGCATCGGTGCAGGCATCGCGATCGAGCTTGCATCGCGTGGATTCGACATCGCACTCACGGACATCGAAGGCTCCGTCGCCGAGGAGACCCTGGCGGCGATCGGTGGGCACGGTGCTGCCGGCAAGCTCTTCCATTCCGACGTTGGCAACGTCGAGGAACACACCTCGGTCGTCGAACGTATCGTCGAGTGGCACGGCCCGATCTCGTGCCTCGTGAACAACGCTGGCATTCCATCGCCAAGCCGAGGGGACTTGCTTGACGTCACCCCCGCGTCCTTCGACCGGGTGATGGGGGTCAACCTGCGTGGCACCTTCTTCTTCACGCAGGCTGTCGCACGCCATATGTCGGGCATCAAGGCCACCGATCCTCGATCCATTGTCACAGTCTCCTCCGTCAGCGTGGAGATGGCCTCGATCGAGCGGGCCGAATACTGCGTCTCGAAATCGGGCCTCGGCATGCTCACCAAGCTGTTCGCCTTGAGGCTTGCGTCGCTGGGCATCGGGGTCTTCGAGGTACGGCCGGGGATCATCCGCACGCCCATGACGGAAGGCGTGGCTTCTAAGTACGAGCAACGCATCGCGGACGGCCTGGTCCCGATGGAGCGCTGGGGCTACGCCGAAGACGTCGCACGCGCGGTGTCTGCCCTGGCCTGCGGCCAGATCGCCTTTTCGACCGGCAGCGTCATCCACGTCGACGGCGCCCTTTCCATACCGCGCCTGTAGCGCCGCCCGCGCGGGCAGCCGCCAACCGGCGGCGCAGCCGCGGCTTCCCTTCCATCAGGAGAACACCATGCAAATCAAGCTACCCCAGGCCGACGGCACGATCAAAAACCATGTGCTGAAGGCTCAGCCGATCGTTCCGACCGGTGCGCCATCGAAGCTCAATCGCACGGTTTTTGCGGCCGTCCACGTCGTCGTCGACCCGCTGGCGACCCAAGACCCCTGGGATGCATCGCCAGTCGTCGACTGGGAGCGCACCATGGCGTTCAGAGAGTATCTTTATTCCCTCGGCTTCAAGGTTGCCGAAGCCATGGACACGGCTCAACGCGGAATGGGGGTGGACTGGGCTGTAGCGCGGCAGCTCATTCAACGCAGCCTGCGTCATGCCCGCACCATTCCCGGCGCCGATCTGGCCTGCGGCGTCGGAACAGATCAGCTCGTGGCAACACAGGATGTGACCATCGAACAGGTCGAAGCCGCCTATCGCGAGCAACTGGAAGTCGTCGAAGCAGAGGGTGGCCGCGCCATCTTGATGGCCAGCCGTGCGCTGGTACGCTGCGCCAGGAGTGCGGACGACTACCTCGCGCTCTACGGTCGCCTGCTCAAGGACACTTCCAAGCCAGTGATCCTCCATTGGCTGGGCGAGATGTTCGACCCGGCGCTGCGAGGCTACTGGGGGACCACCGACATTCCGACCGCACTCGATACTGTAGCCAAGCTGGTCAGCGAAAACGCCTCGAAGGTCGAGGGCATCAAGGTGTCACTCCTGGACGCGCGATGGGAGCTGGATCTGCGCCGGCGTCTGCCTGAAGGGGTCAAGATGTACACGGGCGACGACTTCAACTACGCCGAGCTGATCGCTGGCGACGAACAGGGCCACTCTCACGGCTTGCTAGGCATTTTCGATCCAATCGCCCCTGTGGCCGCCGTTGCACTGGGCGAACTCGCGGCAGGCCGGGTCGATCGCTTCCGAGAACTGCTGGACCCTACGGTGGCGCTGTCACGAGAGATGTTTCGTGCGCCGACTCGGCATTACAAGGCTGGCGTCGTATTCCTGGCCTGGCTCAATGGCCACCAAGACCATTTCTCGATGGCGGGTGGACTGCAATCCGCGCGCGGGGCGGCACACTTTTCGAGGTTGTTCGAATTGGCGGACGCCAGCGGCGTGTTGATCGACCCGGAACTCGCCACGCTGCGGATGAGGCGCCATCTTTCCGTCGCGTGCGGCTTATCGGACTAGGACCGCACGAGCAGGCAGGTTCAGCAGGTACGGCGGGCCTATCGCTACTTGACCACCGTCCCGCGCTTTAGGCCGCAGAAGCTTGACCGATCCGGAAATTGTCCCTCGCCCAAGACGCGAAGGGAGTCGGCGTCCCTCCCGCAATCTTGTTCGCGAGCGCGATCTCGTCACTGTGGGATCCTGGGCCGAGGTAGGTATAAGTCTCGTAGTAGGCCAGTGTTTCGCCCAATGCGTCCGCACCAGGGAAGAAGCCTGCGTACACCTCCCGCGGAACGCGAGTGAACGTGAGTTGATGGCCCAGTTCATTCAACGCACCGACAAGGTCGCCGAAGCTCAGAAAATCGCCAACCAATGGCAGGTATGCGCCGTCGCCCGTTTCATCGGGGTGCGCGAACGCACCGGCAACGATGTCGCCCAGTTCGTTGATGTCGCCCATGTGAAAACAACGCACCGCTGGATCGATGGGCAGAACCCACCCCAGGCTGCCATCCGGCTGCTTCTGCGGGCCGAAGGGGCCTGAGAAGTTCTGGTAGTAGGCGGGCGGCACGACGAAGGTGTGGCGCGCGAACCCTGCCTCCTTCACGATTGCATCGACCTTCGCCTTGCCCGTGAACTGGGGAAGCTTGAACTCGCCGCGGCTGATCGCCTCGACGTTCGGCAGCGTCGACCAGATCAGATGGTTGACGCCGGCAGCCTTCGCGGCTTCAACGGCCGCTGTCGCCTGTTTGATCTCATCGGCGTCTTCCTGCCAGAAGTTGGTGACGAGAAACACGCCGTGCGCGCCCTCGAGCGCGGACACAAGCGTCTCTGGCCGCGCCAGGTCTGCTGCGACAACTTCGTCGGCGCCACCCTTGTACTTGCCCGGCTCGCGCGAGAGCGCTCGCACCTTGAATTGGCCGCTGGCTTTCAGGGCTCGCACAACCCCGGATCCCTGGTTTCCCGTTGCGCCAAAGACGGCAATCAGCTTCTTTTCGACGGACATCACTGCACCTCTTTCGGTTCTGCTCCAGCGCGTCAGCACGGACGCGGGAACGTTCTGTTGATAGGACAGGCTGATCTTCCATTGGATCGATATTCGTGGCAATGCCGCAAAAATTGGCATCATTTGCTAGGATTTGATCCATATGGACGATCCTGTCGAAACATCGGAACTCATCGCCTTCACGAGGACGGTAGAGGCCAACTCCCTCTCGCGGGCCGCCGCCGAACTGGGCGTTCCGCGTGCGACCGTGAGCCGTCGTCTCGCGCGCCTCGAGGAGCGTCTCGGGGCGCGTCTTCTGCGCCGCACCACGCGAAGTCTTGTCCTCACTGAAGTCGGTGAAGTCTTCTACCAACAGGCCTGCGCCGCACTCGAAGCCGTGCGCGTGGCCGAGCAGAGCGTGCGCAAGACCGACGACGTCGTGCGTGGCGACCTGCGCGTGTCCATACCGCCGATGATGGACGCCAGCTTCCATGCGATGCTCTGCGACTTCGCAGCGCGCCATCCCGCGCTGCGCATGCACGTCCACACGTCGAGCCAGCACGTTGACATCCTCCACGACGGCTATGACGTCGCGCTGCGTGCCAGCAGCCAAATCCAGCCCGGCCTCGTCGCGCGCACGCTCTTGCGCGATCCGATGATCGCCGTGGCGGCACCCGCCTACCTCATCGATCACGGCACGCCCCAGACGCAGCGCGATCTCCGTACGCACCGCTGTTTGCTCGGCTTCGCTCGTGGCGAGCTGCCGCAGTTTCACTGGCCCTTGATCTCGGGAGCCAAGCTCCATGTCGACGGCGTATTCATCTCGAACGATATCGGCCTGTTGTGTGACGCCGCCGTCCGAGGGCTAGGCATCGCGCTCCTCCCGCACGGTCTCGTGGCACCGCACCTGGACAGCGGCGCGCTCGTGCAGGTGCTGGCCAACGTAGTCGGCGCCGAAATGCAGATCGCGCTGGTCTACCCGGAGCGAGCGTTCTTACCGCCGAAAGTACGCGCCCTCATCGACGCGGTTGCAGCGTGGGTCTCGCGCGACCTGGCCCCAATCCGGCGGACTCCTCCACGCTAGTCGTCGGGGTTCGTTACAGGACCAGGGGAGGGGTTCGCTGCAACACATTCGCTGAACATCTCAGCGGGCGTAGGGCAGGTCTGTCTGAGCAGCCCATTCGTGTTCTCGTTACTTCCGCGCTGCCACGGGCTTTGTGGGTCGCAGAAGTAGATCTGGATATCGGTGGCTATCGTGAATTGCTTGTGCGCATGCATCTCAGTGCCCCTATCCCAGGTCAGTGATTTGTAGAGCTCCTGCGGCAACTTGCGAGCGTTCTTGATGAGGGCCTTGACGACCGTCTGAGAGTCCTTGCCATCCAGCTTCACCAACATCACGTACCGTGTTTGACGTTCGACCAATGTCGCGATCTGGCTATTGCCGCTGCCAAAGACCAAGTCCCCTTCCCAGTGACCAGGAACCGCTCGGTCTTCCACGCAAGATACTCGGGTGACACATGCTGGCTCTCATCGCTCGGATGAGTATGCTTGAGCCACCCTGCGAATTGTTCCGGCGACCCAAGCATCCGCAGCTTGTCAGCCACAACGCGAGCCAAGGCGCGGTTCTCGCTCAGCTTGCAGCGCCTCGGTCGCTGCGCTCGATGCCAAGCTGCGTCATCGGCCTGGTTTGCACGGTAGCCTTCGCCGCCTCCGTTGCGCTTGATCTCTCGGCTGATGGTCGACGATGCTCAACCCAGACGAGCCGCGGCCGATCGAATCGATTCGCCTGCCGCAATCGCTCGAGAGATCTCCTCGCGCTCGGCCAGCGTCAACGCATTCGGTGGGCGCGATCGTTGCGCCGGCCGGAATCCGCCTGTCTCTGCAAGTACTCGGTGCCGTCGCAGGGATCGCGATCGACCTAGCGGCGCAGATGCAGGCGCACCTGATCGTGACAGCAAGACAGCCGACGGGCTCGCCCAATGCCCGAACCGCAGCCCGCCTCCACCGCTTGAACACCTACCGCCACCGCAACGCCTCAATCACCAACCCCAACGCCGGCGAAACCTGCCGCCGACCCGCGTAATAGAGGTGATACCCCGGAAAGCTCGGCCACCAGTCTTCGAGCACCGTCACGAGCCGCCCCGCGGCCACGTGCGGCTCGACGATGTCGTGCGGCACGTAGGCAAAGCCCATGCCGTCGAGGGCGGCCTGCAGCATCAGAAAGGTGTTGTTGAAGACGGTCTGCCCCTGCACGCGCACGCTGAGCGCCTGGCCGTCCTTCTCGAAGTCCCAGGCATAGAGGCCGCCGTGCGTGGGCAGGCGCAGGTTGACGCAGCGGTGCTCGGCCAGCTCCTGCGGCGTGGCGGGCGGCGTTCTGCCGGCCAGATACTCGGGCGAGGCGGCGACGGCCATGCGGAACGCCGGGCCGATGCGCACGGCGATCATGTCCTTGTCGACGCGGTTCCCCACACGCACGCCGGCGTCGAAGCGCTGGGCGGCGATGTCGACCATCGCATAGTCGACGCTGAACTCGACCTGCACCTCGGGGTGCGCCTTGAGCATGGGCATGAGACGCGGCCAGAGCGTGGTGACGATCGCATGGTCGTGCGCAGTGATGCGCACGGTGCCCGCGGGCCTGTCGCGCATCGCGCTCAGCGAACTCAGCTCGTGCGTGATCTCCTGCAGCCGGGGCGCCACGGTGTCGAGCAGCCGCGCGCCGGCTTCGGTGGTGGAGACGCTGCGCGTGGTGCGGTTGAGGAGCCGCACGCCCAGGCGCTCCTCGAGCGCCAGCATCGCGTGGCTCAGCGCGGAGCGCGAAAGCCCGAGTTGCGCGGCCGCGCGCGTGAAGCTGCGCTCGCGTGCCACGACGACGAAAGCCTGCAGATCGTTGAGGTTGCCGTTCAACACACTGGTGAATTCCATGCACAGGGGCGTGCAGATTATTCCATCTACACAACCAATGGCGCGATCCCTACAGTTGGTTTCCATATGTCCAAACGCTCCTCCCCTTCCTCTTCGAATGCTGCTGCTTCGAATGCGTCCTCTGCACCGAACGCGCGCCTGCGCGGGCTCGCGCTCTGCGTGGCGGCATGCGCCGGCTCCGCCGCCGCCTCGGCCCAGCCCGCCGAAGCGCAGCAGCAACAGCAGCAACAACACCAGCAGCAGATCGTGCGCGCCGGCACGCAAACCGTCGTCGACGGCCCGGCGAGCTACTTCACCGGCCGTGTGCGCGTGGAACCGGTCTGGCCCGCGGGGCCGGACATCAACGCCTCGGGCGGGCTGGTGAGTTTCGAGCCCGGCGCGCGCTCGGCCTGGCACACGCATCCGAAGGGCCAGGTGCTGGTGGTGACCTCGGGCGTGGGCCTGACGCAGGAATGGGGCAAGCCGGTGCAGGAGATCCGCGCGGGCGACGTGATCACCTGCCCGCCCGGCGTGAAGCACTGGCACGGCGCCGCGCCCACCACCGCGATGAGCCATCTGGCGGTGACCGGCACGGCGGACGGCAAGAACGTCGAATGGATGGAGAAGGTCAGCGATGCGCAATACCACGCACGCTGACCGTGGCCCGCGGCGCATCGCATGCGCGATGGCCGCGGCGATCGCCTGGGCCACCGCGCTGCCGGGCCATGCCCAGCCCGCCCCGCAACCTGCCGAACCCATGAACACCATGCGACAGGCCCCGGCCTCCGAAACGCTCTCCGCCCGGCAGCAGGCCATCGTGCCGATCGCCGCGACGGCCGCGGTGGGCGACATGACGCGCCTTTCCGATGCGCTGAACCGCGGCCTCGACGCCGGCCTCGCGGTCAACGAAATCAAGGAGGTGCTGGTGCAGGTCTATGCCTATGCGGGCTTCCCGCGCAGCCTCAATGCGCTAGGCGAACTGATGAAGGTGCTCGAAGCCCGGCGCGGGCGCGGCATCGACGATGCGCCCGGCCGCCTGCCGAGCCGCCGCGCGCCGCAGGGCGAGGCGCTGCTCGCCGCGGGCACGGCCAACCAGACGCGGCTCACGGGCGCGCCGGTCAAGGGCGCGCTGTTCGACTTCGCACCCGCGATCGACGAATACCTCAAGACCCATCTGTTCGGCGACATCTTCGAGCGCGACAACCTCGACTGGCAAAGTCGCGAGCTCGCGACCGTCGGCATGCTCGCGGCGTTGCCGGGCGTGGAATCTCAGCTGCAGGCGCACATCCGCATCGGCATGAACGTCGGACTCGGCGCGGGCCAGTTGTGGCAGGCCGCGCAGGTGCTCGCCGAGCGGGTCGATGCCGATGCGGGGCGGCGCGCGAACGAGGCGATCGCGCGCCATCTCGCGTCGGCGGCCGCGCCGGCGCGTTGAAACGCGCGCCGCTTCAGGCGGCCGCTGCAGCCTCGGCCACGGGCCGCTCCTCGTCACGCCGGTGCGCCAGCCGGTAGAGCATCGGCAGCACCAGCAGCGTGAGCGCGGTCGACGACAGAATGCCGCCGATCACCACGGTCGCGAGCGGCCGCTGCACCTCGGCGCCGGTGCCGGTGGCGATCGCCATCGGCACGAAGCCCAGCGAAGCCACGAGCGCCGTCATCAGCACCGGCCGCAGCCGCGTCAGCGCGCCCTCGCGGATCGCGGCATCGAGCGGCATGCCGCCTTCGCGCAGGTTGCGGATGAAGGAGATCATCACCAGCCCGTTGAGCACCGCCACGCCGGAGAGCGCGATGAAGCCCACCGCGGCCGAGATCGACAGCGGAATGCCGCGCAGCCACAGCGCCACGATGCCGCCCGTGAGCGCGAACGGAATGCCGGTGAACACCAGCAGCCCGTCGCGCAGGTTGCCGAACATCGCGAACAGCAGCGTGAACACCAGGAGCAGCGACACCGGCACCACCACCTGCAGCCGCCGCGCGGCCGACTGCAGGTTCTCGAACTGGCCGCCCCAGGTGGTCCAGTAGCCCGGCGGCACCTGGACCTGCGCGCGGATCGCCGCCTCGGCCTCGTGCACGAAGGAGCCGAGGTCGCGGCCGCGCACGTTGGCGCTCACGACCACGCGGCGCTTGCCGTCCTCGCGGCTGACCTGGTTGGGGCCGGGCGCGAGCCGCAGCGTCGCGACCTCGCCGAGCGGGATGAAGCTCGCCCGCGCCGCCGTGCCGCCGCCGGCCGCTTCGCCCGCGCGCGGCAGCGCGATCGGCAGCCGCTCGATGGCCTCGATGTCGCCGCGCAGCGCTTCGGGCAGCCGCACCACGATGTCGAAGCGCCGGTCGCCCTCGAACAGCGTGCCGGCCTCGCGCCCGCCGATGGCGGTGGCGACGGTGTCCTGGATCTCCGCGATGTTGAGGCCGTAGCGCGCGGCCTTCTCGCGGTCGATGTCGACCGTGAGCATCGGCAGGCCCGTGGTCTGCTCGACCTTGACCTCCGCCGCGCCCGGCACACGGCCGAGCACGCCCGCCACCGCGCTCGCCGTGCCTTCGAGCAGCGCCATGTCGTCGCCGAACACCTTGACCGCCACGTCGCTGCGCACGCCCGAGACCAGCTCGTTGAAGCGCAGCTGGATCGGCTGCGACAGCTCGTAATTGCTGCCCGGCAGCGCCTCCAGCTCTTCCTGCACAGCCGCCAGCAGTTCCTCGCGCGTGCGGCGCGGTTCGGGCCACTGGTCCAGGGGCTTGAGCATCACGTAGCCGTCCGAGATGTTCGGCGGCATCGGGTCGGAGGCGATCTCGGCCGTGCCGGTGCGCGCGAACACGCGCTCGATCTCGGGGAACTTCTGCTTCAGCGTGCGTTCGAGCTGCTGCTGCATCTGCACCGACTGGCTCAGGCTGGTGCCCGGAATGCGCAGCGCCTGCACCGCGAAGTCGCCCTCGTTGAGGCTGGGCACGAACTCGCTGCCCATGCGCGCGGCCATCAGGCCCGAGAGCACCACCGCGACGATCGCGAAGGCGATCACCACCGGCTTGGCACCCATCGCGCGGTCGAGCAGCGGCGCATAGGCGCGGCGCGCCCAGCCCATCAATCGGTTCTCCTTCTCGGCCACGCGACGGCCGATGAACAGCGCCACCGCGGCGGGGATGAAGGTGATCGAGAGGATCATCGCGCCGAGCAGCGCGAGCACCACCGTGAAGGCCATCGGATGGAACATCTTCCCCTCCACGCCGGTGAGCGCGAAGATCGGCAGGTACACGATCATGATGATCAGCTGGCCGTAGAGCAGCGGCCGGCGCGCCTCCTGCGCGGCCGCGAACACTTCGTGGAAGCGCTCGCGCCGCGTCAACGAGCGCCCGACCGCGGCTTGCGCATGCGCGAGCCGGCGCACGCAGTTCTCCACGATCACGACAGCACCGTCGACGATGATGCCGAAGTCCAGCGCGCCCAGGCTCATCAGGTTGGCGCTGACCTTCTGGCTCACCATGCCGCTGAAGGTGAAGAGCATCGACAGCGGAATCACCGTCGCGGTGATGACCGCCGCGCGGATGTTGCCGAGGAACAGGAACAGCACCGCGATCACCAGCACCGCGCCTTCGAGCAGGTTCTTCTTCACCGTCTCGATCGCGCGGTCGACGAGCACCGTGCGGTCGTACACCGTCACCGCCTTCACGCCCGCGGGCAGCGTGCGGTTGATCTCCTGCATCCTGAGGTCCACCGCCTGCGAGACCACGCGGCTGTTCTGGCCGATCAGCATGAAGACCGTGCCCAGCACCACCTCGCGGCCGTTGTCGGTCGCCGCGCCGGTGCGCAGCTCGCGCCCGATGCCGACCTCGGCCACGTCGCGCACCCGGATCGACACGCCGCCCACGTTGCCGAGGATCACGTTGCCGATGTCCTCCACGCCGCGCACTTGGCCCGGCGTGCGGATCAGGTACTGCTCGCCGCGCCGCTCGATGTAGCCCGCGCCCACGTTGGCGTTGTTGCGCCCGAGCGCCGTCACCACGTCGGCCAGCGTGAGGCCGTAGGAGGACAGGCGCGCCGGATCGGGCGCCACCTGGTATTCCTTCTCGAAGCCGCCGATCGAGTTGATCTCGGTCACGCCGGGCACGTTGCGCAATTGCGGCTTGATGATCCAGTCCTGCACCTCGCGCAGGTCGGTCGGCGTGTAGGGCGTGCCGTCGGCCTTGCGCGCGCCCTCCTCGGCCTCCACGGTCCAGAGGTAGATCTCGCCGAGGCCGGTCGAGATCGGCCCGATGGCCGGGCTGATGCCCTCGGGCATGTGGGTGCGCGCCGACTGGATGCGTTCGTTGACGAGCTGGCGCGCGAAGTAGATGTCGGTGCCGTCCTCGAAGATCACCGTGACCTGCGACAGCCCGTAGCGCGACAGCGATCGCGTCTGCGCGAGGCCCGGCAGGCCGGCCATCACGGTCTCGATCGGGTAGGTGATGCGCTGCTCGGTCTCGAGCGGCGAGTAGCCTGGCGCCTCGGTGTTGATCTGCACCTGCACGTTGGTGATGTCGGGCACGGCGTCGATCGGCAGCTTCTGGTAGCTGTAGACACCGAGCGCCGCCATCGCGAACACCGCGAGCAGGACCAGCCATCGCTGTTCGATGGCGAAGCGGATGATGCGTTCGAACATGTCGTGGTCCGTCCGCCTCAGTGGGTGTGCGTCGCAGAGCCCTTGCCCTGCTGCGACTTGACGACGAAGCTGCCCGCCGCCGCATGGCGCACGCCGGGCGCAAGGCCGCTCACGATCTCGATGCGCCGCCCGTCGCTGCGGCCGGTCTGCACCGGCCGCGCGACGAAGCCGCCCTCGACCGCGACGAAGACCACCGGCTTGCCGTCCACGGTCTGCACGGCCTCGCTCACGACCGTGACCGGCGCGCTCGCCTCGTCCGCCACCACCTCCACGTTGACGAACAGGCCCGGGCGCCACGCGAGCTGCGGGTTCGCGAGCGTCACGCGGGCGCGCGCGGTGCGCGTCTGCTCGCCGATCAGCGAACCGACATAGGCCACGCGGCCCTCGGCCGTCGCGTCGAAGGCGCTCGCGCGCACCGTGACCTTCTCGCCCACGCGCACGCGCGGCAGCTCCTTCGCGCCGATGTTCATCTCGGCCCAGACCGTCGAAAGGTCGGAGATGGTGAAGACGTTGGCGTCTTCCTTCACCGATTCGCCGAGCGCGATGTGCTTCTCGACCACCATGCCGTCGAAGGGCGCGCGCAGCTCGTACTGGCCCAGACTCGCACCGGTCGCCGGGGCGCCGAGCGCGGCGAGCTTCTGGCTGGCGTTGGCCACCGCGATCTCGGCCTCGCGCAGCGCCTGACGCGCCTGCAGCACGTCCTGCTCGGGCGAGATCTTCTCTTCCCAGAGCTTCTGCTCGCGCGCGTAGGTGGCGGCCGCGAGCTCGCGCCGCTTCTGCGCCGCGCCGAGTTCGCTGCGCTGCTCCGAGACCGTGGCGCTCGCGATCACCGCGAGCACCTGGCCCTTCCTCACTTGCTGGCCCAGGTCGGCCGACACGCGTTCGACCACGCCCGCGACGCGCGGCACCACGTGCGCGGTGCGGTCCTCGTTGAAGCGGATCTCGCCTGGGAACTGCAGCGCCTGGCGGATCGGCGCCGGGGTGCTGGCCTCGACCGCGATGCCTGCGGCCTGCGCCTGGGCCTCGGTGATCGCGACCTTGCCCTTCTCGTCGGCATGAGCGCCCTCCTCCTTGTGCGCGGCCTCTTTCTTGTGCGCGCCCTTCTCCTCATGGTCGTGTCCGTGCGCGTCTTCTTCCTCGCCGGCATGCTGTTCGGCCGCGCCATGACTGTGGCCATGTTCGTCCTCGCCGCCGGCGCGGCCGGGCTGCGCGCGCAGGATCAGCGCGCCGGCGACCAGGCCGAAGACGACGATGAGGGCGATGGCGATCGCCTGCTTGCGGCCGATGCGCGAGGTGGGTTTCTTCTGTTCGGATGTCATGAGCGGTCCTTGTCCTGGTGTGCAGCGGGCGTGCCGATGAGGCGATCGAGCTCGGCGGCGGCGCGGTGCGCCTCGCCGAGCGCCTTGAGGTGTTGCGCACGCGCCTGGAACAGCGTGCGTTGCGCGTCGAGCGCTTCGAGAAAACTGAACTTGCCGAGCTCGAAACCGCGCGTGGCGGCCTCGAAGGCGCTCTGCGCGCCGGGCAGCACCTCGCGCGCGAGCGTCTCGGCTTCGAGCCGCGCGGTGTCGAGGCGCTCCCGCGCCGCGAGCGCCTCGGCGCGCAACCGCAGTGCGAGCGCCTCGGCTTCCTCGCGCGCCTTGTCCTCGCGGCGCAGCGCCTCGCGCTGGTTGCCGCGGTTGCTGTCGAAGATCGGCAGCGGCACCGAGATGCCGAGCACCGCCTGGTCACGGCCAAGCTCGGCCGCGCGCTTGGCGCCCAGGGTCAGCGTGATGTCGGGCATGCGCTTCGACTGCTCGATCGCGGCGAGCGCGCCCTGGCGGTCGGCTTCGAGCGCCGCCACGCGCAGCGCGGGCGCGTCGGCGAGGCGCTGCTCGAGGTCATCGCTTCGCGCGGCGGGCGGCAGCATCTGCGCGCTGCCGTCGAGCCGCGAGAGGTCGAGCCCCGGCACGCCGATCGCGGCGCGCAGCGCGTGCAGGCCGGCCGCGCGCTCGCTGCGCGCCTGCGCGAGTTCGACCGCCACGCCCGCGGTCGCGACGCGCGCCCGCGTCTCCTCGACCGGCGAGACCTTGCCCGCAGCCACGCGCTTGCCCGCGGCCTCGCTGCCGCGCTTCGCCAGGCCGAGCAGCGCCTCGGCCAGCGCCACGCGCTCTTCGGCGACCAGCGCCGCCAAATAGGCCGAGGTCACGGCCGCGCGCAGTTCGATCTCGCGTTGAACGCGCTGCGCCCGCGCCACGTCGCGTGCACGCTCGGCCGCGGCGATGCGCGCCGCGCGCTTGCCGCCGAGCTCGATCGGCTGGCTCAGCAGCAGCGTGGTGGTGCGCGTCTCGCGGCGCGTGTCCTCCAGCTCGATGCCGAGCGTCGGGTTGGGCAGCAGCACGCCGGCCTGGTCGCGCGCGGCGCCGGCGGCCTCGATCTCGCGCTCGGCGGCGCGCAGCTCGGGGTGATTGGCGATCGCGAGCGAGACCGCCTGCGCGAGCGTCAGCGGCGGGGCCGCGGGCTGCGCGAACGAAGGGTTGATAGCCGATGCCGCCAATATGAGCGGCACGAAAAGCCTGTGCATCGAATTCTCCGGGGTTGTGGAAAGGACAACGGGGGGAATCCGGCGCGCGCGTCAGCGAATCGTCCGAAGACGATGGAAGAACGGGGAAAAGGAATCGGGGCCGCGCGCCGGACTAGCCGAGGCGCTGCCAGTTGGGGCGGTCGATGCGGTCGACAGCAATCAGCGCGGGCGGGCCCGGCGGCGCGAGCGCGAAGTGCTGGCCGAGCGCCAGCATGGTGCCGGCGAGTTCGCGCGCGAAGGGCTTGGCGCAGCCCAGGTGGCAGAAGCTGCAGTCGCTGTGTTCGAGGCCGAGCGCGGTGGCGTCGCCATCGTCGGCGGCGGGTTGGGCGGCCTTCGAAGCGGCCTCGCGATCGCCCGCATGCTCGTGCGAATGATGGCCCACGTGGCGCGCACCCGCTTCCTGCTCATGGCGGCAATAGCCGGCCGCCGATGCCCAGGTGAACTGGAGCGGCAGCACGAACAGCAGAAAGACCAGGAGCCAGCGGCGCATCGCGCGGAGTATATCGACGGGCCTTGCGGCGCCCGGCACAAAAGCCCACACGCACACGCGGCGCAAAGCAGGTTTTCGCTTTCGTGCGCGATGCAGCGCGGCTCGGTTCCTAGACTGCGCCGATGCATCACCCCACCATCTCCCCTCCCCTGTTCGACGGCACCGTCGCGCTCGTCAGCGGCGCGAGCCAGGGCATCGGCCGCGCGATCGCGCTGCGCCTGCTCGACGCCGGCTGCCGCGTCGCGATCACCGACGTGCAGCTCGACAATGCCCGCGAAGCCATGGCCGGCCTCGACGCCGCATCGGCCGCGCGCTGCCGCGCCTTCGCGCTCGACGTGCGCGACGCCGCGCAATGCGCCGCGGTGGTGGCCGAACTCGCTGCCGACTGGGGCCCCGTCGGCGTGCTGGTCAACAACGCGGGCGTCGGCGGGCGCAGCCAATCGACCGATCCGGCCGCGCTGGCCGAAGACCTCGACCGCGTGATGGCCGTCAACGTCAAGGGCGTGCTGCAGCTCACCATGGCCTGCGCCGACGGCCTGAAGGCGACGCGCGGCGCGGTGGTCAACGTGGCCTCGATCACCTCGTTGGTCGCGACGCGCGCGCACCTGGTCTACGGCGCCTCGAAGGGCGCGGTGGCGCAGCTCACGAAGTTCCTGGCGCGCGACTTCGGTCCGCACGGCGTGCGCGTGAACGCCGTCGCGCCGGGCCTGGTGATGACGCCGATGACCGCGCAGGTCGCGGCCGACCGCGAGCGCTTCTCGACGATGGTGGCGCGCACCTTCCTGAAGCGCGCGGCCGAGCCCGACGACATTGCAGGGCCGGTGGTCTTCCTCGCGTCGGAACAGGCGCGCTACATCACGGGCACGGTCGTGCCGGTGGATGGCGGCTACACCGCCAACTGAAGACCGCGCCGCTTCAGTGCTGCTTCGGCAGATTGAGGCTCTGCAGCACCGGCACCCAGCGGTCGTGCTCGGTCTGCACGAACTTCGCGAGTTCCTGCGGCGTGCTGCCGCGCGGCTCCATGCCCATGGCGCGCGCCCTGGTCACGAACGCGGGGTCGGCGATCACCTCGTTCACCGCCTTGTTCAGCCGCATCACGGCGTCGTTCGGCGTGCCCGAAGGCGCCGAGAGCGAGTACCAGAGCAGCGCCTCGAAGTCGAAGCCCTGCTCCTTGAAGGTGGGCGCATCGGGCACCTGCGGCAGCCGGCGGCCGTCCATCACGCCGAGCACCCGCAGCTTGCCGCTCTGGACCAGCGACAGCACGCTGGTGATGGAGGTGCCGTCGATGTCGATGGTGCCGCTCAGCAGGCCCTGGATCGCGGGCGAGTCGCCGTTGAAGGGCACGTGCGTGGTCGAGATGCCCACCGTCTTCTCGAAGCTCAGCGGCGCGAGGTTGGTGAGGATCGCCTCGCCCGGCGAGCCGCGGTTGATCTTGCCCGGGTTGGCCTTCGCATGGGCCACCATCTCCTTGATGTTCCTGTATGGCAGGTCCGGCCGGCCGACCACGATCGCGGGCTGGTAGGCGATCTGGGTGACGGGCGCGAAGTCCTTCTTCGGGTCGTAGGGCAGCTTCTCGAACAGCACCGTGTTGCTCGCGAGCGTGCCGAGCGAGGAGACCAGCACGGTGAGCCCGTCGGGCTTGGCGCGCGCGACGTAGTCGGCGGCGACGATGCCGCTCGCGCCGGGCTTGTTCTCGACGATCACGGGCGTGCCCTTCTTCGCGAGTTCGGATGCGAGCAGCCGCACGTACTGGTCGGTGCCGCCGCCCGCGGCGAAGGGCACCACGAGCCGCAGCGGCTGCTGCGCATGGGCCGCGCCCGCGACCAGGCTGAGGCCGATCAGGGCGCGGGTGATGAACTTGAGGAAGGCCATGGTTCGTTTGTCTCCGGTTGCGCTTGCTTCCGCCCGTGCGGACAAGCCGGGCCGCTTCGGCGGCCTCGAGAAGCCAGTCTATCGAGCGCCCCGCGCCGGCGCGCTGCGAGGTCTGAAAAGCTGCTTTGCACGAAGGCGCTGCCGTGCGCGCGACGGCAGCGCCACACTGCCGCCCCATGAACGACAAGGCCGCCATACGCATCCTGGGGGAAACCCGCGACCTGCTCGGCGAGAGCCCCTGCTGGGATGCGCGCGGCGGCGGCACGCTGTGCTGGATCGATGCGCTCGCGGGCACGCTGCACCGCCTGCGGCCCGACGACGGCGCGGCCGAGCGGCACCGGCTGCCCGCGCCGGTGGGCTCGATCGCGCGCTGCGAAAGCGGCGCGGTGCTCGTGGCGCTGCGGCACGGCTTCGCGCGCTACGACTTCGAGACACGCCGGCTTGAGACCATCGCCAGCATCGACACGGCGCACCCCGAGGTGCGCCTCAACGACGGCAAGTGCGACCCCTGGGGCAACTTCATCGCGGGCACGCTGCACGGCCACCGGCAGGACGGCGAGCCGGTCCTCGGCGCCCTCTACCGCCTGCGCCCCGGCGGCCGCGTGGAGCGGCTCGCCGACGGCTTTGCGCTCGCCAACGGCCCCTGCTTCAGCCTCGACGGCCGCACGCTCTATGTGGCCGACAGTCCGCTGCGCACCATCTGGGCCTATGACTACGACCCCGAGGGCCCGCTCGCCAACCGCCGCGTCTTCGCGCGGACCGAGCACTTCGCCTCGGGCCCCGACGGCGCCACCGTGGATGCCGAGGGCTTCGTCTGGAGCGTGCTGCCGCGCGCCGCGAAGATGGCGCGCTTCGCGCCCGACGGCAGCGTCGAGCGCAGCATCGACCTGCCCGCGACGTACCCGACCAGCCTGTGCTTCGGCGGCCCGGAACTCGACCGCGTCTACCTGACCTCGATCTCGAAGAGCACCAACCTCACGGGCAGCGCACCACAGGACGGCGCGCTGTTCGAGCTGCGGGGGCTGCCGGCGCCGGGTCTGCCGGCGCACCGCTTCGCGGACTGATCAGGGCGGCGCGCCGCGCTCGCGCAGCGCCTCGGCCACGTAGTCGACGAAGGCCCGCACCTTGAGCGGCAGCGTGCGGCTCTTGCGGAACACCGCGTAGATGCCGTTGGAGAACTGCCGCACCGCGAAGCGGTAGTCGGGCAGCACGCGCACCAGCGTACCGTCGTCGAGGCAGCTGCGCACCGTCGCTTCGGACAGCAGCGCGATGCCCATGCCGCCGATGGCCGCGAGCCTCAGCACCTCGCCGTTGTTGGCGCTCATCACGCCTTCGATCGCAAGCTCCTGCTGCACGCCCTCTTCGTCGATGTACTTCCAGGTGGTGGCCTCGCGCTCGCGGCGGTAGGTCAGGCAGCGCACCTCCGCGAGGTCGCGCGGATGGCGGATGCGCTTGTGCACCTTCATGAAGGCCGGGCTCGCGACCAGCACCTCGTCGCTGCTCAGCAGCCGCTTGATGACGAAGCTCGAATCGTTCGACTCGCCGGTACGGATGTCGACGTCGAAGTCCTGCTCGACGAGGTTGACCGGATGCTCCGAGAGTTCGAGTTCGAGCCGGATGTCGGGATGCCGCTGCGCGAAGCCCGGCAGCAGCGGTGCGATCACGCGCAGCCCGAGCTGGGTGCGCGAATGGATGCGCAGCCGCCCCTCGGGCAGCAGCTTGGCGTTGCGCGCGGCCTCCTCGGCGCGCGCCATGGCCTCGAGCACTTCCTCGGCATGTTCGAGGAAGGCCTGCCCGGCTTCGGTCACTTTGAGGTTGCGGCTGGTGCGGTCGACCAGCTGCACGCCGAGCTCGTCCTCCAGCGCGCTGATGCGGCGCGAGATCGTCGCGGGCGAGAGGCTCAGGCTGCGCCCCGCGGCCGAGAGGCTGCCCTTCCTCTGGACGATGACGAAGATCCGCAGCGAGTCGAGCGCCTTCATTTCAATCCACGCAAAGAAGCTGTGCGAAGCATGGTGCGCCGCATGCGGACCCCGCTCCTACGATGCCAGGCACGCAACCCGCCAACACAAGGAGCCCAGCGATGGATTTCGGAATCTTCATATTGATGCAGCAACGGAACAAGCATAAGACGTCCCACCAGATCCTTCGCGACGCGGTGGAGCAGACGCGGCTGGCCGACGAGCTGGGCTTCGGCGCGGCCTGGTATGCCGAACACCATTTCAGCAACTACGGCATGTGCTCCTCGCCGCTGACCATGATCGCGCACTGCGCCGCGGTCACGCGACGGATCCGGCTGGGTACCGGCATTGTCGTCGCACCGCTGTACACCCCGGCGCGCCTGATCGCCGACGTGGCGATGGTCGACCAGCTCTCCAACGGCCGGTTGAACCTGGGCATCGGCTCGGGCTACCAGCACTTCGAGTTCGAGCGCTTCGGCGTCTCGCTCGACACCGCCAAGGGCCGCACCTTCGAGATGCTCGACATGCTCGAGATGGGCCTGGCGCAGCCCAAGTTCAGCTACGAGGGCGAGTTCTACCAGCAGCCGATGAGCGCGATCAGCCAGCGCGCGGTGCAGCAGCCGATGCCGCCGATGTGGATCACCAGCGTGGACCCGGCCTTCCTCTCGCGTGCGATCCGGTCCAACCACCATGTGTTCGTCTCGGGCGGCGACGGCGGCCTGGAGAAGCTCGCGGGCACGCGCGCCCTGATCGACAAGGTGGCGCGCGCCGAGGGCAAGGACCCGGCGGGCGTGCAGGTGGGCCTGCTGCGCGCCGCCTATGCCAGCGACAACAAGGACGAGGTCGAGCGCTACCTCGACTGCGCGCGCTACCAGCGCCGCATCGCCGTGAGCCTGAAGCGCCGCACCGCGCAGATCGCCGACGACTACCAGGTCGAGGAAGGCATCGTCGAGGGCGAACCCACGCTCGACGAGATGCGCGCGCTGCTGCCGGTGGGCTCCATCGACACCGTGATCGAGCGCGTGGTCGCCGAGATCCGCACGCTCAAGCCGGTGCACTACTGCTTCCAGACGCAGATGGGCGACTTCGACCATCCGACCATGCTGCGCCAGCTCGAGACCTGGGCCAAGGTGATCATCCCCGCGGTGCGGCAGGAGATCGCCAACGACCCGCCGCACGTCGCGGCGCCCGCGCCCGAACTCGCGGCGGCCTGAGCCGCGCGGCAGCCAGGAGACGCCATGTCCGAAGTCGCCGAACGCGAGGCCCGCGCGGCCTCACCCGCCGTCGAGCCCGCGCTGTTCCGCCAGCTGCTCGGCTGCTTTCCGACCGGCGTGGCCGTGATCACCACACGCACGCCCGAAGGCGAGCCCGCGGGCCTGACCTGCAACTCGTTCAGCTCGGTCTCGCTCGAGCCGCCGCTGGTGCTGTTCAGCCTGCGCAAGGCGAGCCGGCTGCTCGCCACCTTCGAGCAGGCCGAGGGCTTCGCGATCAACATCCTCTCGGCGCAGCAGGACGCGCTCTCGGCGCGCTTCGCCTCCAGCAAGGTCGAGCGCAAGTTCGAGGGCGTGGCCTGGCGCCCGGGGCGACTCGGCATGCCGCTGATCGACGACTGCCTCGCGAGCTTCGAATGCAGCGTGTTCGCACGCCACGAGGCCGGCGACCATGTGGTCTGCATCGGCGAGGTGCGCCACATGGGCGCGGGCGCGGCCGACCAGGCGCTGGTGTTCTACAAGGGCGCCTACATGATGCTGGCCGAATCGCTGCGCCAGCTGGTGCTGCAGGGCCGGCTCGGCGACGCCGACATCGACGAGGCCTACCGCACGCTCTACGGCACGCTGCTCAAGCTCGCCTGCGCGCGCGCGGACGAGGCCGAGCTCGACGCGGTCGAGGCCGCGGTCGACGCGATCGAGGCCCATGCCGACGACGCACCGCGCCGCGACCGCATCGATTCCGCCAGCCGCTTCTTCTCGGCCATCGCGGCTGCGGGCCACAACGAGGCGCTCACGCTGATGGCGCAGACCATGACCAGCGTGCTGCGCGAGCGCATGACGCATGTGCTGCCGGTGCGCGCGCGGCCCGACCTCTATCCACTGCGCCGGAACATCGCGCGCCGCCTGCGCGCACGCGACGCCGAAGGCGCCGCCGCCGCGCTCGACGAACTGATCGCGCAGCTGCGCAAGGGCTGAGCCACGGCCCGCACAACGAAAACCCAGGAGACGAATCCATGTCCATCGACTACGCCGCGTTCCGGCGTGAACTCGAAGCCTTCGCGCGCGCCTCGTGCCCGCCGGAGATCCGCGCCGTGGTGGCCGCGGGCCAGAAGATCACCAAGCGCGAGTACCAGGCCTGGCAGAAGATCCTCCACGCCAGGGGCTGGGGCGCGCCGAGCTGGCCGGTGGAAGCCGGCGGCACCGGCTGGGACATCCGCCAGCGGCTGATCTTCGAGGAAGTGATGGCCGAGAACGACTGCCCGCCGCTCTACCACCACGGGCTCGGCCACATCGGCCCGGTGATCGTCCGCTTCGGCACGCCGGCGCAGAAGGCGCGCTTCCTGCCGCGCATCCTCGACGGTTCCGACTGGTGGTGCCAGGGCTATTCGGAGCCGGGCTCGGGGTCCGACCTCGCCTCGCTGACCACCAGCGCGCGCCGCGAGGGCGACGACTGGGTGGTCAACGGCCAGAAGATCTGGACCTCGCATGCCCACGAAGCCAACATGATCTACATGCTGGTGCGCACCTCCAAGGAGGCGAAGAAGCAGGAAGGCATCTCGCTGCTGCTGGTGCCCATGGACGCGCCCGGCATCACCGTGCGCCCGATCCGCACCATCGACGGCTGGCACCACCTCAACGAAGTGTTCTTCGACGAGGTGCGCGTGAGCGCCGACAACCTGATCGGCGAGGTCGGCAAGGGCTGGACCTGCGCCAAGTTCCTGCTCGAACGCGAGCGCCTGCCGCCGGCCAACGTCGCGCGGCTCGAACTGGTGCGGCGCCAGGTCACGCGCCTGGTGGAGGAAGCCGCGCAGGCCGCCGCGGGCCGGCGCGACTTCAGCAGCCTGCAGCACAAGCTGCTGCTGTGCGAGGCCGACGTGAAGGGCGCGCGCGTGATGATGGCGCAGGCCACCGACGACCTGATCCACCAGCGCCCGCTCGGCGTCCAGCCCTCGGCCATCAAGATGACCTGCGCCGACGTGGCGCAGCGCCTGACCACGATCGCGCTCGACGCGGTCGGCCCCGAAGCCGCGCACCGCTTCCTCGCGCTCGATGACGCCGAGGACGTGCCGGCCGCCACCTGGATCCAGAACTACATGTTCACGCGCGCCCGCACCATCGCCGGCGGCACCTCGGAGGTGCAGCGCAACGTGGTCGCCAACGAACTGCTCGGAGCCTGAATGTCCACCACCACCTCCTTCCCTCCCCTCTTCCCGGGCATGCTGCTCGACGCGGCCGGGCGCTACGCGCAGGACCATGCGGGCGCGGCCGAACTGCCGGGCGACCCGGTGCGCGAGCTCGGCTGGACCGCCACGCTGGTGCCCGAGGCCGCGGGCGGCGTGGGCGGCACGCTGGCCGACCTGGCCTCGATCGTCGAAGGCCTTGCCACGCACGGGCTGCACCTGCCGGTGGTCGAGACCTGCGCGGTCGTTCCGCTGCTGCTGCAGGCCGCCGCGCCCGAGACCGCGAACCGCTGGCTCGAGGCGGTGGCCGAGGGCAGCGCCCAACTCGCGCCACTCTGCGCGCTCGCGGCCACGCCGGACGAGATCGCCGTCGATGCCACGCACCTCGACATCGGCTTCGAACTGAGCGGCCGGGTGCAGGGCGTCGACGCCTCGCTCCCCGCCACGCACTGGCTCGTGCCCGCGACGCTCGACGGCGAGGCGGCGATCTTCCTCGTCGATGCGGAACGCATCGGCGCGCCCGCGGCCACGTACCGCACGATGGAAGGCCCCCGCGGCGCCGACTTCGCGCTCGACGGCCTCGCCGTGCCCGAGGCGGCCTGCATCGCGCGCGGCGAGCCGGCGCGCACTGCGCTCGCGGCTGCCACCGATGCCGCGCTGCTGCTCACCGCCGCCGACACCGTGGCCGCGCTCGCGGCGCTGGTGCAGCAGACGGTCGCGCACCTCAAGGAGCGCCGCCAGTTCGGCGTGACGCTCTCCACCTTCCAGGTGCTGCGCCACCGCACCGCCGACATGTACGTGAAGTACCTCGGCGCCAAGGGCCTCGTGGTGCACTGCTTCGACCAGCAGGCGCAGCAGGCCCCTGATCTGCGCCGCACGCTGCGGCTGGCCAAGGTCTCGCTCGCCGAGACCGCGCGCCACTGCGCCGAGGCCGCGATCCAGATGCATGGCGGCATGGGCGTGAGCGAGGAAGTGCTCGCCACGCGCCTCGCGCAGCGCCTGATCGCCTCGGAGTTCCGCTACGGCGACCGCCTTTCGCATGCGGCGCACCTGCATCCGGCGCGCGCGCATGCGACGCCTTCGCCTTCTGTTTCCAACCCACGCACCGGGAGCGCACGATGAGCGTCCACCTCGAAGTCTCTGAACACATCGCCGTCGTGCGGCTCGACAAGCCGCCCGTCAACGCGGTCGACCGCGACACGCGGCGCCGCATCATCGAGGCCTTCGACGAGATCTCCGAACGCACCGACGTGCGCGTGGCGATCCTCACGGGCACCGGCAAGTACTTCTGCTCGGGCGCCGACCTCAAGGACCGGCCCGACCCGGAGAAGGCCGGCGACTTCCTCGGCCACAACCGCCTCACGCGCGAGACCGGCAACGCGATCCGCGAATGCGCCAAGCCAGTGATCGCCGCGGTCAACGGCCCGGCGCTGGGCGCGGGCTTCGGCCTGATGGCGGCCTGCGACATCTTCCTTGCGAGCGAGGACGCGAGCTTCGCGATGCCCGAGATCAACGTCGGCCTCGCGGGCGGCGTCTCGATGCTGCGCACCATGGTGGGCCGCTCGTTCACGCGCCGCATGTTCTTCACCGGCATGCGCGTGCCCGCCGCCGAGCTGTACCGCCGCGGCGTGCTCGACGAGGTGGTGCCGGCCGATCGGCTGATGCCGCTCGCGATGGAGATCGCGCAGGAGATCGCCTCGAAGGCGCCGCTCGCGATCGCCTATGCCAAGCAGGCCGCCAACATGATGGACCTGATGCCGCAGCGCGACGGCTACCGCTTCGAGCAGAACTTCACCATGGCGCTCGCGAAGACCGAGGACGCGCAGGAGGCGCGCCGCGCCTTCCTGGAGAAGCGCAAACCCGTCTACAAGGGGCGCTGAAATGAAACTGTGCACCACGTTCGGCACGCCGGGCTCCTTCCCCCTCTGGGGGAAGGCTGGGATGGGGGCAGGCACGGCGCACGCGGGTGAAGCGCCGCTCGCCCCCACCCCGGCCCTCCCCCAATGGGGGAGGGAGAAAATCCGCCGCCCACTTCATCGGCTGCTGGTGGCGTGCAGCGCCACGGAAAGCTGATATGCAGCCGCCAATGGAAGTCGGCCGCGGCCTCGACGCCGTGTTCGCGCCGCGCTCGATCGCGATCTTCGGCGCCTCCGACGACGTCACCAAGATCGGCGGCCGGCCGCTGCAGTTCCTGCAGAAGTACGGCTACCGCGGCGCGATCCTTCCGATCAACCGCAAGGGCGGCACGGTGCAGTCGCTGCCCGCCCATGCCAGCCTGGCCGAGCTGTCGCAGGTGCCCGACCTCGCGCTGATGGCGGTGCCGCCCGAGGCCGTGCTCGAGGCCGTGCGCGACTGTGCGGCGCGCGGCGTGCGCGCGGCGGTGATCCTTTCTTCGGGCTTCTCCGAGATGGGCGAGGCCGGCGCGCGGCTGCAGGCCGAGATCGGCGAGGTCGCCCGCAGCTCCGGCATGCGCGTGGTCGGGCCCAACTGCCTGGGCGCCATCGGCGTGCCGGAGCGCAGCATCGCCACCTTCTCGGTCGCGCTCGAAGCGGCATTCCCCAACGAAGGCCCGGTGGGCATCGTCTCGCAGAGCGGCAACCTCGGCAGCTACACCATGCGGCTCGCGGTGGAGCGCGGCATCGGCATCAGCCGGCTGCTGACCACGGGCAACGAGTGCGACGTCGACATTGCCGACGGCATCGCCGCGCTGGCCGGGGACCCCGGCACGCGCGTGATCCTCTGCTGCATGGAGACCTGCCGCCATGCGGGCAAGCTGCTGCGCGCGCTCGCGATGGCACGCGAGGCCGGCAAGCCGGTGATCGTGCTCAAGGTCGGCGTGTCCGACGCGGGCAGCGCGGCGGCCGCCTCGCACACCGGCGCGCTGGCGGGCTCCGACGCGGTGTTCGACGCGGTGCTGCGCAAGGCCGGCGCGCTGCGCGTGCCGAGCATCGAGCAGTTGATCGAGGTCGGCCACGCGGTTGCGGTGGCCGGCGCCGCGGGGCTGCCGCGCG
This sequence comes from Variovorax sp. TBS-050B, assembly GCF_029893635.1. Taxonomy (NCBI): domain Bacteria; kingdom Pseudomonadati; phylum Pseudomonadota; class Betaproteobacteria; order Burkholderiales; family Comamonadaceae; genus Variovorax; species Variovorax sp. TBS-050B. The sequence continues at coordinate 123,215 of NZ_JARXYR010000001.1, read as the reverse complement.
GCGGGCGCGTCGCGCTCGTCACGGCTTCCGGCGGCTTCGGCGTGCTGATGGCCGACGCCGCGAGCGCGCAGGGCCTCGAGCTGCCCAGGCTCTCGGCCGCCACCCAGGCGCGCATTCTCTCGGCGCTGCCCTACGCATCGCCGGCCAACCCGGTCGACATGACGGCGCAGGTCTCGAGCCGACCCGAATTGCTGGTGCAGGTGCTCTCGGCCGTGGCCGAGGACCCGGGCTGCGACGCCATCCTGCTGCAGTCGGCCTACGCCTTCCAGATGCCGCGCCTGCGCGACGTGTACCTCGCGGCGCTCGAACAGGTGCGGCGCGACCATCCCGCCAAGCCGATCCTGCTGTGCTGCAAGGCGCCGCGCGACACGGCCGCGCAGCTGCATCGCATGGGCCTCGCGACCGTCGAGACCATCGATGTCGCCTGCGCCACGCTCGCGGCGCTGGTGCGGCTCGGCACCGCCGACCGCGTGCCGGCCGAGGTGGTCGCGGCGCTGCCGCCGGCCGAACCGCTGCCGGCCGAACCGCTGCCGGCCGATGCCTTCGCCGGCGAGGCCGGCGCCAAGGCCGTGCTCGCGAAGGCCGGCCTGCCGGTGCTCAGGGAAGCCACCGCGACCAGCCGCGAAGGCGCGCTCGCCGCCGCGCGCGACATCGGCTTTCCGGTGGTGCTCAAGATCGTCTCGCCCGACATCGCGCACAAGACCGAGGTCGGCGGCGTGGTGGTCGGCATCGCGTCGGAGGAACAACTCGGCGCGGAGTACGACGCCATGCGCGCGCGCGTCGCGCAGAAGGCGCCCGCGGCGCGCATCGCGGGCGTGCTCGTCGCGCAGATGGCGAGGAGCGGCACCGAACTGATCCTCGGCACCACGCGCGATCCGGTCTTCGGCCCGGTGGTGATGGTGGGCCTGGGCGGCATCTTTGCCGAGGTGCTGCGCGACGTGGCGCTGCAGCCCGCGCCGGTGAGCGAGGCGGAAGCGATGCGCATGCTGCGCTCGCTCAAGGCCTTTGCGCTGCTCGACGGCGCGCGCGGCCGCCCGCCGGCCGATGTGGCCGCCGCGGCACGCGCGGTGGCGGCGCTTTCGCGCTTCGCGGCGCAGCATGCCGACACCGTTGCCGAGATCGACATCAACCCGCTGGTCGTGCTCGACCAGGGCCAGGGGGCCTTCGCGCTCGATGCGCTGCTGGTGCCCGCGACGACCACGAAGGACACGCCATGAATGCATCCTCTTCCTCCCTCGAAGGCCGCGTGGCCTTCATCAGCGGCGCGGGCCACGGCATCGGCCGCGCGACCGCGCTCGCGATGGCGCGCCTCGGTGCCACCGTCGGCGTGAACGACCTGAAGCCAGAGTTCGTCGAGGATGCTGCTGCCGAGATCCGCGCATTCGGTGGCCGGGCGATTCCGCTGGCGCGCGACGTGGCCAGCCGCGAAGGCATGCGCGAAGCGGTGCAGCAGCTCGCGCGCGAGGCCGGCCGGCTCGACATCCTCGTCAACAACGCGGCCTGGGTGCGCTACCAGCCGCTGGCCGAGATCACGCCCGAGGTGATGGACCGCATGGTCGAGATCGGCTTCAAGTCGGTGATCTGGGGCATCCAGGCCGCGGCCGAGGCGATGGATCCGGAACGCGGCGGCGCGATCGTCAACGTGGCCTCGATCGCGGCCTTCAAGTCGCCCGCGCGCTCGGTGGTCTACAGCGGGCTCAAGGCCGGCGTGCTCGGCATCACGCGCGCCGCGGCGGCGGACCTGGGCGCGCGGCACATCCGCGTGAATGCGGTCGCACCCGGCGCGGTGCCCACCGAGGGCACGGCCAAGCACCGCAATGCGGAGCTCGACGCCAGGCGCATCGCGCGCACACCGCTGGGCCGGCTCGGCACCGTGGCGGACATCGCCGATGCGATCTGCTTCCTCGCGGGCGATGGCGCGCGCTTCGTCAATGCGGAGGTGATCCGGCTCGACGGCGGCGCCTCGGAGACCTCGCTGTGAGCGCGGCGGCGGACTTCGCGCCCCAGCGGCTGCAGAACGTGTTCGTGGTGGCCGAGCGGCCGGCCGTGCTGCATGCCTTCTACGAAAGCGCGCTGGGCCTGGCGCTCAAGTTCCAGGACAAGGAACGCTGGTTCCAGTACGGCGTGGGCAACACCAACGTGGCGCTGGCCTGCCGCGAAGAGGCGGCGCCCGCCACCGCGGGGCTGGTGATGGTGTTCGAGGTGAAGGACTTCGACGGCGCGCGCGAGCGCATCGAGGCCGCGGGCGGCGAGGTGCTCGGCACGCGCGACATGGGCGCGCATGGTGCAGTGATGTCGCTGCGCGACCCCGAGGGCAACATCGTGCAGCTGTTCCGGCGCGCGGGGACGCCATGACCGATGCGGCCGCCGCGCTGCAATCGCTGCTCGACCGCGAGGCGATCCGCGAATGCCTGTTTCGCTACTGCCGCGGCATCGACCGCGCGGAAGAAACCGCGCTGCGCTCCGCCTACTGGGACGACGCGACCGACTGCCACGGCGCCTGGCACGGCAGCGCGAGCGGCTTCATCGACCAGGCCCTCGCACGGCTGCGCCAGGGCGGGCGGCGCGTGCACCAGGTGACGAACATCGCGATCGAGCTGCATGGCGATGTCGCCGCGGTGGAGAGCGCCTTCTTCGCGCTGCAGGCGCCCGCCGCCACGCCCACGCTGGAGACCTTCCTGTGCGGCCGCTACGTGGACCGCTTCGAGCGCCGCGGCGGCGAATGGCGCATTGCGGCGCGCACCGTGGTCTACGACTGGATCGAGGAGCGCGAGCGGCCCGAACTCGCGCAGCACGATGCGGCGCTGTTCGGCAAGCGCCAGCCCGTGGGGCGCGCGGCGCCGCACGACGCGGTGTACGCGCTGCTGCAAGCCGTGCGCGCGCAGGGCGCCGCCGGGAGCCCGGCATGAGCGAAGCGCCCGCCGTGCTCATCACCGGCGCGGCGTCGGGCATCGGCCGCGCCGCCGCGCTGCGCCTCGCGCGCGACGGTTGGCGCTGCGTGCTCGTCGATGCCGATGCGGCGGCCCTGGCGCGGCTGCAGGCCGGCTGGCCCGCGGACTGCGCCGAAGCGCTGGGCCTCGTCTGCGACCTGACGGACGGCGCGCAGATCGCACGGCTCGCGCAGGCGCTGCCGCCGCTCGATGCGCTGATCAACAACGCGGGACTCTCGACCGGCGGTGCCGATGCGCTCTCGGGCGTGGACGATGGCACGGCCGCGCGGCTGCTCGCGCTCAACCTCGAGGCACCGGCGCGGCTGGTGCAGGCCTGCGCGTCGCGCCTGCGGCCCGGTGCGCGCATCGTGAACCTCGCTTCGGGCGCGGGCCTGCGCGCGATCCCGTGGCGCGGTCTCTACAGCCCGAGCAAGGCCGGGCTGATCGCGCAGACCCGCGCGCTCGCGCGTGCGCGCCCCGACTGGTGCGTGAGCGCGCTGTCGCCGGGCTTCGTCCGGACCGAGCTCGTGCAGCGCCTGATCGACAGCGGCCGGCTCGATCCCGCGCAGGCGATCGCGAAGATTCCGCTCGGGCGCATGGCCGAGCCCGAGGACATGGCCGAGGCGCTGTGCTTTCTTGCGAGCCCCGGCGCGCGTGCGCTCGCGGGCCAGTTGCTGGTGCTCGATGGCGGTTCCTCTGTTTATGGCGGCAGCGGTGCGCTGCCTCCGGCCGTGGCGGCGCCGCTGCCGTTCGACGCGGCGACGCGATGGCATGGCGTGGACCTCGGCGCGTCGTCGGGCTGGCGCGCTGCAGGGTCCGGTGCCACGTCTTCGGGCGATGCGCGGTTGCGCTACACCGCGGTGCTCGACGGCGCCGCGCTCGATGCCGCACCGGGCCAGGTGCTCGACACCGTGCTGCGTTCCGCGCGCCGCTTTCGCGCGGCACACGATGCGCCCGCGAGCCTCACGCTGCTGCTGCCCGCGTCCGTGCCCGACACCGACTGGACGCTGGCCGGCGACGCAGCCGCGGCGCGGATGCTCGTCGCCACGCTCGCCGCCGAATGGGGTGCCCTGGGCCTGCGCATCAACGCGCTCCAGCCCGCCGCGGGCGTGACGGCGGCCGACTGCATGCCGCTCGTCGACTACATCGCCGGCGCGCGCGCACAGTTCCTCACCGGGCAGGTGCTGCGGCCCGGCGCAGGTCGATTCGAACCACAAGGAGACTGACCCCATGAACCACGACACCACCACGACCGCCGCCACCACCCTGCGCCGCCGCACCCTGCTGGCCGGCGCCGCCGCCTCCTTCATCGCCCTGCCCGCGCGGGCACAGGGCCAGGCTTCATCTTCTTCCTCCTCGGGCGCATGGCCGAACCGGCCGATCCGCTTCGTCGTGCCCGGGCCGGCCGGTGCGGGTTCGGACATCTTCGCGCGCCTGCTCGGCGTGTCGCTGCAGGCCGCGCTCGGGCAGCCGGTGGTGGTCGACAACAAGGCCGGCGCCAACGGCCTCATCGGCAACGACGCGGTGGCCAAGTCGGCCGGCGACGGCTACACCATGCTGCTCGCGCCCTCCTCGGCCATCTCGATCAACCCGATCATCCAGCCGAAGATGCCCTACGACACGCACAAGGACCTGGTGCCCGTGGCGCAGGTCGGCGCCGCCGGCATCCTGCTGATCGCGCATCCGTCCACCGGCTTCAAGTCGCTCGCCGACATGGTGCGCCACGCCAAGGCCAACCCCGACAAGCTCGCCTACGGCTCCTGGGGCAGCGGCTCGACCGGCCATCTCGCCATGGAGGGCATCAAGGCCCACTACGGCCTGGCCATGCCGCACGTGCCCTACAAGGGCGCCGCGCAGGTCGTGACCGACGTGCTCGCCAACAACATCGGCGTCGCCTTCGCCGACATCGCCTCGCCCGTGCCGCACATCCGCGCCGGCCGCCTCGTCGCCCTCGGCTGCACCGGCTCCGCCCGCGGCCCCGCGCTGCCAGAGGTGCCGACCCTGACCGAGCAGGGCTACCGCTTCGACGTCGACGGCTGGTACGGCGTGTTCGTCCCCGCCGGCACCCCGCGCGAGATCGTGCAGCGCCTCAACCACGAGATCAACCGCATCCTCGCCTCCGACGACGTGATCCAGAAGTTCGCGGCTCAGAACATGGCGCGGCCGCCGATCAAGAACACCGAGCAGTTTGCGGCGACGGTGCGGGAGGACATCGAGACCTGGCAGAGGCTGGCGAAGGTGGCGAAGTTGAAGATTGATTGAGGGTCGTGGGCAGGTTCGCGCGGCTGGGGCAGCGGGGAAGCTCAGTTGTGAAGGGCTGAAGCCGCCGTGGCCGGGGGAGCGCCCTCCCTCGTTGAGTGCTGGAGTACGGCCGAAGGTCTGCTTCAGACTGGTCAGAGTCATTCGCGGCCGTAGGCTGAACGACCGCGGCCTTCAAACCGGTCATCAGAAGGGCAGCGCTCGGTAGGTCCGCTCCGGATTTATCGCGATGCAGTTGGTTCGCAGGCTCTGGCCGAAGCTCAGGTTGGAGCATCCTCCGCTGATAGACTCTCGTCCGGTTTAATCAATTTGAGACGCTTCTATTTGGCAAGCGTAGACGCCATGAGTACAGAACCGTGGGTTTCCGTCGACCAGGTCGCCCAACACCTGGGAGTGGCCAAGGACACCGTGTATCGCTGGCGGGAACACCGGGGGCTACCGGCGCACCGCGTCGGGCGCCTGTGGAAATTCAAGTTGTCTGAGGTTGACGACTGGGTGCGCGCCGGGGGCGCGGACGAAGGCACCGACACTAACAAAGAAAGAGCCTAAAGGCCATCACCATCATGCAACTCACCGAACTGACCAAGCGCGCCATCGCGGATGGTCACCTGCAGCTCATTACCACTGGCAAGACCGAGAAGATTCGCTACGTCGGGGTGAACATCACGGAAAAGTGGTCCGACCCGGAGGAGAAGATCCGAGCCGCCTACTACGCGGAGCTGATCTACCAATACGGGTACGCGCCAGAGTGCATCGGCATCGAAGTCACTGTGCCCGACCGGACGCCAGTCGATCGTGCCGACCTGGTGGTCTTCCGGGACCCGGCGCGAACGCAACCTTTTGCCGTCATTGAGTGCAAGCGCGATGCTGTCACAGACACCGAGTTCAAGCAGGCCATCGAACAAGCTTTCGGCAACGGCCACGCGCACAAGTTTCGCGCTGTGTACGTCGGCGTTATCGCCGGCCAGACGCGCGCTTTTTACGACTGCTCCGACCGCTTCGGCGTCCTGGAGCGGGAGGCCAACATCATTGCCGACCTGCCCGCGCAGTACGGCAGGCCAGAGGAGTACAAGTACTACCACAAAGCCCCCGGCAAGCCTGACATTGGCGCCGTAACCCGCGACAACCTGATCAAGACCATCCGCAAGTGCCATCAAACCCTGTGGGGTGGCGGACGGCTCTCACCACCCATGGCATTTGGAGAGCTGACCAAGCTCATCTTCCTGAAGACCCGGGACGAGAAGACCGCGCGCAAAAAGGGCGACCCGTACGCCTTCCAGGTCAAGACCTTCGAAACGCCCAAACGTCTGGCCGAGCGCATCAAGATTCTTTACTCCATTGAGCGACAGAGCGAGCCCGATGTCTTCAACGAAGACATCAAGATCGACGACGTCACGCTCAAGAACGTCGTGCTGCACCTGGAAAGCGTAAATCTCACCGCCACTGACCTGGACACCAAGGGCGTGGCCTTTGAGCAGTTCATGGACGGCTTTTTCAAGGGTGACTTCGGCCAGTACTTCACACCGCGTAACATCATCGCCTTCGCCATCCAGATCCTGGATATCAAGGCTAGCGACGACGTGATGGACCCCGCTTGCGGCTCCGGCGGTTTCTTGCTGCACGCACTCGACCACGTGCGCAAGCTGGCAAGCCAGTACTACGACGACGACAGCCGAGAGCACTTCAACTACTGGCACAGCTTCGCGGAGAAGCGCCTCTTCGGCATCGAGATCAACGAAGAGATCGCCCGCGTCGCAAAGATGAATATGATCGTGCACGACGACGGGCACACCAATGTCATGGGCCACGACGCGCTGGAGCCGCTGGGCGCGATCGCGCTCAAAAACGACGCGTTCGCCAAGGTCATGGGCATCTACCGCGATAGCGAATACAACCCTGAGACCGGCAAAGTCGAGGACGTGGTCAAGCGCGACGAGCGCAAGGGCTTCTCCAAGATACCCACCAACCCGCCTTTCGGCGCGGTCATCAAGGAAGAGCTGCACGCCTACCTCAAGAGCTATGAGCTGTCACGCTACGTCGGCAAGGGAGGCGGCAAGGACGAGGACGATCCCGAGGACGCCGCCGCCGACCCCAAAGCCGGCAAGAAATCCATCAAGCAGCGCGCCAGCGTCAAGACGGAGGTCATCTACTGCGAACGCATCTGGCAACTGCTCAAGCCCGGCGGCCAGGCGGCCGTGGTGTTGCCTGATGGCCTGCTCACCAACGCCAGCTTGCAGGGCGTGCGCGAATGGCTGCTGGAGCGCTTCAAGGTGCTGGCGGTGGTAAGCCTGCCGCAGTTCGCCTTTGCGCACTTCGGTGCGGGCGTTAAGTCTAGCGTCGTGTTCCTGGAGAAGCGCCAGCCTGGCGAACAGGCCAGTAACGACGAAGCCATCTTCATGGCCATGGCCGAGAACATCGGCTACGACGCTACCGGCCGCAGCACCTACCAGATTGACGTGCTCAGCGAAGTGCCCGAGCAACGTCGCATCGAAAGGCAGCGTTGCGACCTGTTCAACTGGGAAGTCGAGTTCGACTGGGTGCCCGGCGAAGGCAAGAAGCCCGGTCGCTGGAGTGAACGCCACCGCAAGGTCATCCCCGGCACTGGATTGCTCGGCCAGTACGAGGCCTTCAAGAAGCAGCCTGAACCTTTTTTCGTCTGACCCCCGTCCCCGCAGGGCAAGCCATTTGCTTTGCGGTGCGGCGGGGGGACTCGGCCGCACGACTCGACCCGCAGTATCAGGAGGTGAACCGGCGCAAGCGCGCCTACTATGCCAGCCCGCGCTACCCAATGGTGCCATTAGGCAAGCTGGCCACCTTCATTCAGTACGGGATCTCGGAACGCGCCAATACAGGGGGCTTGGGCGTGCCGATGATTCGCATGAACAACCTCCAGGCGAATGGCTGGGATCTTTCCGACTTAAAGCACATCGAGCTGGACGATCTGGATCTAGATCGCTATCGCCTGCTCAAGGGCGATTTGCTCTTCAACCGCACCAACTCCAAGGAACTGGTTGGCAAATGTGAAGCCTTCGGCGAAGACGGCGATTGGGTTTTCGCCTCGTATCTGATTCGCGTGCGGCTGGATACTCAACGGGCTGTACCTGGGTTTGTCTCTGCCTTCCTGAACTCACCCGCCGGCCGCATACAAATCGATCAGGTGAGCCGGCAGGTGGCGGGGATGTCGAACGTGAATGCCGAAGAGCTGCGAGACCTTCTGATCCCGCTGCCGAACATCTCGGAACAGGAGCGCCTACTCGCTGAGCTTGAAGCCGCCCGAATTGAACGAGATAGGGCGTCAGCGGAAGCAGACCGATTGCTCTACGCGGTGGACGAACTCATTACGAGCACCCTCGGCCTGCCGGAGGTCTCGACTCCCACGCAGGGGGGCTATGCGATTCGGCTCGGCCTTGCAAAGACTGTCTCAACGATCTCAGCTGACTACTTCCACCCGGAGCGCATGGGCGCTCTCAAGGCGATCAAGGCGCTTCCAAATGCCCCGTTGGGCAGCCTAGTTTCATTCCAGAGAAAACTTGTCTCCAGCCCCGGAAAGGCCAGATACATCGGCCTGGCATCGGTAGCCAGTCACGCTGGCCAGTTGACGGATGCGATTGAAACCGCTGCCGGGCAATGCTTTGCGTTCGAAACGGATGAAGTACTCTATGGCCGCCTGCGGCCATATTTAAACAAGGTTTGGCTCGCGCAGTTCGCGGGCGTTTGCTCGACGGAGTTTCACGTCATGCGAGTGCGGGACCGGTCGACCCTACTGCCCGCCTATCTTGCAGTCGTGATGCGCACCCGCCTTATCGTGGCGCAGACCAAGCACATGATGACTGGCAATACCCATCCACGTCTGGCCAATGAGGATGTGGTCAATCTCCTTATCCCTCTCGCTGAAATAGCCACCCAGCAGCGCATCGTTGACGAAACCCTTATTCGACAGGTCGAGGCCACCCGCCTTCGCGCCCACGCCGAAGCACTCTGGCAGAAAGGCCGCGCGCGATTTGCGCAACAACTCTTGAAGGCGGACGTATCGTGATCCTCTCCGGCATCCTGCATACCTCGTTGGGCGGCTTCACGGTCATCCGTGGCGTGGCGCCGCTGGGCGATCTGGCTCGTTGCTCGCGCTTCGACGGTGCCTACCAGCGCAACCTGATCGAAACCCATCGGAGTGAGATCGAACAGTTCCTGGCAGACCGACAGTTTCTGTTCTTCCCCGAGGTAGTGCTGTCTGCCTCGCTCAGTTTCGATTACAAGCGCGTGGGCAAGCGCGAGGTCCAACCGCTGGGCGACCTGTTCACGGGCAAGGGCTTCGCATCAAACGTGGACGGACTTTCGGTGCGGGTGGTCAAGACCAAACTGCCAAAGGGCCTGGAGATTGTGGGCGGCAGTGCAGCCCCCACGCTGGCTTACCTCGACATCCCCGAGGATCAGTTGACGCGAGAGGACGGCGTGCGGCTATTTCGCATCGACGGCAACCATCGCTTGAGCGCGGCACGCGATCTAAAGCCGGGTGATTCGACCTATCAGCTCGACACGCCGTTTTGCGTGGTGCTGCACGAAGACCCCACCGAGAAGCAGCGCTTCGAGAAGGTCGTCTTTCATAACATCAATGCGAAGCAGATACCGCTCACCTCCGAGGAGAACCTGCGGCTGATCCTGCAAGACGGCGATGGCGCCTTGTTCAGCGACGAGGACCTACTCACCAAGCCGAGCTTTGGCGCAGCCTACTGGCTGGCGCGCCACCTGCTGCCACAGTTCAATACAGACTTTCTCGGTGGCTTGACCGAGCATTTCAAGAACAAGCACACCCTGGCGCTGGGTCTAGCGCAGTTCTTGACGGCCAAGCAGATGGTGGCGGGTGATCCCAACCAGGCGCGATTGAAGCCCGAAGTGGAGCGCATCCGCCAGGCTCTGATCTCGGTTAATGCCTACTACGGTGCTGTGGACGGACAGGCGCTGCGCGCGTCCGGTTGCCACGGGGTGCTGACGGCCTTCTTGTACTTCGCGCTCAAAAACGAAGGCCGCCAACTGCCGCCGTTTGTGCGCTGGATCGAGAGCAACCGGATTGACCGTCTGAGCCCGGACACTACCACGCGAGGCTTGGGCTACCACTACCACTTGGGCCGGACGCAGGCGGTGGATGCGGCCAGCTTGGTGGACGTGTTCGAGAGCGTGCTGACGGCGCGGCAGCGTCAGATCTTCGTTTCCATGGCTTTCCGAGATGAAACGAAAGAAGCCTTCGAGACCATCAAGAAGACCGTGCGCCAGATCAACGAGCAGCACCGACTCGACATCCGGCTGAGCGAGATCCGCATCGATCAGTTCAATAAGGGCCATAGCTACACCATCGACGACGAAATCCTCAAAGTGATTGAAGGCTGCGGGCTGTTGATCGCGGACCTCACCTTTGGCAATCGCAACGTCTATCACGAGATCGGCTATCTGATGGGGCTCAACCGGGGCAAAGGTTTGGCGCAGGACAACTTCGTGTTGATCGCCGACAAGAAGACGCGCGGCCCCGAGCTCGAAACTGACATCGGGTTCAACCTCAAGAGCTGGCAGCAATTGCGCTTTGAAAGCACGCGGCAACTGGAGGAGGCCTTGACCGAGAGCATCGAAATCTTTTACGGGCTGCGCGGCATTGGCACGTGAACGAGGGACTGGGTCGCCCCTAGACGCTGCGCGACCGGTACCCAGGCCTGCGGCTCGACAATCGGAGGGCGTTGCGGGCGCTCCTGACTTGCGGGCCCAATGGCTGATCACCGGGAGGAACCGCGCATTCGGTTGTCCACACCGATCGTCAGCTCCCGCTGCAGAGCAGTCCCTCGATTCCGAATGGACGCCATCGAAGTCACGAACGGGCAAGCTGCCCTGAACCTGCCTTCAAAAGCGCCCTCACGCTCTCCCCGCCCCTCACCCCCGATCGAGCCCCGCCACCCCCAACACCCAAGGCGCAGCCAGCACCCCCAACAACTCCACCAACGCAAGCTCCCCCGGCGCCCACACACCCCGCACACCCAACAGGTTGAACGTCGCCCGGCACCGCCCGCCCGCATCGAGCAGCGGCACATTGACCACCGCCCGCAACCCGAGCCCCGCGATGCGCTCATGGTCGTCGAACACCTCGCGCAGCGCGGCCTCGCCCTCGCCCACGAAAAGCTCGCCGCGGCGCAGCAGCTGGCGCGTCCACCCCGTCATCGCCTTGCGCTTGCGCCCACCCACCGGATACGCCGCAGGGTCCGAAGTCCACACGCGCTGCAGTTCGATCGTGGTGTCGTCCCCCTCGCCGTCTTCCGCCACAGACGACGCGCCGACCACGTTCACCGTGAGCAGCCCTTCGCCCAGCTGCTGCCTTCGCACGCGGTCGATGCATTCCAGCGCGGCCGCCATGCCGCCTGCGCGCGGCAGCTCGTGCGTGAGCGCGCGGCAGACTGCCAGGGGCAGGCAGAGCAATGCCTCACTCATTCTTGATGCCCAGTTCGCGGATCAGCTTGCCGTAGCGGTCGGCGTCGCTGCGCAGCACCGCGGCGAACTGCTGCGGGGTGCCCTTGACGATCTCGACGCCCATCGATTCCATGCGCGCGCGCACCTCGGGCTGGGCGAGCGCCTTGTTGATCTCTTCGTTGAGCCGCTTCACCAGCGCGGCGGGCATGTGGGCGGGGCCGAAGGCGCCGTACCAGACGCCGAGCTGGTAGCCGGGCAGGGTCTCGGCAACGGTGGGCGCGTCGGGCAGGAGCGGCGAGCGCTTGGCCTCGGTCACGCCGAGCAGGCGCAGCTTGCCGGCCTTGACGTGGGGCAGTGTCTGCGTGCCGGCGGAGAACAGCACCTGGGTCTGGTTGGCCACGGTGTCGACCACGGCCGGCGCGCCGCCCTTGTAGGGCACGTGCAGCATCTGGATGCCCGCGGCCTTCTCGAACAGCACGGCGCTCAGGTGGTTGGTGGAGCCGGGGCCGGCCGTGGCGTAGGCCAGCTTGCCGGGGTTGGCCTTGGCATAGGCGATGAACTCCTTCACGTTGTTCACCGGCACCTCGGGGTTGACGACCATGGTGTTGATCACGTTGGCCATCTGGGCAATGGGCGTGAAGTCCTCGACGCCCTTGAAGGGCATCGACGGCATGAGCGCCGGGTTCATGGCGTGCGTGCTCATCGAGCCGATCAGCAGCGTGTAGCCGTCGGGCTTGGCCTTGGCGACGAAGTTGGAGCCGATGTTGCCCGAGGCGCCGGCGCGGTTGTCGACGATCACGGTCTGGCCGAGCGACTTGGTGAGCTGCTCGGCGAGCGAACGCGCGAGGATGTCGGTCGAGCCGCCGGGCGCCCAGGGCACCACGAGCGTGATCGGCCGCTCGGGCCAGTCGGCGGCGGCGGAGAGCGCGGCAAAGCCGCAGAGGGCGAGCAGCGCAACGCCGCGGCGGATGAGGGAGAACATCGAAAAAACTCCTGAAGGAAAAAAAGGATCAGCGCCCCACGGCATAGCCCTGCATGCCGCGCGGATTGGCCGCGGCGCGCAGCACCAGGCGGCCCTGCGCATCACGCTCGCGGCTGCAGGCGGACATGCGTCCCTCGGACCATGGCTCGCCGACCTGCACGTCGTGGCCGCGGGCACGCAGCGCGTCGAGCACTTCGGGAGCGAAGCGCGATTCGGCCGTGAGGCGGTTCAGCGTGGTGGCGCGCGGCCAGAAGGAGGCCGGGAAATGGTCGACGTGCCAGGCCGGCGCATCGATGGCCTCCTGCAGGTTCATGCCGTGCACCGCATGGCGCAGGAAGAAGGCCGGCGACCACTGGTCCTGCTGGTCGCCGCCGGGCGTGCCGAACACCATGTAGGGCTCGCCATCGCGCAGCGCGAGCGAGGGCGAGAGCGTGGTGCACGGCGCCACGCCCGGCGTGACGGAGTTGGGCAGGCCCTCGTCGAGCCAGGTCATCTGCAGCCGGGTGCTGATGGCGAAGCCGAGCGACGGCAGCACCGGGCTCGACGACAGCCAGCCGCCCGAGGGCGTGGCCGCGACCATGTTGCCGTGGCGGTCGATCACGTCGATGTGGCAGGTGTCGCCGACGAAGACCTCGCGCTCGGCCCATTCGGACACCGGCGGCAGCGCGGCGAAGGTGGGTTCGCCGATGCCGAAGCGCGTGTCGGCGGTGCGCAGCGTGCGAAGCGCCGCATCGAGGTCGGGCAGGCGTGGCGCGATGCCGAGCGGAGAGCCCGGCTGCAGCTGGCGCGAGGCGGCATCGCCCGCCGACTGCCAGCGCTGGCGCAGGTAGTCGTCCGCGAGCAGTGCCTGCTGCGCTTCGCGCGAGGCGCCCGGTGCGCTGCCGTACCACGCCAGCCGGTCGGCCAGCGCGAGCTTGGCGGCCTCGGCGATGCGGTGCACGAAGCCTTCGGTGTGCGGCGCATGCTGCTCGAGGCCGGCATGGCGCAGCATGCCGAGCTGCTGCAGGAAGGCCGGGCCTTGGCTCCAGAAGCCGCACTTGGCCACGGTGTAGCGGCCGAAGTCGGTGGTCAGGGGCGCCTCGACGGTGGGCTGCCACTGCGCGATGTCGTCGTAGCGCAGCAGGCCGGCATGCGCCTCGCCCGTGGTGTCGCGCACCTTGGTCGTGCGGTAGTAGGCGTCGATCTCGCGCGCGACGAAGCCCTGGTACCAGGTGCGCAGCGCGGCGTCGATGGTGCCGGTGCGGCTGCCGCCGCCTTCGCGCTCGGCCGTCTGCACCAGCCGCTCGTAGGTGGCGGCGAGCTGCGGCTGGCGGAACAGCGCACCGGGCGCCGGCACCCGGTCGCCCGGCAGCCACACCGCGGCCGAGCTGGGCCAGTGCTCGCGGAACAGCGCCTGCACCGCCACGATCGCCTGCACCGCGCGCGGCACCAGCGGAAAGCCGTCGCGCGCATAGCCGATGGCGGGCGCCAGCACGTCGGCCAGCGGCCAGCTGCCGTGCTCGCGCAGCATCGAGAGCCAGGCACCGAAGGCGCCCGGCACGGTGGCCGGCAGCAGCCCGATGCCCGGTACCTGCTCGAGCCCGAGGCGGCGGAAGGCCGCGGCCGAGGCCGCCGCCGGCGCGGTGCCTTGGCCGCAGATCGAACGCATGCGGCGCTCGTCCTCGCTCCACAGCAGGATCGGCACTTCGCCGCCCGGGCCGTTGAGGTGCGGCTCCACCACCTGCAGCACGAAGCCGCCGGCCGCCGCCGCGTCGAAGGCGTTGCCGCCGCGTTCGAGCACGCCCATGGCGGTCTGCGCCGCGAGCCAGTGGGTGGCGGCCGCGACGCCATGCGTGCCGACGATCTCAGGGCGGGTGGTGAAGCTGTTCATGGTTCTGGTGCATCGAAAGGGATGCGCCGATTCTGAACGCATGAAATAGGCCAATGCACATGATTTGCTATGGATGCATGCATTGATTGCTATGCTCCGGCGATGCTGCCGACGACGCCCGATGCCTTCGCCCTGCGCCTGGAAACGCGCCTGAAACTGCGCCACTACGTGCTGCTGCTCGCAGTGGAACGGCACCGCTCCATCACGCGCGTGGCGCAGCAGCTCTCGCTCGCGCAGCCGACCGTGACGCGCGCGCTCGCCGACGTGGAGGACATCTTCATGACGCCGCTGTTCGTGCGCAGCCGGCGCGGGCTGGAGCCCACCATGGCCGGCGAGGTGGTGCTCGCGCGCGCACGGCTCGCGGTGGCGGACAGCCAGGCGCTGCAGCAGGAGCTGCGCGCGGTCAGCGGCGCGGGGCTGCAGGGGCGGCTGCGCATGGGCGTGATCCCCTATGCCGCCACCCAGACGCTCGATGCCGCCTGGCAGCATCTGTTCGCGCAGCGTCCGCGCATGGCGCTGCTCGCGCACGAGGACACCACCCACAACCTCGTGCTCGCGGTGCGCCGGCGCAGCCTCGACTGCGCCATCTGCCGCTTCTCGCACGACAGCACCGACGACGACCTGGTGCAGGAGCTGCTCTACCGCCAAGAGGCCTGCGTGGTGGTGGCCAAGGCCAGCGCCGCGCGGCTGGCGCGGCAGCTCTCGCTCGACATCACGCGGCTCGCCGACATGGACTGGATCTTTCCGCCGTCGGACACGCCGATCCGCCAGATGATCGACACCGTGTTCGCGGCCGCGGGCCGCAGCCTGCCGGTGCCGCTGCTCGAAGCCTATGCGGTGCGCACCGTGGCCTCGGCGCTGCGCCACCTGCCGCGCGGCGTGACGGTGCTGCCGCGCGACGTGGCCCAGGCGGTGGCCGCGACCGGCGCGGCCGAGGTCATGCCGCGCGCGCTGCCGTGGAACCTGCCGCCGGTCGGGCTGGCGTGGCTGCGCGATTCGCCGAAGGCGGCGGTGATCGAGGCGCTGGCCGCGGCACTGCGCTGATGCGCGCGCGCCCCGGCGCGCTCAATGCGCCGCCGCGCCGCCTTGTCCTTCGAAGCGCTGCAGCTGCGCCATCTGCTCCTCCGTCAGCACGAGCTGCGCGCTCGCCATGTTCTCGCGCAGGTGCGCGAGCGACGAGGTGCCCGGAATCAGCAGCAGGTTCGGCGCGCGCCGCAGCAGCCAGGCCAGCGCGACCTGCATCGGCGTCGCGCCGATCTGCGCGGCCAGCGCGTTCAGCGCGGCCGACTGCAGCGGCGAGAAGCCGCCGAGCGGAAAGAACGGCACGTAGGCGATGCCGCGCGCGGCGAGCTGGTCGATCAGCGCATCGTCCGCGCGGTGCGCGAGGTTGTAGTGGTTCTGCACGCAGGCGATCGGCACGATCGCGCTGCCCTCCTCCACCTGCGCCGGCGTGACGTTGCTGAGGCCGATGTGCCGGATCAGGCCGCGCTCGCGCAGCTCGGCGAGCACCGTCAGCGGCGCCTCGATCGAGCCTTCGGCCGGGCCGTGCACGTCGAACATGGCGCGCAGGTTCACCACCTCGAGCACGTCGAGGCCGAGGTTGCGCAGGTTGTCGGACACCGCGCGCTCGAGCTCGGCGGCGGAGAACGCCGGGTTCCACGATCCGTCGGCGCCGCGCGCCGCACCGACCTTGGTGACGATGACGAGCTCGTCGCGGTAGGGATGCAGCGCCTCGCGGATCAGCTGGTTGGTGACGTGCGGGCCGTAGAAGTCGCTGGTGTCGATATGGTCGACGCCGAGCGCGATCGCCTCGCGCAACACCGCGAGCGCGGCCTCGCGGTCCCTGGGCGGGCCGAACACGCCGGGGCCGGCGAGCTGCATCGCGCCATAGCCGAGGCGCTGCACCGGGCGGGAGCCCAGGGTGAAGGTGGAAGGGAACGAAGCGGTGTTCATGGGCGGTCCTGAAGGAGTGGAAGAACGAATGCCACGAATCTAGGCACCGCGGCTTCGCGCGACAATCCATCGCAATCCGCACGGGCTGTGCGGAAATCAGGACAATCGATGGACGATCTTGCAGACCTCACCGCCTTCCTGACGGTTGCGCGCGAGGGCGGCTTCCGCGGCGCCGCGCGCGTGGCCGGCACCAGCGCATCGCGCATGAGCGATGCGGTGCGGCGGCTCGAGGCGCGCCTGGGCGTTCGCCTGCTTCATCGCACCACGCGCAGCGTGGCCCCCACCGATGCCGGCATGCGCCTGCTGCAGCGGCTCGAGCCGGCCCTCGGCGAGGTGCGCGCGGCGCTCGACGTGGTGAACGACCTGCGCGACCGGCCGGCGGGACGGTTGCGGCTCAACGTGCCGGTCAGCGCGGCACGCCTGGTGCTGCCGGCCATCGTGCCGCCCTTCCTGCAGAAGTACCCGGAGATCTGCCTCGAGGTGGAGGCGGAAGACCGCTTCGTGGACGTGCTCGCCGAAGGCTGCGACGCGGGCATCCGCTACGAGGAGCGGCTCGAACAGGACATGGTCGCCATTCCGATCGGTCCGCGCGTGCAGCGCTTCGCCGCTGCGGCCGCGCCGGACTACCTGGCGCGCCGCGGCAGGCCCGCGCATCCGCGCGAGCTGCTCGACCACGCCTGCCTGCGCGGCCGCTTCTCCAGCGGCGCGATGAATGCCTGGGAGTTCGAGCGCAACGGCGAGGCCGTCAAGGTCGATCCGAAGGGGCCGCTGATCGTCGGCATCGGCGCGACCGCCGACCTGGCCGTGGATGCCGCGGTCGCGGGCAGCGGCATCGTCTACCTGTTCGAGGACTGGCTCGCGCCGTACTTCCGCCGCGGCGAGCTGGTGCCGGTGCTCGAGCCCTGGTGGCCGAGCTTCTCGGGGCCCTTCCTGTATTTCTCGGGCCGCCAGTACCTGCCCGCGCCGCTGCGCGCCTTCGTGGAATTCGTCAAGGCCACGCCATGGCCGCAGCCGCGCTGAGACCCGCATGAAGTTCAAGGAAATCGACGCCTTCCGCGCCGTGATGCGCTCGGGCTCCATGACGGCCGCGGCCGCCGACCTGTACACCTCGCAGCCCAACGTGAGCCGGCTGATCGCGCAGCTCGAGGCCTCCACGGGCCTGGTGCTGTTCACGCGCAGCGCGGGCCGGCTCACGCCGACCGAGGAGGGCATGGCCTTCCTGCGCGAGGTGGACCGCGCCTTCGTCGGGCTCGATGCGCTCAAGTACGCGGCGCGCAACATCCGCCAGTTCGGCAAGGGCCGGCTGCGCATCGGCACCGTGCCCTCGCTCGCGATGACGGTGCTGCCGCTGGTGCTGCAGCGCTTCCATGCCGACCATCCGGAGGTGAACGTGGCCATGGACACCGGCAGTTCGCAGCTGGTGGCCGAGTGGGTCAACACGCGCGTGTGCGACCTGGGCTTCGTGTCCTACCTGCCGCCGGGCACGCTGACCGATGCGCATGCGGTGTGCGACGTCGACGGCTGCTGCGTGCTGCCACCGGGCCACAGGCTCGCGAGCAAGCCGGTGATCGGGCCGTCCGACCTCGCGGGCGAATCGTTCATCTCGATGGCGCACGGCGACGGCCTGCGCGCCGCGGTGGACGCCGCCTTCGCGGGCGACGACCAGCGCCTGATGCATTTCGAGACGCCGTACGGCGCGACCATCTGCCAGATGGTGGGCCTCGGGCTCGGCGTGAGCATCGTCAACCCGCTGGTGGCGCGCAGCTACCGCCACACCGGCATCGTGGTGCGGCCGTTCGCGCCGCGCGTGCCCTTCGTGAGCTACCTGCTGCTGTCGCGCCACCGGCCCTCGAATGCGCTGGTGGACCGCTTCCAGGCGCTCGCGGGCCAGGTCATCGCGGAGGAACTGCAGGCGCTGGACTGAGCCCATACGGTTTTCGTATGGGGCCCTGACACACTCGTATTTGCGTCCGGCGCGGGGGCGCCGCAATACTCGTTCGACCCTGGATCCACCAGGAACCCACGAATGTCGAACATGATTCCGCGCCGGGCCTCCGAGCCCCTTCCACTCCGCCCGAGGCCGTGCTGATGGCTTCGGCGAACTCCTCTTCCTCCTCCTCCGTCTTCGACGTCGCCGTGATCGGCGGCGGCCTCGTGGGATCGGCGATCGCCTACGGGCTGCGCGGCAGCGTCGAGTCGGTGGCCGTGCTCGACGAGGGCGACGTCGCGCTGCGCGCCTCGCGCGGCAACTTCGGCCTGGTCTGGCTGCAGAGCAAGGGCTACGGCATGGGGGCCTACAGCCACTGGACACTGCGCTCGACCCGGCTGTGGCCGCAGCTCGCGGCGCGCCTGCTCGACGAGACCGGCATCGACGTGGCGCTCGAGCAGAAGGGCGGCCTCACGCCGCTGATGGGCGACCACGAGATCGAGGCGCGCCTCGCCTGGGTCGAGCGGCTCATGGCGCAGCCCGGCGTCGAGCCCTACGAATGGAAGCTGCTCGACCACCACCAGGCGGCCGCGCTGGTGCCCGGCCTCGGCGCCGACGTGACCGGCGCGATCTGGACGCCGCACGACGGCATCGTCAATCCGCTCAAGCTGCTGCGCGCGCTGCATGCCGCCTTCGCGCGCGGCGGCGTGTCGTACCTGCCGAACCACGGGGTCGAGAAGATCGAGCATTCCGCGGGCATGTTCCACCTGCGCACCGCGGCGCGCTGCATCCACGCGCGCAAGATCGTGCTGGCCTCGGGCCTGCACAACGGCGCGCTCGGCGCGCAGGTCGGCATCGACCTGCCGATGGCGCCGCAGCGCGGCCAGATCATCGTGCTGGAGCGCACGCGCCGGCTGCTCGACACGCCGATGGTCACGCTGCGCCAGAACGACGAAGGCAGCTGGCTGGTCGGCGACTCGCAGGAGGACGCGGGCTATGCCGACCACGTCACCACGCTGCCGGTGCTCGCCACGCTGGCCGACCGCGCGGTGCGCACGCTGCCCGCGCTGGGCGACGTGCGGGCGGTGCGCGCATGGTCCGCGCTGCGCGTGCGCGCGAAGGACGGCTTTCCGGTCTACGAGCAGTCCGCGCGCCATCCGGGCGCCTTCATCGCCACCTGCCACAGCGGCGTGACGCTCGCCGCGATCCACGCCTTCACGCTCGCGCCGATGATCGCCGCCGGCGCGCTGGCGCCCGCGCTCGACGGCTTTTCGACCAGGAGATTCCATGTTCAGTCGGCTTGAGCCGCCCGCCGCGCGCACGGTGCGCATCACCGTGGACGGCGCGTCGATCGCCTGCGGCGAGGGCGACAGCGTCGCGGCCGCGCTGCTGGCCGCGGGCATCGATGCCTGCCGCGACACCGCCGTCTCGGGCACGGCGCGCGGCCCCTTCTGCATGATGGGCGTGTGCTACGACTGCCTGGTCGGCATCGACGGGCAGCCCAACCAGCAGGCCTGCATGACGCGGGTGCGCGAGGGGATGGTCGTGAACCGCCAGCTGGGTGCGCGCGAGGTGAAGGCATGAACGCGCCTTCGCTGCCGCTGCGCGCGCCGCTCGAATGCGACCTGCTGGTCATCGGCGCCGGCCCGGCCGGGCTGGCCGCTGCGACGCGGGCCGCGCGCCTCGGGCTCGACACCGTGCTGATCGACGAGCAGCCCGCGCCGGGCGGCCAGATCTACCGCGCCATCGGCAGCACGCCGGTGCAGGACCGCGCGATCCTGGGCGCCGACTACTGGCACGGCCTGGACCTGCTCGCGCCGTTCCGCGCGAGCGGCGCACGCCATGTCGCGGGCGCGATGGTGTGGGCGGTGAACCGCCGCGACGAGGGCGGCTTCGAGGTCGCCTACTCGAATGCCGCGGAGCGCACGGGCGGCCTGCTGCACTGCCGCCACATCGTCCTTGCCACCGGCGCACAGGAGCGGCCCTTCCCGGTGCCGGGCTGGACGCTGCCCGGCGTGCTGACCGCGGGCGCCGCGCAGATCCTGCTCAAGACCGCGGGCGTGGTGCCCACCGGCACCACGGTGCTCGCCGGCGCCGGGCCGCTGCTGTACCTGCTCGCATGGCAGTACCTCAACGCGGGCGTGAAGATCCATGCGCTGCTCGAGACCGGCGTGCCCGGCCAGTGGCGCCGCGCGCTGCCGCATGCCTGGGGCTTCCTGCGCTCGCCGTACCTCGGCAAGGGGCTGAAGCTGCTGCGCGCGGTGAAGGCGCAGGTGCCGGTCGTCGGCGGCGTCGGTGCGCTCGAAGCCATCGGCGTGCAGGGCCGGCTCGCGCAGCTGCGCTACGAGGCCGGCGGCGAGACGCGCACGATCGACGTCGACCAGCTGCTGCTGCACCAGGGCGTGGTGCCGAACACGCAGCTCTCGCGCGCGATCGGCGCCGACCATGCCTGGAACGAGCGGCAGGACTGCTGGGAGCCGGTGGTCGACGCCTGGGGCGCCACCAGCGTGCCGCAGCTGACCATCGCGGGCGACGGCGCGGGCATCGCGGGCGCGGTCGCGGCCGAGCACCGCGGCCGTCTCGCGGCCCTGCATGCGGCGGCCTCGCTGGGCGTGCTGGATGCAGCGGCCCGCGACCGCGAGGCCGCGCCGCACCGCGCGGCGCTCTCGCGCGCCACGCGCGGTCGCGAGTTCTTCGAGACGCTCTACCGCGTGCCCGAGCGCCTGCGCCGCCCGGTGGGCGACACCATCGTCTGCCGCTGCGAGGAAGTCACGGCCGCGCAGGTGCGCGAGGCCACGCGCCTGGGCTGCCAGGGCCCGAACCAGCTCAAGGCCTTCCTGCGCTGCGGCATGGGCCCCTGCCAGGGCCGCTTCTGCGGCCTCACCGTGACCGAGGTGATGGCCGACGAGCAGGGCCGCCATCCGCGCGACGTGGGCAGCTACCGCGTGCGCTTTCCCATCAAGCCGGTGACGCTGGGCGAGATCGCCGCGCTGCCGCAGACCCAGGCCTCGCGCGAGGCCGTGGTGCGCTTCAAGAAACCATGAACTCCAAAGTCAGCCGCCGCCTCACCGAAGGCACCGCCACCGAGGTCACCGAGCACATCTACGCGCCGCGCCTCGCGAAGGACTTCCCGGCCGTGTTCGGTCCGCTCAACGACGTGAACCAGGCCCACCTGCTGATGCTGCTGCACACCGGGCTGATGCCGCGCGAACCGGCCGCGGAGCTCGCCCGCGCGCTGGCGCGGATCGAGGACGAGGGCGTGGCCGCCGTGCCGCTGGACCCGTCGATCGAGGATGCCTACTTCAACTACGAGGCGCACCTGATGCGGGTGGCCGGCAGCCACGTCGGCGGCTACCTGCACATGGCGCGCAGCCGCAACGACATCCTCGCCACCATGGACCGCATGCGTGCGCGCGAGCTCGCGCTGTCGCTGGTGGATGCGCTGTGCACCGTGCGCGCGTCCGCGCTCGAAGGCGCCCGGCGGCACAGCCGCACCGTGATGCCGGGCTACACCCATCTGCAGCCCGCGCAGCCGATCACCTACGGCTTCTATCTCTCGGCCATGGCCGAGGTGCTGACGCGCGACATCGAGCGCGTGCAGCAGGTCGAGCGGCTGATCGACCGCTGCCCGCTCGGCGCCGGCGCGCTCGCGGGCACCTCGTTCGCGATCGACCGCGCGGAGAGCGCGCGGCTGCTCGGCTTCGGCGCGGTGCTGCCGAACGCGCTCGATGCGGTAGGCTCGCGCGACTTCGCGCTGGAGCTGCTGTCGGCAATGACGATCTGCGCCGTGGGCTGGAGCCGCTTCGCGCAGGACTACTTCGTGTGGTGCACTGCGGAGTTCGGCCTGATCGACTTCCCGGACCGGGTGGCGGGCACGTCGAGCATCATGCCGCAGAAGAAGAACCCGGTCGTGCTCGAGTACCTCAAGGGCAAGGGCGGCCACCTGATCGGCCTGCTGGGCGCATCGCTCTCGACCATCAGGGGCACCAATTTCAGCCACACGGGCGATGCGAGCCGCGAGGGCATGCGCAGCCTCTGGGAGGCCGGCGAGGAATGCCTGCGCTGCCTGGCGCTGCTCGACCTCGTGGTGCGCACCGCCGAGCCCGATGCCGAGGCGATGGCACGGCGCGTGCGCCGCGACTTCAGTTCGGCCACCGACCTGGCCGACCTGCTGGTGCGGCGCGCGGGGCTCTCGTTCCGCGAGTCGCACCATGTGGTGGGCGCGGTGGTGCGCGAGGCGATGGACCGCGCGCTCGGCGCCGACGAGGTCGGCCTGGAGATGCTGAACCGCGCCGCGCTGGACCAGCTCGGCCGGCCGCTCGACCTCG
Organism: Variovorax sp. TBS-050B; assembly: GCF_029893635.1. Taxonomy (NCBI): domain Bacteria; kingdom Pseudomonadati; phylum Pseudomonadota; class Betaproteobacteria; order Burkholderiales; family Comamonadaceae; genus Variovorax; species Variovorax sp. TBS-050B. The sequence continues at coordinate 100,522 of NZ_JARXYR010000001.1, read as the reverse complement.
GCGACGAGGAAGTGCGCGCGAGCCTCGACCCGCTCGCCAGCGTCCACAGCCGCCTGGTGCCGGGCGGCCCGGCGCCGGTGCGCGTCGAGGAACGCGTGGCCGAACTCGAGCGCCTCTCGGCGGCCGACCGCCAGCGCAACGCCGCCCGACGCGACAAGAGCAACGAGGCCCGCGCGGACCTCAAGCAGAGCATCCGGAGACTCGCCCTTTAAACCCACCCCCCATGCGGCGCCCTGCTCCGACGGGCCGCAGCTTCACCGAGGATTGAGAAATGCGCCTTTTCACCATCGTTCCGGCTCTTGTCATGGCACTGGCCCTCGGCCCTGCCGCCGCGCAGGACCTTCCGCCCTCCCCCATCCGCATGCTGGTCGGCTTCGCGCCCGGCGGCGGCAACGACGTGATGGCGCGCCTGATCGCCACGCAGTTCCAGCTCAACACCAAGGAAACGATGGTGGTCGAGAACAAGCCCGGCGGCGGCAGCACCGTGGCCACCGCCGAGATGGCACGCGCCCGGCCCAACGGCCAGACGCTGCTGCTCGGCTCGGTCGGCGGCCAGGCGATCGCGCCCTCGATCTACAGCAAGCTGCCGTACGACCCGGTCAAGGGCGTGCAGCCGGTGTCGCTGGTGGCCAAGTCGGCCAATGCGCTGGTGGTCAACGCCGAGCTGCCGGTGAAGAACGTGCGGGAGCTGCTCGCCTATGCCAAGGCGCACCCGGGCACGCTCAACGTCACCTCGCCGGGCAACGGCACCATCTCGCACCTGTCGGCCGAGCTCTTCAAGAGCATGGCGGGCGTGTTCATCACGCACATCCCCTACCGCGGCGATGCGCCGGCGATGCAGGACGTGATGGGCGGCCAGGCGCAGCTGACCTTCGCGAGCCTGCCCTCGGCCAAGGCCGGCGCCGACACCGGCAAGGTGCGCATCCTCGCGGTGACGAGCGCCAAGCGCGTCGATTCGATGCCCAACGTGCCGACCATTGCCGAGTCGGGCGTGCCGGGCTACGACGTGGTCTCGTGGTACGGCGTCTTCACCACCGGCGGCACCCCGATGCCGGTGGTCAACCGCCTCGCGCAGGAGATCGCGGCCGTGCTCGCGCAGCCGAACGTGCGCGAGTCGATCACCAAGATGGGCATGGAAGCCGGCGCGCTCAACCCGGCCGAGTTCGCGAAGCTGGTGGAGGCCGATTCGCGCAAGTGGGAACAGGTGGTGAAGAAGGTGGGCATCAAGCTCGACTGAGCGCAGCGAATGCTCAGAGCTGGTCCAGCGGAACCAGCCACGACAGCCACAGCATGCGCAGCCTGAAGAGGAGCCCCACGCCGGGTTCCTCGTCGAGCACTTCGCGCTCGGGACCGTTCGAAACCCAGCGCAACGTGCGCGTGTCCGGGTCGAGCACGACTTCGTACACGCCCTCCGAGCTGTCCATGTGCAGCGCATCCCGGAGCCGGCGCGCGACCTCTTCGCTGCGGATGCGAACGCCGAGCTCGGTGTTGAGCCGCGCGGAGCGCGGATCGAAGTTCACGGAACCGAGCAGCACCGTGCGCCGATCGATGATTGCCAGCTTGGCATGCAGGCGGCCCTTCGAGTCGCCGAAGCGCTGCCGCAGCGGGCGGCTGCGACCGATCTGGCGCGCGCTCACTTCGAACAGCCGCACGCCGCGCGCCAGCAGCTCGCGGCGGAAGCGGTTGTAGACCGTGTTCACGATGGGTTCGTCGGTATCGGCCATGCCGTTCGTCGCGATGCTCACCTGCACGCCGCGGGCGCGCAGTCTTTCGATCTGCGCCAGCGCCGCCGCATCGGGAATGAAGTACGGCGTCACCAGCTCGTAGCTCTCCCGGGCCGACTCGACCAGCTGTGCCATGCGTTCGCGCGCGGTGATGCAGTGCGGCGCCGCGGCGCCGGGCCGCCGGTCGGGCGGGTCGGCCACGGCGCCCGCGTCAGCGGCAAGCCAGCGTGACGACGCGCCTTGCTCGATCTGCGCCGAGACCCATGCGCCGCGCGGGGGGTGCGCGGCGCCCGGCGCGACGTCCTCGTGTCCGGCGGCATCGCCTTGCGCTTCGATCGGGCGCACCGCCTCGGCGGCGGATGCATGGGTCACCTGTTCGATGCCGTAGGCGAGATCACTGTTCCAGTAGAGGTCGAAGATCGACTGCAGCTCTGCCACCAGCGCGCCGCCCAGCAGAACCTCGAGGTCGATGAAGTTCGCCTCGCGGGCACGCAGGAAGTACTCGTCCGCGACGTTGCGCCCGCCTGCGATCGCGAGCACACCGTCCGCCACCATCAGCTTGTTGTGCATCCGGTGCGTGAGCCGCGAGAAATCCGCCACGAATGCGAACAGCCGCTGCGCGGGGTTGCGCTGGCGGCCGAAGAACGGATTGAACAGGCGCACGTGCGCGAACGGCTCCCTTTCCAGCGCCAGGAGCCACGGATCGCGTCCGGCCGTGTGGAAGTCGTCCAGCAGCAGCCGCACGCGCACGCCACGGCGCGCGGCCTGCTGCAGTTCGCGCAGGATCAGCGCTCCGGTGGCGTCGTTGCCGAGGTAGTAGGTCTGCAGATCGATCGACGACTGCGCGTTGCGAATCAGCGCGAGCCGGGCGTCCAGCGCCAGCGGGGCTTCGACGAGCGGCTGGACCCGCGTCGCGGCGGCGTCCGATGGCGCTGCCCCCGGTGGCGGCGCCGCCGCAAGGCGCCCCAGGGCGCCGTCATGCGCCGGGGCGAGTGCCCACTGCACCGGCGTCCGCTCCCGTGCCGGGAGACCGGAGGCGCATCCCGCCAGCCAGCCGGCGAGCGGCAGGCACACCAGCGCGGCGAGCAGCCGGGCGAGGCGCATGTCGACCGGCCGCTGCTATTTCGCGGTGCCGCCGTGGCCTTCGCCGTAGCTCGGAAGCCGGCCTGCCCTGTTCTCGGCGCTGAGCTCCGCACGCCGGGCCCGGCGTTCGGCGCGGCGCTCGGCACGCGGTTCCCTCGCCACGGCGACCGGCTTGGGATCGCCCTCCGCGCTCTTGAAGGCACGGGCCGCGGCGGCACCCGCGGGCTTGCGTCCCTCGCGCGCCTGCACGCGCTCCTCGCGCGGAACCTTGCGCCGGGCATCGGGGATCGGCGTGCCTTCGCCCGGCTGGAAGTCCCTGGTGGCTTGCGCCCCCCCGGCCTTGCGGGCTGCGCGCGCCTCGGCCTTGTCGGCCGTCCCGGCGGACTGCGCCAGCGCGTGGGGGAGATGGCCGGCGGCCATGCCGAGTGCGGCTGCGATGCCGATCTTCTGAAGCAGTTTCATGTCGTTTCCAAGTGGATGAAGGAGATGCGGGAAGAAAGCAGGAAAGGAACGGGCGCCGTCATGTTCGTCGCGCCCGGCGCGGCGCGGCACTCCCGTCGAGCCGATGCGCATCTATCTCCAAAGGCGAAGACCCGAGGCGCGTGCCTCGAAGCGCACGGAGGCACGTGGGGTCATCCGCGCCTAGTCCCAAAGAGCGATGTCAAGGCGCGTCGCGACCCCGACGATCCGGTCTGGCAATCACCCAGCAAGGCAGCACCGATGCAATCCCCCTCCCCCATCGCGCGACGCGAGCTCCTCGCCGGCGGCGCCCGCGTCGCCCTCGCCGCGTGGCTTCCGCTGGCGTCGATCGCCGCCTGTTCGTCCGCCGGCTCCGGCGTGCGGACCCCATCGCACCCACCCTCAGAAAGGCAACACATGAACTTCGTGAAAACCAAGGACGGCAGCCAGATCTTCTACAAGGACTGGGGCAAGGGCCAGCCCATCGTGTTTTCCCACGGCTGGCCACTGACGGCCGACGACTGGGACGCGCAGATGCTGTTCTTCCTGCACCAGGGCTATCGCGTGATCGCGCACGACCGGCGCGGCCATGGCCGCTCCACGCAGACCTGGACCGGCAACGAGATGGACACCTATGCCGACGACCTGGCCACGCTGACCGAGGCACTGGACCTGCGCGATGCCATCCACGTGGGGCACTCCACGGGCGGCGGCGAGGTCGCGCGCTACCTGGGCCGGCACGGCACCAAGCGCGTCGCCAAGGCCGTCCTCATCGGCGCCGTTCCGCCGCTGATGCTCAAGACCGCGGGCAACCCGGGCGGCCTGCCGATCGAGGTGTTCGACGGCATCCGCGCCGGCGTGGTGAACAACCGCGCGGAGTTCTATCGCGAGATCACGCTGCCCTTCTACGGCTACAACCGCACCGGGGCCAAGGTCTCGGAAGGCATTCGCCAGAACTGGTGGCGCCAGGGAATGATGGGCGGCATCAAGGCGCAGTACGACTGCATCAAGGCGTTCTCCGAAACCGACTTCACCGCCGATCTTCGGAAGATCGACGTGCCGACGCTGGTCATGCACGGCGACGACGACCAGATCGTGCCGATCGGCGCATCGGCCCACATGTCGGCGAAGCTGGTGAAGGGCGCCGAGCTCAAGGTGTACCCGGGCCTGCCGCACGGCATGTGCTCGACGCACCCGGAGGTCATCAACGCCGACCTGCTCGCGTTCATCAAGCGCTGAGAGCCCGGCCATGTCCCGTATCGACATCGAGAGCGGCGCCGGCCGTTTCGGCGCCTACGTCGCCCGCCCGCCGCGGGCCGCGGGGCCCGCCCCCGCGATCGTGGTGTGCCAGGAGATCTTCGGCATCAACGCCGACATGCGCGAGACCTGCGGCGAACTCGCCGAGCAGGGCTTCATCGCCGTCTGCCCCGACCTGTTCTGGCGCCAGGAGCCCGGCGTGGAGCTTTCCCACCTGCACGACTGGCCGCGCGCGCTCGCGCTCTACCAGGCCTTCGACATCGATGCGGGCGTGCGCGACGTGCTCGCCACCGTCGCGGCTGCGCGCACCCTCGATGGCGCTTCCGGGCGCGTCGGGCTGATGGGCTACTGCCTGGGCGGACTGATGACCTTCCTGGGCGCGGCGCGCGGCGCGCCCGATGCGGCCGTGGCGTACTACGGCGGGCGCACCGAGGAGTTCCTCGCGGAGGCCCGTGCGGTGGCCGCGCCGCTGCTGATGCACCTGGGCGAGGAAGACGAGTTCATCCCCGGCGAGGCGCAGGAGGCCATCGTCGCGGCGTTCGCCGGCATGCCCAACGTGCAGGTGCACCGCTACCCGGGCTGCCGGCATGCGTTCGCGCGCCATGGCGGCACGCACTACGACGCGGCCGCCGCCCACAGCGCGAACACGCGCACCTTCGAATTCTTCCGCTCGAGGCTCACCCCATGAACGAACCAGGCCCCCTGACCACCGCGTTCGGCGCGCCGGTGGTCGACAACCAGAACACCGAGACCGCGGGCCCGCGCGGCCCGGCCCTGCTCCAGGACGTGTGGCTGCTCGAGAAGCTGGCGCACTTCGACCGCGAGGTGATCCCCGAGCGCCGCATGCATGCCAAGGGCGCGGGCGCGTACGGCGTCTTCACGGCCACGCGCGACCTCGGCAGCTGGACCTGCGCCGCGCCGTTCTCCCGCGTGGGCAAGACCACCGACGTCTTCGTGCGCTTCTCCACCGTGGCCGGCGAGCGCGGTGCGGCGGACGCCGAGCGCGACATCCGCGGCTTCGCCATCAAGTTCTATACCGAGCAGGGCAACTGGGACCTGGTGGGGAACAACACGCCCGTGTTCTTCCTCCGCGATCCGCTCAAGTTCCCGGACCTCAACCATGCGGTCAAGCGCGACCCGTGCACCGGACTGCGCAGCGCCGAGAACAACTGGGACTTCTGGACCTCGCTGCCCGAGGCCCTGCACCAGGTCACGATCGTGATGAGCGACCGCGGCATTCCGGCGAGCCATCGGCACATGCACGGCTTCGGCAGCCACACCTTCAGTTTCATCAACGCGGCCGGCGAGCGCTGCTGGGTGAAGTTCACCTGGAAGACGCAGCAGGGCATCCGCAATCTCTCCGACGACGAAGCCGCGGCGCTCGTGGGCGCCGACCGCGAGAGTGCGCACCGCGACCTGATCGAGCACATCGCCGCGGGCGACTTCCCGCGCTGGACGCTCTTTGTGCAGGTGATGACCGAAGCCCAGGCCGCCGCGAGTCCGTTCAACCCCTTCGACCTCACCAAGGTCTGGCCGCACGGCGACTTTCCGTTGCACGAGGTCGGCCAGCTCGAGCTGAACCGCAACCCGGTGAACTTCTTCGCGGAGGTCGAGCAGGCGGCATTCAACCCCGCCAACGTGGTGCCGGGCATCGGCTTCTCGCCCGACCGGATGCTGCAGGGCCGCCTGTTCTCCTACGGCGACGCGCAGCGCTACAGGCTCGGGGTCAACCATTTCCAGATTCCGGTGAACGCGGCGCGCTGCCCGGTGCGCAGCTACCACCGCGACGGCAGCATGCGCGTGGACGGCAACGCAGGCGCCACCATCGGCCACGAGCCCAACAGTCGCGGCGAATGGCAGGAGCAGCCGGCCTTCCGTCCGCCGCCGCTCGAGCTCTCCGGCGCGGCGCAGCGCTGGAACCACCGGGACGACAGCGACTACTACAGCCAGCCCGGCGCACTGTTCAGGCTGATGACGCCGGCACAGCAGCAGGTTCTGTTCGAGAACACGGCGCGTGCGATGCGCGGCACCTCGGCCGCGACGCGCAGGCGCCATGTCGAGAACTGCACGCGCGCCGATCCCGCGTACGGCGCCGGCGTGGATGCGGCGCTGCGCGCGCTGCGCGATTGACCGCCTCCGAACGCACGCACATCCGCCCACATCCGCTTTTCGCACAGGAGAACATCGCCATGCTCGGACTCACTCCCCTCGGCCTCGCACACACGGCCATCAGTCTGGTCGCACTCTTCTGCGGCTACCTGAGCCTCATGCGCCACGGCGCGATCGATCCCGCCGCGCGGCTGGGCCGGGTCTATCTCTGGACCACCGTGCTGACCTGCCTGACCGGCTTCGGCATCTTCCAGCGCGGCGGCTTCAACGAAGCGCATGCGCTGGGCGTCGTCACGCTGCTCGCGATCGGCGTCGCGCTGTTGCCGCTGCGGGCGCGCGCGTGGCCCTACGTGCAGACGGTTCTCTGGACCCTGACGCTGTTCTTCCACATGATCCCCGGGCTGACCGAGACCTTCACGCGCCTGCCGGCGGGCGCGCCGCTGTTCACCGGCCCCGACGATGCGAAGCTGCAGGCCACCGTGGGCGCCGTGTTCTTGCTGTTCGCAGCGGTCATGGCCGCCCAGGTATGGCACATGCGCCGGCGCCTGCGCCATGTGCCGCCGGGCGTGGCCGCCGCAGGCTCCTGAACGCGCCGGCCCGGGTCAGCGCAGGAACTCCAGCACATCGCGGGCGAACGGCTCGGCGTGCTGGAAGAGGAAGCCATGGCCCGAATCCGGGTACACGATCAGACGTGCGTCCGGCAGCGCCTGCGCCATGGCGTAGGACGCATAGGTCGGCACCATGATGTCGTGCCGCCCGTTGGCGACGAGCACGGGCTGCCGGATCCGTGCCAGGCGGGGCAGCAGCGTCGTCGAAGCGGTACCTACTGCCTGCGCCGACCTGAGCTGCGCCTGCCATGCGGCGGCATCGACCTGCTTCGCGAACGCGTCGCTCCTCGCCCGCAGGCGCTGCAGGTAGGCCTTGCCGGCCGCGCGGCTGGACGCCGTTTCCTCGAAGAAGAGGAAGAGAAAATCCTCGTCGTCGTTCACGGGCTTCGTCGCCACCTGCCACACCGCGGGACCGGCGGGCTCCACCCCGGGCGGCATGTCGGGCACGAAGCCGGGGCCGGAGCCGGCGACGATCAGGCGCCGGACCCGGCCCGGATGGTCGAGCGCGAGCTGAAGGGCCACCGTACCGCCCATCGAGAACCCGAGCACGTCCACCTGCGTGTGCCCCAGCGCGTCCAGCAACGCCACGGCCGATGCGGCGAAGCCGGAGAGTGAATCGGGCGCCGTCCCGCCGGACCGGGCGAAGCCGGGCTGGTCGAAGACGATCACCGGCCGCTCCGCGGCAATGCGGTCCAGCAGCAAGGGGTCCCAATGGTCCATCGTTCCGCGGAAGCGGTTCAGCAGGAGCAGCGGGATGCCATGGGCCGGGCCGATCCGGCGGTAAGCCATGGGATGGCCGTTGACCGCGACGGTGCGCGTTTCGGCTGCAGCGGTCGCGCCCGTGGCCGCGAGGGCCGGGGCGAGCGGAACGACGGACAGGAGAAGAAATGGAAGCAGTGCATTCACACGCATGCGAACCTCGACAGGTAGCCGGCAACATCGCCAGCGCTCGAGCGTGACGACTCCCCCTTCTTTTCACGTCCCGCGAAGAGGCAACGTATTCCCTCGCCTTAAGGGGCGAGGATACCTATCCCTTTGGGAGAGGGACCCGCATGGCGCGTCACCCCCGCAGGGTCTCGACGCCGGGCGTGAACATGTAGCCCGCGCCGCGCTCCGTGACGATCATGCGCGGGTTCTGCGGATCGGGTTCGATCTTGCGACGTATCCGGCCGACGAGCACGTCGACGGACCGGTCGTACACCTCCGCGTTGTGGAGGCGGGAGAGCTCGAGCAGGCGCTCGCGCGTGAGCACCCGCTGCGGCGCCGCGAGGAAGGCCAGCAGGAGATTGAACTCCGCGTTGCGCAAGGTCAGCGACTCTCCGCCCGGTGCACGGAGCCGGCGCAGCCTCACGTTGAGTTCCCAGCCCTCGAAGCGGTAGGCCCGCACATGGGCCACCACCTCGGCAACGGTTTCGTGCATCTTGGCGCGCCGCAGCAGGGCGCGGATGCGGGCCAGCAGCTCGCGGGGCGAGAACGGCTTCGTCAGGTAGTCGTCCGCGCCCAGTTCGAGCCCCATCACGCGATCGGCCTCGTCGCGCAGTGCGGTCAGGATGATGATCGGGAGCTTGGTCTGCTCGCGCAGCGAACGCGCGATCTGCAGCCCGTTCTCGCCGCCCAGGCGCAGGTCGAGCAGGACCAGGTCGGCGGGATCGCGTCCGAGCACCGCGCGCATCTCTTTCTCGCTGGCGACGGCGGTGACGCGGAAGTCGTGATCGAGCAGGTAGCTGGTGATCAGTTGCCGAACCGAGAGATCGTCATCGACCGCGACCACGTGCGGCGCATTCGGACTGGCCGCGGTGCTCTCCAGCATTGTCCTGTTCCTCGAGTGAATGTTCTTGTCCGCCGCGCTCGGCGCGGGTGCTCTCGCCAGAAATCATCTGACACAAAGCGACCCGTTCGGCCCTCGCGTCGGCGACCATGCGCTACCTGAAGGCGCCTCAATGTCGTCGAGGAAGCTTGCAGGAAACTTGCAGAAAACCGCACGGGACCTGCCCGAACGTCCAAGGAAACCGAACTTGCGCAGCTATCGCATCGTCCTCATCGAGGTGGACCCGCTCATGCGGGAGCTGGCCCAGCGCTGGCTGGAGGAAGCGGGTCACCGGGTGGTCCGGGCCGCGCCCACCGAACTCGACGCCGCGGCCGGCGCCGACCTCGTCATGATGGACGTCGCGAGTCCTCGCCGGGCAGCCGAGCGCATCGGATTGCTGCAGGCACGGCATGCGGTGCCGATCCTCCTCGTGTCGGCCGGATTGCGCCGCAGCAGCGAGCCGTCGCCGGCGCTGGCGCTCCAGCTCGGGGTGGCGGCCGTCCTGCCCAAGCCGTACACCCGCGGGGAGCTGCTCGCCGCGGTCTCCGCGGCGCTGGGATCTTCCGCCTAGCGCGCGGCAGCGCGGCCGCGCGAGCGCTTCGCGGCGCCGTTCGGCCGGTCTCGCGCCAGCGCTTCGGCGAGCGCGGCGGCGAGATCCATTCTCGCGACCGGCTTCGCCAGCACCGCCCTGGCACCGAGCGCGCGGGCGCGGCTGACGAGCGAGTCGCCGAGATACCCGCTCATCATGACGATCGGAACATCGTCCCTCACCTGGCGCAGCGACTCGATCAGGCCGATGCCCGACAAGCCGGGCATGCGCTCGTCGGTGAGCACCGCGTCGAAGTGATGCGGGTTCTTGCTGAAGATCCGCGCGGCCTCGATGCTGGACGTGCACGCCACCCATTGGTAGCCGAGGTCCGCGCACAGCTGAGAGGTCAGCCGCGTCAACGCGGGATCGTCGTCGACCACGAGGATGCGCTGCTGCGTCCCGCGGGGAATCATCTGCGCCACCGCTTCGGGCGGTGCGGCCACGTCGCCGCTGCGCGGCAGGTACACGACGAAGGTGCTGCCCTCGCCGACGGTGGATGCCACGTCCACCGCGCCGCCCCATTCGGTGACGATGCCGTGCACCAGCGACAGGCCGAGGCCGGTGCCCACGTTGACTTCCTTGGTCGTGAAGAAGGGATCGAAGATGCGCTGGCGGTCCTCCAGCGCGATGCCGCTGCCGGTGTCCGAAACGGTCAGCACGACGTAGGGCCCCGCGGCGATCGAGCCGGTGGTCGCGGAGAGCTCTTCCGCGAGCGAGCGGCACTCGAGCGTGACCGTCAGCTCGCCGCCGTGCGGCATCGCCTGGACGGCATTGGTCGTGAGGTTGCCGATGACCTGGTGGACCTGGGTGGGGTCGCCCAGGACGGCCGCCCTCCCCGCCCGAAGCTCGCACGCGAGGCGCACCTCGCCGTGCAGCGTGGACCTCAGCAGTTCCAGCGATTCGCCCGCGACCTTCTCGACGTGCACCGGCAGCCGCTCGCTCACGCTGCTCCGGCTGAAGGCCAGGATGCGGTCCACCAGCGCGCGGCCGCGTTCTCCCGCGGTGACGATGCACTCCAGGTCGCGGCGCATGCGGCTTCCCGCGCGCGTGCGCCTCAACGACATTTCGCCGAAGCCGAGGATCGCCCCCAGGATGTTGTTGAAGTCGTGCGCAATGCCGCCCGCGAAGGTGCCCACGGCTTCCAGCCGCTGGGACTGCGCCCGCGCCGCCTGCTCGCGCTTGAGATCGTCGATGTCGCTCACCGAGCCCGCCATGCGGATCGGCACGCCCCGTGCGTCGCGAACCGACTCGCCGCAGAAGCGAACCCACCGGTAGCTGCCGTCCGACTGCATGATGCGCCACTCGCCGCGGTAGGTCGCCGAGCGGCCTTCGAGGTAGGCGGTGGAGGCGTTGAGCTGGTCGTGGTAGTCGTCGGGGTGCACGGGCACGAGCCGACGCCACTCCGAGCGGTGCCGCTTCGTGGGACCAGGCTCCAGCCCGAAGATCTGCTGTGCACGCTCCGAGTAGTACTGCATCCCGCTGGCGGCGTCCCAATCCCAGATGCCGTCGTTCGAGCCGGCCACGGCCAGCGCGAAGCGCGCCTCGGACTCGCGCAGCGCGGCTTCGTGCGCCTTGCGGTCGGTGATGTCGCTGATGGAGCCGGTCCAGCGCACGATCTTGCCGTCGAGGTCGCGCGAGAGCAGGCCGCTGATGCGCACCCAGCGCTGTTCGCCCGCGCGCGAGAACCGCCGCTCCACGACGAAGCGGTCGGACTTGCCGGCCCGGTGCGCCTTCAGCGCCCGCTGCCACGCCGGCCTGTCGTCCGCATGCAAGGGGAAGCGGCGCAGCAGTTCCGCGGGGTTGCGAAACCGCATGCCGGCGTCGAGGCCGCAGATTTCCAGCATGCGCGGCGAGGCGTGGATCTCGCCGCCCCCGACCTCCCAGTCCCAATGCCCGTCCTGGGCGGCTTCCATGGCCAGCGCATGGCGCCTTTCGGATTGCTCGAGCGCGCGCTCCGCCCGCTTGCGGTCGTCCACGTCGCTGATCGAGCCGCTCAATCGAAGCGCCTTGCCGTCGGCGTCGCGCAAGGCGCGCCCCCTCACGCGCCGCCAGCGGTCGGTGCCGTCGGGCTGCCGGAAGCGCCATTCGGCATCGAGCCGGTCGGCATCGCCGGCGATGTAGCGCGCGATGGCGGCCCTGCGCTCCTCCACATCGGTCTGGGGCTCGCTCACCAGCGTCAGCCACTCCGTGCGCGGCCGCAGCGTGACGGCGCTGGGCACCATGCCGAACATGCCCTGGGCGCGCTCGGACATGAACATCATCCCGGTCTGCAGGTCCCAGTCCCAGATGCCGTCGGCCGATCCTTCGACGGCGAGCGCGAAGCGCTCCTCGGATTCGCGCAGCGCCGCGGCGGTCGTGCGCTGGACGGTGATGTCCGTCGATGCGCCGATGACGCACATCTTGCCGTCGTGGTCCTGCATCGCCACGCCGCGCTCTTCGATCCAGCGCAGCTGTCCATCGGGCCGCACGATGCGGAAATGCGCCTCCCACGCGCCCACGGGATCGGCCAGCCACTGCAGGAAGGCGGCGCCGATGCGGTCGCGGTCATCGTCGTGGATGCATCGCACCCACAGCGCGGGATCCTGGTACAGCGCCTCGACGGAACGACCCCAGACCTTCTCGAAGTTGGCGCTGCAGTACACCACCCGTTCCGGATGGCACTCGGTGACCCAGACCACGTCGCCGGTCGCCTCCACGAGGTGGCGAAACCGCGCTTCGCTGCGCCCGAGCGCCACCAGCCGCTCGCGCATGGCGAGGTTCTCCTGCTCGAGCACGGCCAGCCGGGCCAGCAGGGTCGACGTCTCCGACGACGCAGCGCGATGCGGCAGGGTCGTTTGTGCCATGGAAGATTCCTGGGCCGGCGAGCGGGCACCGGTGATGCGGAACATTATTCACGGCCACAGGCCGCCGCCGCATTTCATATGACACACGACGCCGGGTCAAGCGCCGGGGCGGCGGCACGAGGATGTGTCTCATGACACGACCCGTCCGCCCGTTGGCAGCGCCGCGACACATCCGCAGTGGAAAGTACCCCGGCGGCACGCCACCGCATCCGCAGGAGAAACACATGAACATCACCCGGCGCGTCGAGGTTTTCGTCTGGCACGAATCGCCCCTGGTCCGTGCGGGCCTGGCGGCGACGCTGGCCGAGCGTTCGGATCTGCAGGTCACCGTCGCGCCATGGAGCGACGGGCCGGCACGCGGCCCCGGCTGCGATGTCATCGTCGCGGACTACGCGACCGCCATGCACTGCCTGGAGGTCCTCTCCACCCGGTCGACTTCAGGTGGCGGCGCGGCGCCCCGCGTCATGGTGGTGACGGCGCGCGACGGGGAATGGGACATCCGCAACGCCACCACGCGCGGTGCCCAGGGCTATCTGCTGCTCGGCTGCTCCGCCGACCGGATCATCGATGCCGTGAGTTCGCTCGCCCGCGGCGCACGCTTCTACGACGACGCCGTCTCCGCACGCATCGCCGACAGCCTGGTGCATGCCTCCCTCACGAAGCGGGAACACGACGTGCTCCAGCAGATGTCGCAGGGCGCGGGCAACAAGGAGATCGCGCGCACGCTCGACATCCAGCTCGGAACCGTCAAGGCGCACGTGAAGGCCATTCTCGGCAAGCTCCAGGCGCGCTCCCGGACCCAGGCGGTGGTGGTGGCCGAACATCGGGGACTGCTGCGGATGATGTACGAGTGACCGCACGGCACCGGTCCGCCTCGCGCGGCAGCGCGCCGCGTGGCGGAGAATGCGCGCGATGCCCGCCGCCGTTCCCCACCGCTGCCGCCTGCTCGCCACGCCCTGGCCCGAGGTGCATGGCGTGGCGACCGACAGCGCGCGTCGCTTCGCGCGGCATTCGCATGCCGGCCACGGCATCGGCCTGATGGACGACGGGGCGCAGGACTCGGCCAGCGGCCGCGGCGAGGTGCGCGCCCAGGCCGGCGACCTGATCGCCACCAATCCGGGCGAGGTGCACGACGGACGTCCGCTCGGCGGGCGCTCCCGCCGCTGGCGCATCGCCTACCTGGGCCCGGAGGTGATCGCGTCGGTGGCGGGCGCCGCCGCCGGTGCGGAACTGGTGCTGGCGCAGCCGGTGATCCGCGGCGACGCGCTGCTGCGCCACGCGCTGCAGCAGTTCTTCGCGCGCCTCGCGCAATGGAACGCCATGCCGCACGATGCGGTCGCGCTGGCCTGCGAGGAATCGCTCGCGCAGACCTGCGGCCTGCTGCTGGCGCGCCATGCGGCGCAGGCGCCACCCGCCGAGGCCGATGGGAACGTCGCGCGCGTGCGCGAGCGGCTCGCGGACGAGATGCACGCGCCGCCCTCGCTCGCGGCGCTGGCGGAGACCGCGGGGCTGAGCCGCTACCAGCTGCTGCGGCGCTTCGCGCGTGCCTACGGCATGCCGCCGCATGCGTGGCTGCTGCAGCAGCGCGCCGAGCAGGCGCGGCGCCTGATCCGCGACGGCGCGGGCCTGGCCTCGGCGGCGCTCGCGGCGGGCTTCGCGGACCAGAGCCACATGACGCGGATCTTCGCGCGGCAGTTCGGGTTCACGCCGGGTGCGTGGCAACGGAGTGCGGCGCGCCGGCCAAGCCGCTGAGCGCGCGCCCGCTGCAACCGCGTTCAAGACGGGTTCCCGGGCGGCACGCAGACTCCGGCGGTGTTCCCTCTTCCCACGCACCATGCCGCCTTCGTTCTTCTTTCACCATGACGCGATCTGGGCCGCGCATCCCGCGCTCGCCGTGGGCGTGCTCCAGCTCGCGCAGATCACGCCGGACGCTCAGGTCGCGGAGCCGGTGGCCCGCCACCATGCCCTCGCGCGCGAGCGCCTCGCGCAAGGGCCCGAGGGCGAGTTCCCGGAGATCCAGGCCTGGCGCCGCGCGTTCTCGGCAATGGGGCTCAAGCCCACGCAGTACCGGTGTGCCGCCGAGTCGCTGCTGCGCCGCTTCCGCAAGGACGACCGGCTGCCGGCGCTGCATCCGCTGGTGGACCTGTGCAACGCGGTCTCGCTGGCCTTTGCGATCCCGATCGCCGTGTTCGACCTGTCGCGCATCGACGGCGGGCTCGAGGTGCGGCACGCGCGTGGCGACGAGACGCACGACAGCTTCGCGGGTGCGCCCGAGCCGCCCGATGCGGGCGAGGTGATCTTTGCCGACGCCGCCGGCCACGCGCATGCGCGCCGCTGGTGCCACCGCCAGAGCGCGCGTTCCTGCGTGCAGGCGTCCACGTCGGACGTGCTCGTGGTGGCCGAGGCGCTGCACGCGGGCGCAGCGGACGACGTCGCGCGGCTCATGGCCGCGCTGGCCGGCGCCGTGCAGACGGCGGGATGGGCGGTGCGCCGGCAGGACCGGCTGCAGCGCGCGGCGCCGCGCTTCGCGCTGGCGGCGCTCGTCTGAGGGGCGGGCCGGTCAGCCCGCGCCGCGCGGCGTGCGCCCGGCGCCGCCGCCGCCCTTGCGCGCCGACACCTGGTTCTGCGACCCGGCGCCCATGGTCTGGCGGTCGTGCCGGCTCTCGGGCGTGCGGCGGCCCTGGTTGAGCTGGGTCGGCTGCGTCTGCCCCATCTTGTTGTGGTCGTTGGCGACCTTGCCGCTGTGCGGCGTCTGCAGGTCGGCCTCGGCGGTGCCGCGCGCCTGTGCGGTGGCGGTCCGGGCGGGGCTGCCGACCTGGTCGCGCTCCGGGTGCTTGGCGCGGCTCTGCTCGTTGCGAAGGAAGGTCTGCTTCTTGGTCATCATGGTGTCGCTCCGTCGGTTCGATGGTTTTCTGCCTTGGACAGCCCCATGCTTGGCGCCTGCGGATCGGGGGGTGTAGGAACAGCGCTGACCCGCATGTCGTACGCTCGCGGGCCTGCATCCAGCATGTCGCGGCCGGCTCCTACACCGCACAGGCCCGAAAGATGCTCTTCTGCTGCCTGCTTCGAGACTCGGCTGCCGCCGCCATCACCCCATGTCCCAACTTGCCGAGTTCCCCCCCCACGACCACGACGTCCGCTTCTACGACGAGGACGAACGCCTCGTCGAAGAGGTGGCCGAGTTCCTCGATTCGGCGCTGCGCGCCGAGGGCATGGCGGTGGTCATCGCGACGCCGGCGCACCGGGCGGATCTCGCGCGGCGGCTCAGCGGCTTCGGCGGGCCGGGCTGCGACAGCACCGGCGGATTCTCCGGCCGCCTGCTGATGCTCGATGCCATCGAGACGCTCGAGCGCTTCATGGTCGGCACGCGGCCCGACGCTGCCCTGTTCGAGGAAACGCTGGGCCCGGTGCTCCGCCGCGCCGTGCCGGGCAAGCCCCTGCACGCCTTCGGCGAGATGGTGGCGATCCTCTGCCAGCAGGGCAACTACGAAGGTGCGCTTCTGCTGGAGCAGATCTGGAACCGGACCGCGCGCCACTACGCCTTCTCGCTGTTCTGCGCGTATCCGTGGCAGCTGTTCTCCTCGCCCGAGAAGGCGCGGGCCTTCCAGCATGTCTGCGCCGCGCACTCGCGCGTGCTGAACGCCCTCGACACCGCGCCCGGGTCCGGCGAGGCCGCGGCCATGACGGTGGCGGAGCTCCAGCAGCAGGCCCGCGCGCTGCGGGCCGAGGTGGACCGGCGCCAGCGCGCCGAAGAGACACTGCGGCAGCGCGAGCGCGAGCTCGCCGATTTCCTGAACAACGCCAGCGAGGGCATCCACAAGGTCGCGGCCGACGGCACCATCCTCTATGCGAACCGCGCCGAGCTGGAAATGCTGGGCTACCGCTGGGAGGAGTACGTCGGCCACAACATCGCGGACTTCTATGTCGACGGCACGCTGATCGACGACATCCTGCGCCGGCTCAAGGCCGGCGAGGTGCTGCGCGACCAGCCGGCCCTGCTGCGGTGCCGGAACGGCAGCTTGAAGCCGGTGCTGATCTGCTCCCGAACGGCTACTTCGAACAGGGCGAGCTGCGCTACACCCGGTGCTTCACGCGCGACGCCTCCGAGCGCGTCGCGCGCGACGAAGCGCTGAAGCAGCGCGACATCCTCATCATGCAGGCGCCCGTCGGCGCGGCGCTGCTGCTCGGCGAGAGCCTGCGCTTCGAGCTCGCGAACGCCGCCTACTGCGAAATGGTCGGGCGGCCCGACGTCATCGGCAAGACCTTCATCGAGGTCTTCCCGCAACTGCAAGGCACGCCGGCGGAAACCATGCTGCTGAAGGTGATGCGCACCGGCGAGCCGCACTTCCTCGACGCCTTTCCCTTCACGGTCCAGACCCCGGGCGGGCCCGAGGAACGGTTCTTCCAGTGCACCTTCCAGCCCATGCGCTCGCCGGCCGGCGCGGTCGACGGCGTGATCGCCATCGCGCTCGACGTCACGCAGCAGGTGCGCGTGCACAACACGCTGCTGGTGGCGGCTTCGGAGCGCGAGCGGCTGCTCGACGACCTGCGCGAGGCGAGCCGCGCCAAGGACGAGTTCCTCGCCATGCTCGGGCACGAACTGCGCAATCCGCTCTCGCCGATCGTGATGGCGCTGCAGCTGATGCGCATGCGCGGCGACACCGGCACCGCGCGCGAGCAGGGCATCATCCAGCGGCAGGTGGAGCACCTCGTGCGCCTGGTGGACGACCTGCTGGACATCTCGCGCATCACGCGCGGCAAGATCCAGCTCAAGCTCGCCGCCTGCGAGGTGCAGCCGCTGCTCGCCAAGGCCGTCGAGCAGGCGAGCGTGCTGCTGGAGCAGCGCAACCACGAGCTGGCCATCCGCGTGCAGCCGGGCCTGCGCTGCGTCTGCGACCCGATCCGCATCGCGCAGGTGGTGGCGAACCTGCTGACCAACGCGGCGCGCTACACCGAGCCCGGCGGCCGCATCGAGCTCTCGTGCGAGGCGAGGGATGACGACCGCTTCGCGATCCGCGTGCGCGACAACGGCCGCGGCATCCCGCCCGAGATGCTGCCGCGCATCTTCGAGCTGTTCTACCAGGGCCCGCGCGGCATCGACCGCGCCGAGGGCGGCCTCGGCATCGGCCTCGCGCTGGTGCGCAGCCTGGTCGCGCTCCACGGCGGCACGGTGGAGGCGCGCAGCGAGGGCGTCGGCCGCGGCAGCGAGTTCGTCGTCTGCCTGCCGCTGTCGGACCCCGCGGCCGAACGCCCCGCGACCGCGGCGCCGGACGCGGCACCACCCGAGGAGGCCGCCGCGGTGTGCCGCATCCTGCTCGTGGACGACAACGTCGACGCGGCCCACACCACGGCCCAGCTGCTGCGCGCGCACGGCCACGAAGTCGCGGTGCGCCACGACCCCCTGTCGGCGCTCGAGGCGGTGCAGGCCGTGCGGCCCGACGTGGCGCTGCTCGACATCGGCCTGCCGGTGATGGACGGCTACGAGTTGGGCGCTCGCATCCGCGCGATCTGCGGGCCGGACTGCCACCTGATCGCCGTGACCGGCTACGGGCAGGACGCCGACAAGGCGCGCGCCCGCGAAGCCGGTTTCGATCGGCATCTGGTGAAGCCTGTGGCGCCGGAGGAGGTGCTTGCGGCGATCGCGGGTGCTGCGCGGCGATAGGCGCTTAGCATCGGCGGCCATGAAAGCCGCCGCCCCGCAAGACCCCGCCCTGCTGCGCCGCCTGCTGCGCGCCAGGGACCGCATGGACGCCGCCTCGCACGAGGAATGGCCGGTGGCTCGCCTCGCGGACGTGAGCGGCGTGTCCGAGGCGCATTTCGCGCGGTCGTTCAAGCAGGCCTTCGGCATTCCGCCGCACCGCTACCTGCTCACGCGGCGCATCGAGCGCGCGACGGCGCTGCTGCGCGAGACGGATCTGCCCGTCACCGAGATCGCCTTCGCGACCGGCTGGGCGAGCCTGGGCACCTTCGGCCGCACCTTCCGCGACGTCACGGGCGGCAGCCCGGGCGCCGTGCGCGAGCGCGCGAGGGCGGCCGCCGCGCACGAAGCGCCGGGCCTGATGCCGGCCTGCGTCGTCAGCGCCGCGCAGCGGCCCGGCCTGACGACCGCAGTTTCGGAGAAGCGGCGCAGGGCGATGGACGGTACAAACGCTCCCGTTCGACAACAGCAACAGGAGATTCCATGACTGCAGGCATCGAGGTGGTCGGCTTGTACGTGCGCGACCAGGACGAGGCGCTCGCCTTCTATGTGGAGAAGCTCGGCTTCCGCGTGCACACCGACGTGGGCAGCGGCGGCTACCGCTGGCTCACGGTGCAGCACCCCGAGCAGCCCTCGTTCCAGCTCGGCCTGTTCCTGCCCGGCCCGCCCGTGCACGATGCGGCCACCGCGCAGGCGCTGCGCGAGGTCGTCGCCAAGGGCGCCATGCCGCCGCTGGTGCTGGCGGTGGACGACTGCCGCGCCGCCTGCGCGCGCATGCGGGCGCAGGGCGTGGAGTTCACGCAGGAGCCGACGGAGCGCTACGGCACCGTCGATGCGGGCTTCCGCGATCCCTCGGGCAACGGATGGAAAGTGATCCAGCGGCGCGGCTGAGGCAGAAAGGCGCGCCGGCTGCCGCGCCCCTCAGGCCGCCACCATGCGCGAGCCCATCCCGATCCCCATCGCCTCGAGCGTCTCGCCGATCGCCCGGACCGCACCGGGGATGCCGGCTTCACCGAAGTGCCCGATGCAGCCGACGCGGAAGGTCTCGACCTGGGTCAGCTTGCCGGGGTAGAGGATGTAGCCGCGCTGCTTCACCTCCTGGTAGAAGGTCTTGAACGCGTAGGCCGGATGCTTCGGCGCATGGAAGGTGACGATGATCGGGGCCTGGATCGACGGGTCGAGGAAGCTGCGGATGCCCAGTTCGGCCAGGCCGCTCACGAGCGCCTTGCAGTTGCGCGCGTAGCGCGCGCCGCGCGCCTCGAGGCCGCCCTCTTCGAGGTACTGTGCGATCGCCTCGTCGAGCGCGGCCACCACGTGCGTGGGCGGGGTGAAGCGCCACTGCGTGGTGCGCTCCATGTAGGTCCACTGGTCGTACAGGTCCAGGCTCAACGAGGGCGAATTGCCTTCGCTCTGTTCGAGCGTGGTGCGTTTGGCGATGACGAAGCCCATGCCGGGCACGCCTTCGAGGCATTTGCCGGAGGCGGCGATCACGGCGTCGAAGGGTGTCCTGCGGGCGTCGATCTCGATGGCGCCGAACGAGCTCATCGCGTCGACGATGAAGCCGCGGTGGTGCCGCGCCGCGACCAGCGCGAGCTCATGCAGCGGATTGAGCACGCCGGCGCCGGTTTCGCAATGGACCACGGCCACGTGGGTGATGCTCGGGTCCGCCTCGAGCATGCGGTCGACGTCGGCGGCCTCGACCTGGCGGTCCTCGGTGTAGTCGATGGTGGTGACCTGGCGGCCGAGCACGCGGCAGATGCGGGCGAGCCGCTGGCAGTAGGCGCCGTTGCTCGGAATCAGCACATGCCCCTGCCGCGGCACCAGCGTGCCGATGGCGGCCTCGACCGAGAAGGTGCCGCTGCCCTGCATGGGCACGCACACATGCGTCTGCTCGCCGTGCACGATCGCGAGCACCCGCTCGCGGATGCGCGCGGTGATCTGGTTGAAGTCGCTGTCCCACGAGCCCCAGTCGCGCAGCATGGCATTGCGGGTGCGGTCCGAGGTGGTGAGCGGGCCGGGGGTCAGAAGGATGGGGCTGCGCGGTGCGGGCTTCATGTCGTCGTCTCCAGTGCAAGGGTGGATGGGCGCGGCAGGCAAGTCGCCTCAGCAAGGGGTGCGGATCGTCGTCTGGCGACGGCGAAATCAATGTAGGTTGGCATCTGAATATTGTCAATAGTAAATTGTTGACAGTTTGCAGCTTCAAGCGACAATGGCTCCATGCCGACCACCACCCCCACCTCCGCCCTCGCCTTCCTGCAGTCCAGTTCGCTGCCGATGCTGATGCAGGAAGAGATCGAACGCCTGATCATGACCGGCGAGCTCCCCGTGGGCAGCCGCATCAACGAGAGCGAGCTGGCGGCGCGCTTCAACACCAGCCGCGGCCCTGTGCGCGAGGCGCTGCGCGCGCTGGAGGAAGCCGGCCTGGTGCGCAACGAGAAGAACCGCGGCGTGTTCGTGCGCGAGATCTCGTTCGAGGAAGCCGACGAGATCTACGAACTGCGCGAAGCCCTCGAAGAAATCGTTGGGCGGCGCGTGGCGGTCGCGATGGACGCGGCGGCGGTCGACCGGCTGCGCGCGATGGTGGAGGCGATGCGCTCGGCGGCGCAGGCGCAGGACGTCGAGCAGTACGCGCAGCTCAACCTGCAGTTCCACGACACGCTGCTCGAGACCGCCGGCAGCAGGAAGCTCACCGAGACCTACAAGCGGCTCGTGAAGGAGCTGCATCTGTTCCGCATGCGCGCGCTCGACAGCGGCGGCGGCCTGCGCGTGTCGGCCGACGAGCATGCCGACATCGTCGCCGCCATTGCCAGCGGCGATCCGAACGTGGCCGGGGCCGCCCTGCGCCAGCACGTGGCCGGAAGCCGCAGCCGCATGCACAAGGCCTTCGGCCGCCCGGACGCTGCGGCCGCGGCGCCGGTTGTTCAATCCACTGGAGAAGGAAGCACGAGATGAATCCGGAGACCCTCGAAGTCAATGCGAGAAGCTATCGCTGGATGGCGCAGCCCGTGGTGGTCGTCTGCGTGGACGGCTGCGAACCCGCCTATCTCGACGCCGCCGTCGCCGCGGGCGTGGCGCCGTACATCGCGCAGATGCGCGCACACGGCGCCGACCTGCTCGGCGACTGCGTGGTGCCTTCGTTCACCAACCCCAACAACCTGTCGATCGTCACCGGCGCACCGCCCGCGGTGCACGGCATCTGCGGCAACTACTTCTTCGACCGCGAGCTCGGCCAGGAAGTGATGATGAACGACCCCAAGTACCTGCGCGCGGGCACCGTGCTGGCCGCCTTCGCCGATGCCGGCGCCAGGGTGGCGGTGGTCACGGCCAAGGACAAGCTGCGCAAGCTGCTCGGCCACCGCATGGCGGGCATCTGCTTCTCGTCCGAGAAGTCCGACCAGGTCACGCTGGCGGAGAACGGCATCGAGGACGTGCTGGGCCTGGTCGGCATGCCGGTGCCGTCGGTCTACAGCGCCGCGCTGTCGGAGTTCGTGTTCGCCGCCGGCGTGAAGCTGATGCAGACGCGCCGCCCCGACCTGATGTACCTCTCGACCACCGACTACGTGCAGCACAAGGCCGCGCCCGGCAGCCCCGCGGCCAATGCCTTCTACGCGATGATGGACGGCTACCTCGCGCAGCTCGACGCGATGGGCGCGACCATCGTGCTGACCGCCGACCACGGCATGAACGACAAGCACGCCGCGGACGGCCAGCCCAACGTGATCTACCTGCAGGACGTGCTCGACGGCTGGTACGGCGCCGGCACGGCGCGCGTGATCCTGCCGATCACCGACCCTTATGTGGTGCACCACGGCGCGCTCGGCTCCTTCGCGACCGTGTATGCGCCCGACGAGGCCAGCGCGGCCGGCTGGATCACGCGCCTGCGCGAACTCCCGGGCATGGAGCTGGTGCTGTCGCGCGCCGAGGCCGCGAAGCGCTTCGAGCTGCCGCCCGACCGCATCGGCGACATCGTGGTCGTGAGCGAGCGCAGCACCGTGATCGGCACCGCCGCGAGCCGCCACGATCTCTCCGCACTCGAAGTGCCGCTGCGCTCGCACGGCGGCGTGTCGGAGCAGCGCGTGCCGCTGATCTGCAACCGGCCGGTCGAGGGCATCGCGCCCGGGCGCCGGCTGCGCAACTTCGACGCGCTGGACATCGCGCTGAACCACGCCCGCATGCCCGCCGCGGCCTGACCGCGCCTTCCATCCACCGGAAAGACACCATGACCCCTGCCTTTCTCCAGCCCGGCACCGTCCACCGCGAAGCGCTGCGCATCGGCGGCGAGAAGGTCTACCGCGACCGCACGATCGAGGTGACCTATCCCTACACCGGCGAGGTGATCGCCACCGTGCCCAAGGCCACGCTCGAGGACGTGCGCACCGCCTACCGGATCGCACGCGACTACCGGCCCACGCTGACCCGCTACGAGCGCTACAAAATCCTCATGCGCGCGGGCGAGCTCATCGCCTCGCGCCTGGACGAGATTTCGCGCACCATCACGCTCGAGTCGGGCCTGTCGCGCAAGGACTCGCTCTACGAGGTCGGCCGCGCCTCCGACGTGCTGCTGTTCGCGGCCAACCAGGCGCTGGTGGACGACGGCCAGGTCTTCTCCTGCGACCTCACGCACCACGGCAAGAGCCGCAAGGTCTACACGCTGCGCGAGCCGCTGCAGGGCGTGATCACCGCCATCACGCCGTTCAACCATCCGCTCAACCAGGTGATCCACAAGGTGGCGCCGGCCATCGCGACCAACAACCGGATCGTGCTCAAGCCCAGCGAGAAGACGCCGCTCGCGGCCTTCCTGCTGGCCGACATCCTCTACGAGGCGGGGCTGCCGCCGCCGATGCTGTCGGTGCTCACGGGCGACCCGCGCGAGATCGCCGACGAGATGCTCACCCACCCCGACGTGGACCTCGTCACCTTCACCGGCGGCGTGCCGATCGGCAAGTACATCGCGGCCAAGGCGGTCTACAAGCGGCAGATCCTCGAGCTCGGCGGCAACGACCCGATCATCGTGATGGACGATGCCGACATCGAGGAGGCGGCGACGCTGGCCGCGAGCGGCTCGTACAAGAATTCGGGCCAGCGCTGCACCGCGATCAAGCGCATGCTGGTGCAGGAATCGGTGGCCGACCGCTTCGTCGAGCTGCTGGTGGAGAAGACGCGCGGCTTCAGGCACGGCGATCCGATGGACCCGGCCACCGACGTGGGCACCGTGATCGACGAGCCCGCGGCCCGGCACTTCGAGTCGGTGGTCAACGAGGCCATCGCCGCGGGCGCGCGGCTGCTGCACGGCAACGTGCGCGAGGGGGCGCTGTACTCGCCGACCGTGCTCGACCAGGTGGACCCGCAGATGACGGTGGCGCGCGAGGAGACCTTCGGGCCGGTGTCGCCGGTGATCCGCTTCAAGACCATCGACGACGCGATCCGCATCTCCAACGGCACGGCCTACGGCCTGTCGTCCTCGGTCTGCACGAACCGGCTCGACCACATCACGCGCTTCATCCGCGAGCTCAACGTGGGCAGCGTGAACGTGCGCGAAGTGCCCGGCTACCGGCTCGAGCTCACGCCCTTCGGCGGCATCAAGGACTCGGGCCTGGGCTACAAGGAAGGCGTTCTCGAGGCGATGAAGAGCTTCACGAACACCAAGACCTACTCGCTGCCGTGGTGACGCGATGAGCCTCAGCCTGTCCGACATCGTGAGCGTCTTCGAGACCAGGGGCCACGCCCGCTACGACGGCGAGCCCGTCACCCAGCTCCAGCATGCGCTGCAGTCCGCGCACCTGGCCGAGCAGGAAGGTGCCGGCAGCGCGCTGATCGCCGCCGCCCTGCTGCACGACCTGGGCCATCTGCTGCACGACCACGCCGGCACGCCCACGCAGCAGGGGCTGGACGACCTGCACCAGTACCGCTGCCTGCCGTTCCTGCGTGCGCTGTTCGGTCCGGCCACGCTGGACCCGATCCGGCTGCACGTCGACGCCAAGCGCTTCCTGTGCGCGCGCGAGCCGGGCTACCTGGAGGCGCTCTCGCCCGACTCGCAGCGCAGCCTGCGGCTGCAGGGCGGCGTGTTCGATGCCGACCAGGCACGGGCCTTCGAGCAACTTCCCCATGCGATGGACGCGGTGCGGCTGCGGCGCTGGGACGATCAAGCCAAGTGCGCCGACAGGGCGGTGCCCGCGCTCGACCACTTCGTGCGGCATCTGGAGATCAGCGCCCGCGAACACCGCAGCGCCCGCGAGGCCTAGCCGCACGATGCGCCCGTTCTGGATCGAGCAAGCGCTCTTCGCCGACGGCGATCTCGCGCCGGCCCTGCAGGGCGAGCTGCGCGCCGACGTCTGCATCGTCGGCGGCGGCTTCACCGGGCTCTGGACCGCGATCCAGACCAAGCTGCAGGCGCCGGCGCGCGAGATCGTCATCCTCGAGAGCGATCTGTGCGGCGCGGGCGCGAGCGGCCGCAACGGCGGCTGCCTGCTCACCTGGTCGGCCAAGTTCCTGACCCTGCAGCGGCTGTTCGGCACCGACGAGGCGGTGCGCCTGGTCCAGGCTTCCGAGGCCGCGGTGGGCGAGATCGAGGCCTTCTGCGCCCGGCACGGCATCGACGCCGAACTCCGGCGCGACGGCACGCTCTACACCGCGACCGCGCCGGCCCACATCGGCGCGCTCGAACCGATGATGCAGGCGCTGGCCGCGCACGGCATCGACGCCTACCGCACGCTGCCGCCCGACGAGGTGGCGCGGCGTTCCGGCTCGCGGCGCAACCTGGCGGGCGTGTATGCGCCGAACGCGGCCACGGTGCATCCGGGCAAGCTGGTGCGCGGGCTGCGGCGCGTCGCGCTCGCGATGGGCATCCGCATCCACGAGCGCACGCCGATGCTGCGCTTCGACGCCGGCCCACCGGCCGTGGTGCACACGCCGGCCGGCCGCGTGCGGGCGGACAAGCTGGTGCTCGCGATGAACGCATGGATGGCGAGCAGCTTTCCGCAGTTCGAGCGCACGATCGCGATCGTGTCGAGCGACATGGTCATCACCGAGCGCTGCCCCGCGCTGCTGCAGCGCGCGGGGCTGGTGGACGGCGTCTCGGTGCTGGACTCGCGCACCTTCGTCTACTACTACCGCAGCACGCCCGACGGCCGCCTGATGCTCGGCAAGGGAGGCAACACCTTCGCCCGGGGCGGCCGGATGGCGCGCGTGTTCGACGAGCGTTCGCCCTACGAGGCCGCGCTGACCGCGGCGCTGCGCGCATTCTTCCCAGAGCTGAAGGACACGCCGATCACCGCCAGCTGGAACGGCCCGTCGGACCGCTCCGTGACCGGCCTGCCGTTCTTCGGCCGCTTCGACGGCGCGCCGCACGTGAGCTACGGCTTCGGCTACTCGGGCAACGGCGTGGGCCCGAGCTACATGGGCGGGCAGATCCTCTCCTCGCTCGTGCTCGACCAGGACAACGCCTGGACGCGCAGCCCGATCGTGCGCGGTCCGCTGGGCTTCTTTCCGCCCGAGCCGCTGCGCTATGTGGGCTCGATCGTGGTGCGCGACGCCATCCGCCGCAAGGAACGCGCCGAGGACCTCGGCCGCCGGCCCTGGGTGATCGACCGCATGCTCAGCAAGCTCGCGGACGCGGCGGGCAAGGCCGACAAGGGCTGAGCGGACCGCTTCAGTCCGACGCCACGATCACGAGCGCCTGGATCCGGCCAGCGACGGGCCCCGCGCCGTGGTGGCGGGCGATCGCCTCCGCCGCCCGTTCGGTCGCGGCCTCGAGCGCGCCGGCGTCGCGCGCCTCGATCTCGTTGCGCAGCGGCGTGCCCTGGCAATAGCCCACCGCCACATCGTGCGCCGACGCGGCACGGCCGAGCTTCCCGTGCGTGCCGATCGCGACCGCGGTGAAGCCGGCGCGGCGCAGCTCCTCCTCGATCCGCGCGGCCTCGTGGTAGCCGTGCGGCGTGCGCGCCAGGAAGCGCGGCGGATCGCCCGGGAACATCGCGGCGAGCGCCTCCGTGACCTCGCGCGCGAAGTCGTTCTCCTCGATGCGGTCCCAGACGCTGAAGACGAAGCGCCCGCCGGGCCGCAGCACGCGGCGCGCCTCGGCATAGCCGGCGACACGGTCCGGAAAGAACATCGCGCCGAACTGGCAGCAGACCACGTCGAACGCGGCGTCGCCGAACGGCAGGTCGAGCGCGTCCGCGCGGCGCCACTCGATGCGCGCGTCAGCGCCCTGCCGTGCGGCGGCATGGTCGAGCATGGGCTGGTTGAGATCGGTCACCACGTAGCGCGCGTCGGGCCGCAGCCGGGGCGCGAGCGCGCGCGTTACCGCGCCGCTGCCGGCCGCGGTCTCGAGCACCGCGCCCGGCGAGAAGGCCGCGACCTGCGCCGCCATGTCGGCGGCAAAGCCCTCGAAGATCAGCGGGACCATCAGCGTGTCGTAGAGCTTCGGGATCGAGCCTGCGAACACCTTGTCGGTTTCAGCCATGGGGCCTCCTGGTGAAGGGCGCTCGCCGGAACGCGCCGTCGACGGCGGTTGACAAGGTGTTCCTTCGCGGCGGAAATGTCAATCCCCTTCCATCCCCCATTTCTGACAAGGAGTCCATGCATGGAGACCCAAGAACTGCACCGCGGCCGCCTGATCGACCACATCCAGCTGGTCGTGCGCGACCTGGCCGCGAGCCGGGCTTTCTACGAGGCCGTGTTCGGCGTGCTGGAGGTTCCGCTGGGCGGCGCCGCCGAGGACTACTTCTGGGCCGACGAGCTGTTCGTCTCCAGCGCGGACAGCCAGGCGGCCCAGGGCCGGCTCACGGGCCGCCACCACCTCGCCTTCCAGGCCCGCGACCGGGCGATGGTCGATGCCTTCCACCAGGCGGCGCTCGCGCACGGCGGCACCGACAACGGCGCGCCGGGCGAGCGGCCCTACCACCCGGGCTACTACGCCTGCTTCGTGCTCGACCCCGACGGCAACAACATCGAGGCCGTGTACCACGGCGAGGCGCAGCGCAGCGCGCCGTCGGTCAAGGTCACGTTCTGAGCCGCGGCGCGCCTCAGCGCGGCAGGCCGAACAGCGCGGCCGCGTTGCCCCAGGCGATGCGCCGCGCCACGTCGGGCGGCAGCTCGCCGAGCCAGCTGCGGTAGCCGCGCATGATCTCGTCGTAGGCGCTCCAGCGCTGGTTGACCCAGGTGTCGGAGCCGATCACGAAGCGCTCCGGGTACTTGAGCAGCAGCGCGCGCCATTCAGGGCACAGCGTGCCGCCGCCGCAGGTCAGCCCGGGGCGGTACGAGAGTTCGCCCATCAGCAGCGGATAGCGCGCGAGCAGCGCCTCGACGCGCTCGACCGGCGCACCGCCGATGCCCGTGTGGGCCCAGATCAGGCGCAGCGAGCGGCCCTTGGAAGGCGCGTTCGCCATCAGCAGGTCGATCGCCACGTCGTCGACATGCGCGAGCACCGCGAGCTGCTGCCGCTCGGCCAGCGCGATCAGCTTCCTGGCCACCGGGCCGTTGGCGTTCGCGCTGTCGTAGAGATGGAATTCGCCGATGCCGCGGTAGGGGCCGCTCGCGGTGCCGCGCGCGAGTTCGGTCTGCACCATCTCGTGGATGCTCTCGTCGCGGAACCAGTTGCTGTAGTCGTCGCGGTTGCGGTAGAGGCGCACGAAGGGCACCACCGTCACGCCCGCGGCGCGCGTCTCGCGCGCGGCCGCGAGGGTCTGCGTGCCCGCATTGGGCCGCGAGTTGGCGATGATCGCCGTCACGTTGTTGCGCTGCATGCGCGCGAGCGCCTCGGCGGGCGGATAGGGTCCGGTGCTGCCGTCCCAGGCTTCCTGGTTGTAGTGCAGGTGGGTGTCGAACAGCGGGCCTTCGTAAGGCGCCGCCGATTGGGCGCGGGCCGGGAGCGCCACCGCAAGGCAGGCGGCGAGCAGCAGCGCCGGAAGGGATGCGGTGGGTCTCATGGCGGCGCCTGCTAGACCAGCGGATTGAACCCGGGCGCCTGGTTCATTTCCGAGGGCTTGTAGATCTTGTGCTGCGCGGTCGGCCCGCCGGCATCGCTCACCACCAGCAGGCGCCAGAGCGGCTCGCGCGCGGCGCAGGCGTGCTCCTCGGCCGTGAGCCCGAAGCCCGGCACCGCACTGGAGGTTCCCTTGACCACCACGCGCAGCAGCGTCGCGCCCTTGGCGTTCGAGACCTCGATGTCGTAGCCGAGCTTCCGCTCCCGCAGGTCCTCGGCCTTGTAGCCGTAGCCCTGGAAGTGGCGCAGCACGTAGTCGAAGGCGGCGGCCTGCACGTCGTCGGGCGAAGCGCCCGCGGCGACGGCCGCGCCGGGCTCGCCCGCGGCCGGCACGGCGCTGCGGCCGCGCGCGGCCTCGATCTCGGCCTCCGTGGGAACCCAGCCGCGCGCGCCGCGCACCAGCACCGCGCGCAGGTGCTCCGGCTCCCAGGTGGCGACGTGCCATTCGGTCTCGTCGCGCACGCGCGTGGAGACCTTCGCGTTCTTGTTGGCCTCGAGTTCGGCGATCTCGATGCGGTTGGTCTGCAGCAGCGCGCGGAAGCCCTGTCCGGCGTCGAAGGTGCGCTTGAGCAGCGCCAGCCGGTCCTTGGCGCGCTGCACCTGCTGCGGGCTGCGCGCACCGCCGCCCGCGCGGCGCTGCACGTCGAGCGACTCGAGGCAGAACCAGCGCCCGCCCGTGCCCACGTTCACGAACTCGGCCCAGACGGTGGCGATGACGTTGTCGCCGGTCGCGAGCCAGGCGTGCTCGAAGGGCTTGTCGCGCGCATCGAACACACCCATCTTGGCGACGATCTCGACCGGCGTGAGCCGCGGGCCCGAGAGCCGCATCTCATCGATGACGGCGAGTACCTGGGGGTCGACTTCCTTGTCCATTCAGTGCGTGTCCGGCGAGTTTCGAGGGGGTGGGAGTATGCCGCATCCGCGCGTTAGCATTCGTCGCCGCCCTCGTTGCGACGATCCCTCCATCTTCCGACCCAAGGAGCCCCCATGTCCACTTCCTTCCAGCTCGAAAGCCCCGACTTCCGCGACGGCGACACCCTGCCGCTGGCGAGCGTGCACAACGTGATGGGCGCCACGGGCGAGAACCTCTCGCCCGCACTGGCCTGGAAAAATCCCCCCGCCGGCACCGGGAGCTTCGCGCTCACGATGTACGACCCCGACGCGCCCACGGGCTCGGGCTGGTGGCACTGGGTGGTCTACGACATTCCGGCCGACGCGAGCTCGCTGCCGCGCGGCGCGGGCGCGGCCGACGGCGCGAAGCTGCCCGCGGGCGCGAAGCAGGGCCGCACCGATTTCGGCACCGCGGGCTACGGCGGCGCCGCGCCGCCGCCCGGCCACGGGCCGCACCGCTACGTCTTCACGCTGCATGCGCTCTCGACCGAGCGGCTCGACGTGCCGGCCGACGCCACGGCCGCGTACGTCGGCTTCATGATCCACATGTCGCGGCTCGGCTCGGCCACGCTCGGCGCCACCTACGAACGCTGAGCGAAGGCGCAGCGCTTCCATGTTCGGCCGCATCCGGCTCCATGCCTTCGTCAAGGCCAACCCGCCGCAGGGCGAACGCATCCCCGCCACGGCCGAGCTGCTCGCGCGCCACGCGGACCGCCTGCCGGCCGCGCTGCTCGAACTCTGGCGCAAGCACGGCTTCGGCCTCTACGGCCGGCGGCAGATCAGCCTGATCGATCCCGACCTCTGGCAGCCCGTGCTGGACCGCTGGATCGTCTCGCCGCCCGACGGCGCGCTGCGCGTGCCGATCGCGCTCACGCCCTTCGGCACCCTGCTGTTCTACCGCCGGCTTACCGCGACCGACGAGGACGTGGCCACGCTGAATCCGGTCACGCGCAGCAGCAGCGTGCTGAGCTGGGACCTGGCCGAGTGCTTCAACCGCGTGCTCAGCGATCCCGCGCAGGTCGACGAATTCATCCGCCCCGACATGCTCGAGGTTGCCGCGCGCGAGGCCGGCCCGCTCGCGCCCGGCGAGGTCTACCACGTCGACCCGATGCTGCTGTCGATGCAGATGCTCAAGATCACCAGGGCCGATGCGCTGGCGCTGCACCGCGACCTGCGCGCGCAGGTCGACCGCGAGCAGATGCCGCCCGCGCCGCCCGCCGCGAGCATTGCCGCAGCCATGCCGGCCAGCCACCGCGCGGCCTTTGCGGCATTCGAAGCCGACGATGCGGCGGCGCACCCGCGCGGCCTCTTCCTCTCGGTCTACATCGACTGGCGCCGGCTGCTCGCCTTCGACGGCGAAGGCCGCTACCGGCTGCTGTTCTGGAAGAACGACCACAAGACCGGCGAGGCGCTCGAGGTGCGCCACTACGAAGGCCCCTACCGCGTGCAGCAGACCGCCGCGGGCGACCGGCTGCTCGAGCTCGACATCGCGCTGCGGCGCGATTCGCTCGGCAGCGACGCCAACGACGAGCGGCTCTACCTGATGCGCAGCGGCGGGCAGGCACTGCTGCTCAAGGCCGATTCGCTCGAGGACATGGCCACCGCGATCGGCGGGCGCGGCAGCCTCGGGCGCTCCGAAGACTACTTCCGCGCGGTGCGGCTCGGCGATCCGTTGCCCGACGAGGACAGCGACGGCATGGCCGCCCCGCCCTTCGACGACCTGCCGGCCGCGCTGCAGGCGCTGGTGCACCGCGAGCCGCTGCGCACGACCATCGTCGAGGTGGCGGCCGACACGGGCGACGCCGACGACGAGACGCTCATGGTCCGGGTCGACCTCGGCAGCAGCAGCGGCCTGCGCATGAACATGCCGCTGATGTCGCCCAAGGGCAGTGGGCGCGACCTGTACGGCTGGGTCTGGGAAATGGACGAGGCGCGCTGCGGCGTCGGCATCGAGGTCGAGCGCGACGCCGCGGGCCGGATCGTCGGCGGCCCGCAGGTCGGCGACGTGCTCGTGAGCCGCGCCGACTGACGCTCAGATCTGCAGGTTCACGCGCACCCTCGCCTCGCCCGGGCCGGACTGCGCGACCGCGACGACCCGCCCGTCGATGCGCTGGAACCGCAGGTCCACGCGCGCATCGCCCACGCGCAGCCCCCGCAGATGCAGATGGTCGATGTCCGCCGGCAGCCGCGGCTGCACGATGTCGACCTCGCCGCGGATGCCGTCGACCCGCAGGCCCAGGCAAGCCTGCAGCAGCATGAACGCGGAGCCGGCCGCCCAGGCCTGCGGCAGGCAGGCCACCGGGTAGGCGATCGGCGATTCGCCGGGCTGGCGGTCGAAGCCGCAGAACAGCTCGGGCAGGCGCATGCCGAAATGCGCGGCGGCCTCGAACAGGTTGTCGAGGATGCGCACCACGCCGTCGCGCTCGCCGTAGCGCGCCATGCCCGCGGCGCACAGCGCCACGTCGTGCGGCCACACCGAGCCGTTGTGGTACGACATCGGATTGAAGCGCACCGCCTCGTCGGGCAGCGTGCGGATGCCCCAGCCCGATGCGAAGGCCGGCGCCAGCAGCTGGCGCCCGACGGCCAGCGCGCGGTCGCCCGCGGGCACGCCGGTGAACAGCAGATGCCCGGCGTTGGAGGCGCGCACGCGGCAGGGCCGGTTGGCGCCATCGATGGCGAGCGCATAGAACTGCAGGTCGTCGAGCCAGAAGCGCGCCTCGACGGCCTGTCGCACGGCCTCGGCGCGCTGGCGCCAGCGGCTCGCGCCGGGATCGTCGCGCCATTCGGCGATGAAGGCCATGGCGAGGAAGGCCGCATGGGCGTAGCCCTGCACCTCCACCAGCGCGATCGGCCCCTCGGGCGTGCGGCCGTCGGCATGGAAGATCGAGTCGTGGCTGTCCTTCCAGCCCTGATTGACGAGGCCGCTGGCCTCGCCGCGCTGGTAGGCGAGCAGGCCGTCGGGGTGGCGCGCCATGTTGCGCTCCATCCATTCGCAGGCGGCGCACAGCGGCCCCCAGATGCGCTCGATGGTCGCGCGGTCGCCGGTGCGCTGCGCGTAGGCGCCGGCCAGCGCCACGAAGAGCGGCGTGGTGTCGACGCCACCGTAGTACTGGCCGAAGGGCAGCTCGTCGACCGCGGCCATCTCGCCCTTGCGGGTCTCATGCATGATCTTTCCGGGCTCCGCATCGCGGAAGCTCGAGGTCTGGTGCGCCTGCCGCGCCGCGAGGAAGTCGAGCACGCCCTGCGCGAGCCGCGGGTCGATCCAGAGGGTCTGGAATGCCGTCACGATCGCATCGCGGCCGAAGGGTGTCGAGAACCACGGGATGCCCGCGTAGGGATACGGTCCGGTCGGCAGGTCGGTGGTGAGCAGCGCGAGGTCGGCGCGCGAGCGGTCGAGCCATGACTGGAACAGCCGCCCCGAGGCCTCCAGCCGCGCGCCGCGCCGCTGCCGCGCACGCATGCGCCAGCGCGCGAGCACGCCGGCCTCGCGGAAGCGCTCGGGCGTCGGCACCGCGGGCTCGGTGCCCACCTCCACATACAGCGTCCAGTGGCCGTGCGCGGCGAGCGGCACGCTGAACTCGGCGCTGCCGGCATCGATGCGCTGCGGCGGCTGCGAGAAGTCGATGCAGGCGTGCCGCAGCACCGTGTCGAGCCCCTGGTAGCGCAGCGCCACGCCCTGCGCGCGCACCTCGGGCGCGCCGAACTCGCCGCGCCGCGCGCGCCGCTGGCCGCGCACCTCGAACATGTCGCGGAAGTCGGCGCCGAACTGCAGCGCAAGCGGCGCCTGCGCGGGCTGGTCGCTGTAGTTGACGAGCCGGATGCGCTCGAACAGCCGCGCGTTCCAGAGAAAGCGCTTGCGCTCGAGATGGATCACGCCCTGCGGCATCGAGGTCGAGCCGAGCACCGGCAGCGGCCGGTTGGTGAGGTCGGCGGTGAAGAAGACGTTGTCGGCGCCCACGCCGCTCGACAGCAGCGAGGGCCGCGCGCCGTTGAGCCGCAGCACGAAGGTCGAGAGCATGCGCGTGTCGTGATGGAACAGGCCGTCCACGCCGCC
Organism: Variovorax sp. TBS-050B; assembly: GCF_029893635.1. Lineage (NCBI taxonomy): Bacteria > Pseudomonadati > Pseudomonadota > Betaproteobacteria > Burkholderiales > Comamonadaceae > Variovorax > Variovorax sp. TBS-050B. The sequence continues at coordinate 67,418 of NZ_JARXYR010000001.1, read as the reverse complement.
GCTCACGTCGCCATGCGCATCCATCACGAAGTACGTGTCGCCCTCCTTGAGCACGAAGGCATGCTGCACGGCACGTTCGGGGGCCGGCTCGGCCTGGTCGGTCGCAGCCACTTCGCCGTTCATCGCTAGGCTGCCTCGCGGTAGAGCCGATGCTGCGGCGGCAGCTCACCGCCGTCGACGATGCGTCGGTACTGCTCGACGTAGGCGCTGGCCATCGCCTGCGCGGAGAAGCGGGCCTCGAAGGCGCGGCGCACGGCGCGCCGGTCGAGCCGGCCGATTGCATGCACGGACTCCACGGCCTGGGCCTCGTCCTCGACGATGAGGCCGCTCACGCCGTGCTCGATCACCTCGGGCACCGAGCCGCAGCGCCAGCCGATCACCGGCGTGCCGCAGGCCATGGCCTCGATCATCACGAGCCCGAAGGGTTCGGGCCAGTCGATCGGGAACAGCAGCGCGCGCGCCCCGCCGAGGAAGGCGGCCTTGTCGGCATCGCCGATCTCGCCGATGAACTCGACCAGCGGATGGTCGAGCATCGGGCGGATCTTCTGCTCGAAGTAGCGCGCGTCGGCCGCATCGACCTTGGCCGCGATCCGGATCGGCAGGCCCGCGCGCGTGGCGATCTCGATCGCGCGGTCCGGCCGCTTCTCGGGCGAGATCCGCCCGAGGAAGGCGAGGTAGCCGCCGGGTTCGGGCGCGAAGGCATAGGGCGCCTCGTCGAGGCCGTGCGGAATGGTCGCGAGCCAGTTGGCGAACGGCAGCGGCCGGCGCTGGTGCTTGGAGATGGAGATCAGCGGATAGCGGTTCCACCGCGTGTAGGCGCCCGGCAGGTCCGCGATGTCGAGGCGGCCGTGCAGCGTGGTGAGGGTACGTTCGGCCATGTCCTCGAAGAAGGGGAAGTGCAGCAGGTCGACGTGGAAGTGCAGCACGTCGAACTCGTGCGCCCGTCGTCGCACCTCGTGGAGCATGCTCAGGTGGCTCGCCAGGTCCGACTTGAGCGGCGCCGGGTCCAGGCGCAGCGCCTGCGCGCGCATCGGCGCGAGGCGGGCCCGGGTCTGGGTGTCGGCCGAGGCGAACAGCGTGACCTCGTGGCCCTGGTCGACCAGCGCGTTGGCGAGATGGGCGACGACCCGTTCGGTGCCGCCGTAGAGCCGCGGCGGCACGGCTTCGTAGAGGGGGGCGATCTGCGCGATCTTCATCGTCAAGACAATCTCCTCGCAAGGGAATGAATGGACAAGAAACAAGGCGGAGAAAAGGCGGCGCGCGGCAGGGCACGCGCCGCGTCCGGGCGGCTATTTTGAGCCGGCCGCGCGCGATTTCAAGAGCCGCTTCGCGCCGGCCGCCGCTTGCACGCGGCCGTTGCTTGTTCTAGATTTTTCGGCAGTTGCAAGGAGGTTGTTTCGAATGAACATTCTTGAAACCGTGGCCGACCAGTCCGACGCGATGCAACTGCCGCTCTACGCCGTGACCGTGACCGCGGTGGCGCGCGAAGAGGCGCCGGCGCTGCTGTCGCTGCACTGGCACGGGTTCTTGCGGCAGACGCCGCTGCAGATGCCCGGCCTCTCGCTGCCGGCGCGGCCGGTGCCGCAGTCGATGGCGCAGTTCGACCTGCCGCCGGGCGCCCCCGGCCGGTTCGACGAACTCGAGCGCGCGCTGCTCGAGGCCGCGTGGCAGCTCGGCGCCTGGGACGTCGAGCGGCTGGAGCGCCCGGCGTGGTGGCGCCTGGGCGCACCGGCCACCGAGGTGAGCGACGGCCGGCGCGCCTTCGGCTACTTCGACGAGGACGACACGAGCGACGACAGCCCGCACCTGATCGCCGAAGCGCCCGACCGCCAGGCGCTGATGCGCCTGGCCGCGCACCGCGGCTACCTGCGCTGGCTGTTCCGCCCGCGCAAGCGCGGCCTCTGGGCCGCGGTGCCCGACGGCGACGACGCCACGCTCGACGACAGCGGCGGCCGCGCACTGCCCTGCCCCGTCATGCCCGAGCCGCCGCATGCCGACGCGAGCGCGCACCGCACGGTCTACCGGCTCGGCCGCGCCGATCGCATCGTGCTCGGCGGACTCTGAAAAAAATCGTCACAAAAATTTTGGCGCGACGGGGTCTTGAAGCGCCGCGCGGGCGCCCATAGCTCTCGCGCGCCGGCATCTCTCGGTGCCGGAGTTTTGTTTTTTTGTTGATGACCTGCATCGCTTAGGAGATCGAACATGAAACTTCATCCCCTCTACGACCGGGTGATCGTCAAGCGGATCGAACAGCAGCGCAAGACGGCATCCGGCATCGTGATTCCCGACTCGGCGGCCGAGAAGCCCGAACAGGGCGAGGTGCTCTCGGTGGGCCAGGGCAAGCTGCTTGCCGACGGCACGCTGCGTCCCCTGCATCTGAAGGCGGGCGACCAGGTGCTCTTCGGCAAGTACGCAGGCCAGACGGTCAAGGTCGACGACGAGGAACTGCTGGTGCTGCGCGAGGACGATGTGCTCGCCGTCGTCGACGCGAGCGACCGCGGCGGCCTCAAGCGCGTCGCCTGAACACGATGTCGCCGTTGTCCAGAGAAAGCAAGAAGCAAGGAGTGATGAACAAATGACTGCCAAGGACGTCCGATTCCACGACAACGCCCGCCAGCGCATCGTCGCGGGCGTGAACATCCTCGCCGACGCGGTGAAGGTGACGCTCGGCCCGAAGGGCCGCAACGTGCTGCTCGAACGCAGCTTCGGCGCACCCACCATCACCAAGGACGGCGTGTCGGTGGCCAAGGAGATCGAGCTGGCCGACAAGTTCGAGAACATGGGCGCGCAGATCGTCAAGCAGGTGGCGTCGAAGACGGCCGACGTGGCCGGCGACGGCACCACCACCGCCACCGTGCTCGCGCAGGCGATCGTGCAGGAGGGCATGAAGCACGTGGCCTCGGGCATGAACCCGATGGACCTCAAGCGCGGCATCGACAAGGCCACCACCGCGGTGCTCGAGGAGCTGCGCAAGCTCTCGAAGCCGATCTCCACCGGCCGCGAGATCGCGCAGGTCGCCGCGCTCTCGGCCAACTCCGACGAGGCCATCGGCAAGATCATTGCCGACGCGATGGAGAAGGTGGGCAAGGAAGGCGTGATCACGGTCGAGGACGGCAAGTCGCTCGACAACGAGCTCGACGTGGTCGAGGGCATGCAGTTCGACCGCGGCTACCTGAGCCCCTACTTCATCAACGACCCCGAGAAGCAGGTCGCGCACCTCGATGATCCGCTCGTGCTGCTGCACGACAAGAAGATCTCGAACATCCGCGAGCTGCTGCCGGTGCTCGAGGCCGCCGCCAAGGCCGGCAAGCCGCTCCTCATCGTGGCCGAGGAAGTCGAGGGCGAGGCGCTCGCGACGCTGGTGGTCAACTCGATGCGCGGCGTGCTCAAGGTCGCGGCCGTCAAGGCGCCGGGCTTCGGCGACCGCCGCAAGGCGATGCTCGAGGACATCGCGGTGCTCACGGGCGCGACCGTGATCTCGGAGGAGACCGGCAAGCAGCTCGACAAGGCCACGCTCGAGGACCTCGGCCGCGCCAAGCGCATCGAGGTGCAGAAGGAGAACACGATCATCATCGACGGCGCGGGCGACCAGAAGCAGATCGACGCGCGCGTGAAGGCGATCCAGGCGCAGATCGAGCAGGCCACGAGCGACTACGACCGCGAGAAGCTGCAGGAGCGCGTGGCCAAGCTCGCGGGCGGCGTGGCGGTGATCCGCGTGGGTGCCGCGACCGAGGTCGAGATGAAGGAGAAGAAGGACCGCGTCGACGATGCGCTGCATGCCACCCGCGCAGCGGTGGCCGAGGGCATCGTGCCCGGCGGCGGCGTGGCGCTGCTGCGCGCCCGTGCCGCGGTCACGGAGCTCAAGGGCGCGAACGCCGACCAGGATGCGGGCATCCGCATCGCGCTGCGTGCGCTCGAGGCGCCGCTGCGCGCGATCGTCGCGAATGCCGGCGTCGAGCCGTCGGTGGTCGTGGCCAAGGTGCTCGAAGGCAAGGGCAACTACGGCTATGACGCCGCCACGGGCGAGTACGGCGACCTGGTCGAGATCGGCGTGGTCGACCCGACCAAGGTCACGCGCACCGCGCTGCAGAACGCGGCCTCGATCGCGGGGCTGATCCTCACGACCGATGCGACGGTGGCCGAGCTGCCGAAGCCGGCCGAGAAGGCACCGGCGATGCCGCCGGGCGGCATGGATTTCTGAGTCCCCGCACTTTTCTCCAAGGCCAGGCGGCGTCCCTCGCGGGACGCCGCTTTTTTTGTGGCGCGATCAGCGCTTCGCGTCCTTCAGGAAGCCGGGGGCGTTCTCGCCCTTGCCCGGTCGTGCTTCCGTGTCCGCCGCGGCGGCTTCTTCCTCGTCGGGGTCCGGCGTTTCGAGGTCGGTCGCGCGGACCTCGGCTTCGAGCGGCAAGGGGCGCTTGGCTTCATCCGGCGCGCGGGACGGGTCGGGGTTCTGTGCGGGCTTGGGGCTGGTCATCGCCGTCTCCTTGTGGGGGTGGAGCGACCGATTTTTCGAGCGTGCGGGGCGCATACCGGCAGGTTTGCCGCGCATGCCGGTGTCGGCCGCCGCCTTGTCGCGGCCGGCGACATCGCAGGCATGAAAAAGCCCGCGCGAGGCGGGCTTTGGAATGTGGTCGTGAACTCTTACGCGGTCCACGCTACGGCAAAGATTCGTTTGCGGAAGTCATTGTTGTTTTTCTCGTCGTATGACTTCGACGCGCTGGTGTGAGATTCAGCTTGCCTGGCCAGGCAACGCCCAGATGGTCTGGGCGAGGCGCGATTGTAGCAGAGCGCCCGACGCGGTCCGCGCGGGGACTCAGGCCGGCAGACCCTCGGCGCGGCGGTCCGCGCGGATCGTGCGGTGCAGAAGTGCCAGCGCCGCCTGCTGCTCCGCGTCGTTTCCGCCGAGCAGCACGTCCTCGAGCAGGCCGTCGCCGTGCAGGACGCGCACCGCGATGCAGTCGCCCACCGCCACGCGCCGCTGCACCGCGCCGATCTCTGCGATCAGCTCGGCACCGGCGAAAAGGCAAACTTCTTTACTCATGCGGCGAATGTAAATCTGCCTTGGAGCCCTGCGGTGGTGTTAACAAACATCCATGGCGAATCCGTGACAAAGGTCGCAGGATGACCGCGGCCCTGGCGCGGCGCCTGCCAGGCTTCAGCGCAGCGCCCTGGTCGCGAGCGCGCCCAGCGCGCGCAGGCCCTTCTCGACGCCCGCGTCCCAGCCATGGCCGCCGCTCAGGCGCATGCAGTGGGCGTAGCGCCCGCTGGCCGAGAACACCACGCCGGGCGCGAAGCACACGCCCTTCTTCAGCGCCTGGCCGAACAGCGCGCGCGTGTCGACCGGCCGGGGCAGTTCGACCCAGAGCACGAAGTTGCCCGCGGGCCGCGAGATCTTGGTGCCCGGTGGGAAGGCCTGCTCGATCACGCGCGACATGCGTTCCAGCGTGTCGGCGAACTCGCGCCGCAGTCGACGCAGGTGGCGGTCGTACTCGCCGCTCGACAGGAATTCGGCGAGCGCGACCTGCGTCAGCACCGGGGTGGCCAGCGTCGAGGCGAACTTGCTCTCGAGCACCCGCGCCATGTGACGCCCCGGCACGATCCAGCCGATGCGATAGCCCGGGGCCAGGGTCTTCGAGAACGAGCCGCAGTAGATGGTGTTGTCGTGGCGGTCGAGCGCGCTGAACGGCACCGGCCGTTCCTCGCCGAAATGGATGTCGCCGTAGACGTCGTCCTCGATCAGCGGCACGCGGTGCTTCGCGAGCAGGCGCAGCACCGCGAGGCGGTTGGCGCGCGGCATCGTGAAGCCCATCGGATTCTGGAAGCTCGACGCCAGCACGCAGGCGCGCACCCGGCCGGCGGCGAGCACGTCGCGCAGCGCGTCGACCACCACGCCGGTGGCGGCATCGGTGGGCAGCTCCACCGCCCGCAGGCCGCGCATGCGCAGCACCTGCAGCAGGCCGAAGTAGGTGGGCGATTCGATCGCGACCGCGTCACCCGGCTCGGTGACCGCGTCGAGCGCGAGCGCGAGCGCTTCGGTGCAGCCGCAGGTGATCGCGATGCCGTCGGGCGGCAGCGCCTGGCCGAAGCGCATGGCGCGGCGCGCGATCTCGCTGCGCAGCGCGGGCTCGCCCCTGGGCGGCGAATAGTTGTTGAGCTGCGCGCCCTTGGTGCGCGCGGTGCGCGCGAGGATGCGGTCGAGCTTCGGCGAGGCGAGGATGCGCGGGCTCGGGATGGCGCAGCCCAGCGGCACATAGGCCTCGTTCGACGCGTTCTCGAGCAGTTGCAGCATCAGCCCCGACACCGCGACCTTGGCCGGGCGCAGCGGCGGTCGCGTGGGCGCGGGCAGCGGCAGCGCCGCGGCCGCGCGCGCGACGTAGTAGCCCGACTGCGGCCGCGCCTCGAGCACGCCGCGGTCCTCGAGCAGCCGGTAGGCCTGCACCGCGGTGCTCAGGCTCGTGCGGTGCTGCGTGCTGATCTCGCGCAGCGACGGCGCGCGGCTGCCGGCCGGCAGCGTCCCGGCCTTCACCAGGCCGGCGATGAAATCGGCCAGCGCCTCGTAGCGGAAGCGCCCGGCGGGCTGCGGGTCGGCATCGGCCGCGGCATGGGTCTCGAGCGTCATGGCCTCAACTGTACTGGTTGGAATTTCAGAAAACTGTGGCTGTTATCTTCGGCCGCAAGCTTGCACCATTGGCCGCTGGCACACAAGAAGGAATGCAAAGCGCGCCATGGAGCGATTTCCGAGCAACGACATCATCTCGCTGGTGGCGAGCGCACCGCGCCACGACCTGGCCGAAAGCGTGGGACCGAGCCTGCGGCTCGGCGAGCTGTTCGGCCGGGACATGGCCGAGCTCGCCGACCTGCCGCTGAACTACGGCAGCGCGGCCGGCGACGCCGAGCTGCGCGCGCTGATCGCCGCGCGGCACCGCGTGAGCGCCGAGGACGTGGTCGTCACCGTCGGCGGCATGCATGCGCTGTTCCTGCTCGCCTTCACGCTCTGCGGCCCCGGCGACGAGGCGGTGATCGCGGAACCCGCCTTTCCGCTCGCGCGCAACACGCTCGGCGCGGTCGGCGCGACGGTGCGCCCGCTGCCGCTGCGCTTCGACGACGGCTACCGGCTCGACCCCGAGGCGCTGCGCGCGCTGCTGACGCCGAAGACCCGCATCGTCAGCCTGGCGTCGCCGCAGAACCCCTCGGGCGTCGCGATCCCCGCGTCGACGCTGCGCGAGGTGGCCGAGCTGATGCGCACGCATGCGCCGGATGCCTGGCTGGTGGTCGACGAGACCTACCGCGAGGCGGCCTACGGCGACAACCGCACGATGCCGAGCGCCAGCGCGGCGGGTCCGCGCGTGGTCACGGTGGCTTCGCTCTCCAAGTGCCATGGCGCCGCGGGGCTGCGCATCGGCTGGGCGATCACGCGCGACCCCGTCCTGCGGCAGTCGCTGGTGACGGCGAAGTTCAACACCGTGATCTCGTGCTCGCCGCTCGACGAGCGCATGGCGCTCGCGGTGCTGCGGCAGGGCGAGCACATCGTGGGTGCGCGGCGGCGGCATCTCGCGCACAACCTGCAGACGCTCGAGGCCTGGATCGGACGCCATGCCGCCGAACTCGAATGGGTGCGCCCCGATGCGGGCGCGCTGTGCTGCGTGCGGCTGAAGCCGGCGGTGTACGACGACGACGATGCGCCGCAACGCTTCCAGGCCGCGCTGCAGGAACGCGGCATCCGGCTGGCGCCGGGCACGTGGTTCGGCGACGAGCCCCGCGTGTTCCGCCTCGGCTTCGGCCTGGCGACGAACGCCGAACTCGCCGCGGCGCTCGAGGGCGTGGGCGCGGCGCTGCGGCAGGCGGCCGACTGAAGCGCGCGCCGCCGCCGGCCTCACTCGGCCGGGGGCGGCTTGCGCAGGCCCGCGACCAGCCGGGTCAGCAGTTCGCCGAGCTGCTTCTGGTCCTTCTGGCTCAGCGATGCCAGGGCACGCTGCTCGTTCGCGACGTGCAGCGGCAGCATCCTGTCGATGAGCGCGAGGCCGGCCGGCGTGAGCCTCACCAGGATGCTGCGCCGGTCGCCGGGCGCGGGACCGCGCTCGATCAGCCCCTTGCGCTCGAGCCGGTCCAGCCGGCTGGTCATGGCGCCGGACGACAGCATCAGGCCTCCGTAGAGCTCGGTCGGCGTGAGCGCATAGGGCTTGCCCGAGCGGCGCAGGGTGGCGATCACGTCGAACTCCCCCTGGTGCAGCTCGAACTGCGCCGCCAGGGGCGGGAACCAGTCGCGCTCCAGCAGGTGCGCCGCTTCCAGCAGGCGGCCCACCAGCGCCATGACCCTGGCGTCCACATCGGGGCGCTCCCGCTTCCACTCCTCTTCCGCGCGTTGGGCTCGATCCGACATGGTGTCTCTGCATGAAGTTACTTGATCTGCCGTGAATGTTAACTGCTTGCGTGGCCTGCAGTGTCGCACATATGATTTGATATCAAGATACTTTATAGAGAGATAGATCGATGCATCGCGTTCGTTGTCAGAGGTGGGTGCTCGGCGCCGCCGTCGTGGGCCTGGCGCTCAACCTGCGCCCGGCGCTCGCGGCCATCGGGCCGCTGCTGGACAGCATCGAGGCGGCGACGGGGCTGTCGCACACCGGGCTCGGCCTGCTGACCACCTGGCCGGTGCTGGTGATGGGCCTCTGCGCGCTCGGAGGGCGGCAGCTCGCCGGCTGGCTGGGCGAACGCGGCGGCGTCGGCCTGGGCATGGCCCTGGTCTGCACGGCCAGTGCCGCGCGCCTCGGCGCCACGGGACGCCATGGGCTGTTGCTCACAGCGCTGGCCGCGGGCGTGGGCATCGCGCTGGTGCAGACGCTGCTGCCGGCCTTCATCAAGCGCCGGTTCGGCGCGAACGCGGGCGCGCTCATCGCGCTCTACACCACCGGCATCATGGCGGGCGCCGCGATCGCCGCGGCGTCGGCGGCCGGGCTCTCGGCGCGCTGGGGCTGGCCGGCGGCCCTCGCCGTCTGGGCGCTTCCTGCCCTGTTCGCGCTGCCGCTGTGGCTCTGGGCCACGCGGGCGGCGGCCCTGCCTGCGCCCGCCGCCTTCGCCGCCGCCCCGGCGCCGCGCCGCAGCTTCCGGCGCAACCTGCGCGCCTGGGAGCTGATGGCGTTCTTCGGCATCGGCACGGGCGCGTACACGCTGGTGCTGGCATGGCTGCCGCCGTTCTACACCAGCCTGGGCTGGTCGCCGTCCGCGGCCGGACTGCTGCTCGGCGGGCTGACGCTGACCGAGGTGGCCGCGGGCCTGGCCGTGTCGGCCTGGATCGGCCGCTTTCCGGACCGCCGCGGGCCGCTGCTCGCGGTGCTCGCCCTGCTGATCGCCGGCCTGGCCTGCCTGATCGCCGCGCCCGCGTCGCTGGCGCTGCCCGCCTGCCTCCTGCTGGGCGCGGGCATCGGCGCGCTGTTCCCGCTGTCGCTGATCGTGACGCTGGACCACATCGACGATCCGGCGGAGGCCGGCGCGCTCGCCGCCTTCGTGCAGGGCGGCGGCTACGTCATCGCGAGCCTGATGCCGCTGCTCGCGGGCATGCTGCGCGACCGGTTCTCGGACCTCGTGGAGGCATGGATCGCGATGCTGGCCGGGGCCGTCCTGCTCCTGATGCTGTGCCTGCGCTTCTCGCCGGCCTCCTACCGCCGGATCGACCGCTGAAATGCCGGCACCGCGCCGCGCGCCGATGCGTCAGGCGTGCACCCTCACGGCATTGCGCCCTTCCTGCTTGGCGACGTAGAGCGCCTCGTCCGCGGCCCGCAGAAGTTCGAAGGGCGTGCTGTCGGGCTCGGGAACCCAGGCCGCCACGCCGAGGCTGACGGAGACGGTGCCCAGCGCCGAGGCCGCATGCGGAATCCGCAGGTCGAAGACGGCCAGCCGCACCCGCTGCGCGACCTCGTGCGCGCCCTCGGCATCGGTCGCAGGCAGCAGCAGCACCATCTCCTCGCCGCCGTAGCGCGCGGCCAGATCGCCCGCGCGCCACACCGCGGTGCGCAGCGCCCGCGCGACCTGCCGCAGGCATTCGTCGCCTTCGAGGTGGCCGTACAGATCGTTGTACTTCTTGAACTCGTCGACGTCGACCATCACCACGGCCAGCGGCGTCCGGCTCGCCTTCGCCTGCTCGAAGTTCTGCAGCAGGCGCGCATCGAAGGCGCGGCGGTTGGCCAGGCCGGTGAGCCCGTCTTCCTGCGCCAGATGCTCCAGGCGCTCGTTGGCTTCCGTCAGCGCGTCCCGGGCACTGCGCAGGTGCAGCTCGGCCACCAGCCGCTTGCGCATCGAGCGGACCAGGTAGCGCCCCGCCACGCCGATCACCAGGCAGAGCAGGACCACCCAGCTCGTCTGGTAGATCGAGGCCGACTTCCATTCCTGCAGCGCCTCGTCCTTGCCGACGGCGACGGTCACGAGCAGCGGATAGTCCGGCAGGTGCTCGAAGCTGATGATCCGCTTCACGCCGTCGATGGAGGAACGCCCCTCGACCGTGCCCGAACGCGCGGCCTGGAAGCGCTGCTGCAGCGGCGAGCCCGGGGTGCGCTTTCCGAGGTCGGCCTCCTTGAAGGGGCGGCGCACCAGGAGCTGGTCGCTCCGGAACAGCGCGATCGCGCCCTGCTCGCCGATCTGGAAGCGCTCGAGCAGGTCCAGCAGATGCCTGACGCTGAGCGTGACCAGCACGACCCCGGCGAAGTTGCCGTCCGGGTCGTTGATCCTTCGGGAGACCGGGATCACCCACTCGCCGGACGAGCGGCTCACGATCGGGGCGCTGATCAGCGTGCGCGTGCTGGGACTGTCGCGGTGCTGGATGAAGTACGCGCGGTCCGAGTTGTTGCGGTTGCCGGCCGCGTAGGCTTCGGAGTGGACCAGCCAGCGGCCCTCCGCGTCGTAGATGAAGAGTCCCTTGATCGCCTGGACCTCAGTCGCATGGTTCACGAGCACCGGTTGCAGGCGCTGCAGCGTGTCCGGCGTGATGTCCGCGCGCTCGAGTTCGAAGACGATGCCCGAGAGGATGTGCTCGGCCAGCACCACGGTGCTCTCGATCTGCTGGCTGACCGCGCGTGCGAGGTTGGTGTTCGCGCGCGCGATCTGCTCGTCCTCGGCCGTGCGCGCGCGGACGATGAGCCATGCGTTCATGACCAGCAAGGCGAGGCACACGAAGACGACGAACAGGGTGGTCCCCGCGATGACGCGGCTTCGCTGCCTGTCGGTCTTGCGCGCCAGGGCGGTCGGGTCGTTCGCCGACCATGGACCGAAGGCGCTGTCCGGCGGCGTCTCGGCTGGCGTGACGGGAGAGGCGTTTTTTCTCATCGAAGGCGGGGGCCCTTTGGGAATATCGGCGGTCTCGCTCGAGGCGCGATGCGCGCGCATGGCCCTCATCATCGCATCGGCCGCGATCCCCGTGCGTCGCGGCGGTGATCACCGCCGCGCGGCAGGCCGTTCAGGGGCGGGCCGCGCGTTGCCTTCCGTGGCCCCGCACCGCGGTCGGCGCGAAGCCGAAGCGCTCGCGAAAGCGCACCGCGAAGCGCGACGGCGAGGCATAGCCGACTTGGGCGGCGATCTCCGCCACCGGCCGGGCGGTGGCCTGCAGCAGGATCAGCGCGGCGGACATCCTGGCATCCACCAGCAGTTGCGCGAAGGTGGTCGCCTCCGCGGCGAGCCGGCGCCGGAAGGTCGCGGCAGACATCGCCAATTCGCGCGCGACGCGATCCGCCGTCCATTCGGCCTCGAGGCCGCCCGCGATCAGCGCGCGGACCTGCGCGGAGACGCTCGGCCTGCACGGCTGGCTGTGCAGCACGACGCCCTCCTCCAGCAGCCAGTGCATCACCTCCAGCATGCGCTGGCGCGCCACCGCGGCCGGTATCGGCGGGTCGAGCGCCAGTGTCTCCGAAGCCCGCGCGAAGGCGGCCGCCAGGGTGTCGGGCACCTGCGGGAGCAGGCGAGCCGGCGCCGGCGCCCGCCCCGGAACGAGGAGGGCCGCGGCCTGGCCGCGCCAGTAGGCGTCGTCGAGCAGCGACGGGTCGAACACCAGCCAGCGCGCGTCGTAGCGGGTGCCCGGCGCGACGCTGTTCAGGAAGTCCACCGCCTGGTTGCCGGCGAGCGCGATCGCCTGGCCCGGCCGCGCGCGCACCGGCGTGCCCCGCGCCGGTCGCACCTCCTTGACGCCATGGGCGACGAGGATGAGCACCGGATGCGCGACCTGCATGCGCAGGATCTGCAGGCTGCTCGACTGGAGCACGCGCGCGGCCGCGCCCACCCCGGGCCGGACGTGAAGTTCCCGCGCCAGCGCGGCAGGGTCGGCCGGCCAGCCGCTTGCGTTCGGGTCGGTTCCGGGCGCCTCGAAATGCACGCCGGGCAGTCTATCGCTGCGGATCGCTCGCGGCCATCGCGCGGCGGTAGGCGGGCCGTTCGCCGATCCGCTGCAGATAGGCCCGGATGTTCGGACGCGGCCCGAGGTCGATCGGCAGGAAGAAGCGCATGGTGGTGAACGACACCACCGTCATCACGTCGGCCGCGGTGAACGCCGCACCGGCGAGATAGGGCGCCTCGCCCAGCCGGGTCTCCACGGCCTCGACGACGCGCGCGAGCCGCCCCTGCACCGCCGCCTGCACCGGATGGCCGGCCGGCAGCTGCGCCCGGTCCATGAACATCGCGCGGCCGATCGCCGGCTGCAGGTTGCCGTTGGAGAAATGGAACCAGTACAGGAACTGCGCGAAGTCGGGATGCTCGGCCGCCAGCTTCAGGCGCCCGCCGCCGTGCCTGGCGATGATGTATTCGACGATGGCCGCCGATTCGGCGAGCTTCAGCCCGCCGTCCTCGATGACCGGCGCGGCGCCGAGCGGATGCACGGCCTGCAGCGCGGGCGGCGCCAGCTGCGTGACGGGATCGCGCTCGTAGCGCACGAGCCGGTAGCGCAGCCCCAGCTCCTCGCAGAGCCACACGATGCGCTCGGACTGGGAGCGGCCCAGATGGTGAATGGTGATCATGGGACCCAGTCTAGGCAGCGCGCCCTCGAGGGACCGTGCGGCGGCAGTCGTTCTCGGTGCCGATCCGATCAATCCGCCACCTCCCCGCGAAACGGGCGCCCCGGTCGGGCGCCGGCGACCTCGCCGGTATCATTCCAGGCCCCCGCCATGCCATCGCTCCTGCGCCACGCCCTGATCCGACTGCTGCTGCTGGCCGTGTTCTTCCACACGGTCATCGGCATGCCTGCCCACCAGGCGGCGCACCAGCAGCAGGCCGTGGCGGCGCTTGCAGGCGCGCCCGCGGCCGACGAGGCCATGGACGCGGAGCACGGCAGCGAGGTCCACGCCGCCTGCGCCTGGTGCCTCGCCTATGCGCAACTCGGCAACGCGCCGGCCTCGCTGGCGGCCGCGGTCATCGCGGTGCCGCGGGCCGAGCTGCCGCGGCCGCAGGCACGGGAGGCATTCGTCCCCGACCCGTGCCGCTGGCCCTTCGCCGCGCGCGACCCGCCCCGCGCCATCGCCTGAACCCCGCCGCTGCGGCGGGGCCTTCGCTTCCAGTCCCGTCCCGCGGCCCGGCATGAACCGTGCGCCCGGGTCGCTGCGCGCCGGGCATTCGCCGCGCGCCGCCACGCCCTTCCCTTTTCTCTTCGAGTCGGCTCATGACCCCCATCCAACGTCCCGCGCCCGGTGCGCCCCTTCCCCTGGCCGTCGCGCTGGCAGCGCTGTTCGCCGGCCCCGTCTTCGCCCAATCGACAGGGGCGCCGGCCGCGGCCGAACTGTCGACCATCGAGGTCATCGGCCGCACCGAATCGGGCGCCTACCACGCCGACGACGCGGCGGGCGCCAAGACCGAGCTGCCGCTGCGCGAGCTGCCGCAATCGGTGCGCATCGTCACGCGCCAGGCCATCGACGACCTGGGCGCCACCCGGCTCGACGACGTGCTCGACTACGTCGGCGGCGTTTCGCGCCAGAACAACTTCGGCGGCCTCTGGGACAACATCGCGATCCGCGGCCTGCCGGGCAACGAGAGCACCGGCATGGCCACGCTGCTCAACGGCTTCTCGTCGAACCGCGGCTTCAACGCCCCGCGCGACCTCGCGGGCGTCGAGCGCATCGAGTTCCTCAAGGGCACCGCCGCGGCGCTCTACGGCAGCAGCGAGCCCGGTGGCACGCTGAACATCGTCTCCAAGCGGCCGCTGTGGAAGGCCGCGCATTCGGTCGAAGGCTATGCCGGCAGCCATGGCCTGCGCCGCGGTGCATTCGACAGCACGGGACCGGTCGGGGAAAACTTCGCCTACCGGCTCAACGCGGCGGTGGAGGACCGCGACAGCTTCCGGGACCATGTGCGCTCCGAACGCCGCGTGATCGCGCCCGCCTTCGCATGGAAGCTCGGCCGCGACACGCTGCTCGACTACACGGGCGAGGTGCTGCGGCACCGGACGCCGCTCGACCGCGGCGTGGTCGCGGTCGACAACCGGCTCGGCGCGATCCCGCGCAGCCGCTTCCTGGGCGAGCCGGCCGACGGCGACGTGACCGTGGAGAACCACACGCACCAGTTCGTGCTGTCGCACGAATGGAACGCCGACTGGCGCAGCCGGATCGGCCTGTCCTACCGCGAGACCTCGATCGAGGGCTTCGCCACCGAAGCGCACGCGCTGCAGGCGAACGGCAACCTGACGCGCCAGCGGCGCTACCGCGGCTTCGATTCGCACGACACGGCCCTGCAGGTGGAGCTGCAGGGCAAGGTGCAGACGGGCGCCATCGCGCACGAGCTGCTCTTCGGCGCGGAGAGCTTCCGCTTCGCGATGGATTCGGTGATGCTGCGCGCCAATCCCAGCGCCGCGCGGCCCTATGCCATCAACATCTACAACCCGGTCTACGGGCAGGTCCAGCCGGTGCCGGGCGCCAACACCGACACGCTCGAACACCAGCGCGGCACCGCGTTCTACGTGCAGGACGCGATCCGGCTGGCACCCGAATGGCGCCTGGTCGCCGGCGTGCGCGTGGACAACTACCGCCAGTCGCTGCGCAACCGCCGCACCGGCACCACGGCGAGCCAGGACCCGTCGGCCACCTCGCCGCGCATCGGGGTGAGCTGGCTGCCGACGCCGCAGTGGACCTTCTATGCGAACGCGGGCCGCTCGTTCCGGCCGAACGTGGGCTCGGACTTCGCCGCCAACAGCTTCCGGCCCGAGACCGGCCGCGCGCTGGAGCTCGGCGCCAAATGGGAAAGCGCCGACCAGCGCATCGGCGCCACGGCCGCGCTGTTCGACATCCGCAAGCGCAACGTGCTGACCTCCGACCCCGTGAACACCGGCTACTCGGTCGCGGCCGGCGAGATCCGCAGCCGCGGCCTGGAGCTCGACTTCGCCGGCCAGGTCACGAAGCACTGGCGCGTCAATGCGAGCCTGGTGTTGAACGACGTGGAGATCGCCAGGGACCACAGCCTCGAGGTCGGCGGACGCCTGCTCAACGTGCCGAAGGTCAACGGCAGCGTGCTGGCGGTCTACGAGGACGCCCTGGCCAACGGCCAGCGCTATGGCATCGGCGGCGGCATCACCCACGTCGGCAGGCGGCTGGGCCAGGCCCGCACGCAGGCCGAAGCCGGTGCCGGCACGCCGGCCTTCGACCTGCCCGGCTACACCACGGCCAAGCTGGTCGCCTACTGGCGCTTCAGCCCCGCGCTGCGCCTCACGCTCGACGTGGACAACCTGTTCGACAGGACCTACTACGCGAGCTCCTACAGCCGCGTCTGGGTCACGCCCGGCACCGCGCGCAGCATCACCCTCGGCCTGCAGGCCCGGTTCTGAACGCAAGGAGAAGACGACGATGAACCCCACCGATTCCGCACCGCCGCAGCGCGCGCGCCATCCCGCGCTGGAGGCCAGCGGCGTGGTTGCCGGCTATGGCGCCCGCACCATCCTGGACGGCCTGGACCTCAGGGTCGAGGCCGGCGAGATCTACGCGCTGCTGGGCGCCAACGGCGCCGGCAAGACCACCACGCTGAGCCTGTTCCTCGGCTTCGTCGAGCCCGCGCGCGGCCGCGTGCGCGTGAACGGCACCGACCCGGTGGCCGACCCCACCGCCGCGCGTCGCCAGCTCGCCTACATACCCGAGAACGTGGCGCTCTACGAGCACCTCAGCGCGCGCGAGAACGTGGCCTACCTGCTGCACCTCGCGGGCCAGCCCGCGGATGCACCGGCCATCGATGCGGCGCTGGCGAGCGCCGGCCTGGATGCGGCCGCGCACGGGCGGCGCGTGTCGGGATTCTCGAAGGGCATGCGCCAGAAGGTCTCGATCGCGCTGGCGCTCGCGCGACGGGTGCCGGCGCTGCTGCTCGACGAGCCCACCTCGGGGCTCGATCCGCAGGCCGCGGCCGAGTTCAGCCGCCTCCTCGGACTGCTGCGCGCGCAGGGCGTGGCCGTGCTCATGGTCACGCACGACCTGCTCGGCGCGGCAGACGTGGCCGACCGCATCGGCTTCATCGAACGCGGGCGGCTCATCGAGGAAGTCGCCGCCGCAGGCGCCGAACGCTTCGACGTGCGGGCCCTGCACCGCCGCTACGCCGGGCAGGAGGTGCAGCCGTGAGCGCCGCGCTGCACATCGCGCGCGAGGAATGGCGCCTGCTGCGGCGCGACCGCGTCGCGGTGCTCGGGCTGGCGCTGCTGCTGCTGCTCACGGCGGTCGCCGCCTTCACCGCATGGGAACAGCGCCGCGCGACCGATGCCGAACGCACACGCCACCAGGCGCAGGTCGACCACGAGTTCGAGGCCCAGCCCGACCGCCATCCGCACCGCATGGTGCACTACGGGCACTTCGTGTTCCGCCCCCTCAACCCGCTCGCCGCCTTCGATCCCGGCGTGGATGCCTACACCGGCCACACGCTCTTTCTCGAGGGGCACCGGCAGAACAGCGCCAACTTCGGCGACGTGCGGCAGTCGTCGCTGCTGCTGCGCTTCGGCCAGCTCACCCCGGCCTTCGTGCTGCAGGTGCTCGCGCCGCTGCTGCTCGTCTTCGTCGGCCATGCGGCGCTGGCGCGCGAGCGCGAATCGGGCACGCTGCGCGTGCTGCTCGCGCAAGGGGTCCGGCCGCGGCAGATCGTCGCGGGCAAGCTGCTCGCGCTGGGCGGCGTGGCGGCCGCGGCGCTGCTTCCCGCACTGCTGGCGCTGCTGTGGATCGGCGCCGCCACGCCGGCGCCGGCCGGCCTGGCCCTCGCGCTGGCGGCGGGCTACGGCGTCTGGCTGCTGATCTGGGTGGTAGGCGTGGTCGGGCTTTCGGCGTGCTTCGCGCGCGGGCGCGATGCGCTGGTGACGCTGCTCGCGCTCTGGGCCGTGGGCGTGGTGCTCGTGCCCCGGCTCGCGCCCGAACTCGCGGCCTCGGCGCTGGCGCTGCCCACGCGCTTCGAGACCGACATCGCGGTGGCGCGCGACCTGGCCGCGCTCGGCGACAGCCACGATCCCGACGATCCCTACTTCGCCGGCTTCCGCCGGAAGGTGCTCGCGCAGTACGGCGTCTCGCGCGTCGAAGACCTGCCCGTCAACTACAAGGGCCTGCTCGGCATGGAAGGCGAACGGCTCACCAGCGCGCTGTTCGATCGATACGCCGATGCGAACTTCGAGCGCCAGGCCGCGCAGCTGCGCCGCGTCGATGCCTTCGCGCTGCTCAGCCCGGTGATCGCGCTGCGGCGGCTGTCGATGGCCGCCGCGGGCACCGACCTGCACGGCTACCGCCGCTTCGTCGAGCAGGCCGAGGACCATCGCTACCGCCTGGTACAGGCGCTCAACCGGCTGCAGGCCGAGAAGCTCAGCTTCGCGGGCGACCGCTCGAGCCGCGACAGCCGCATCAGCCACGCGCACTGGCACGGCGTCGCCGAGTTCCGCTTCCAGGCCGCGCCGCCCGCCGAGGCGCTGCGCCGGGCGATGCCCGCCGCGGGCGTGCTGCTGCTGTGGCTGGGCCTGCTCGCCGGCCTGTTGACGCTGGCGACGCGCCGCCTCGGGAGGGTCGCGCGATGAGCTGGCTCGCCCATGAACTGCGTCTTCTGCGGCGCGCCAGGCTCGCGGTCGCCGCGCTCGCGCTGCTGGCGCTGCTGTCGGCGCTGGCGGTGCTTTCGGGCATGCGCGAGGTCGAAAGCCAGCGCCGGACCATCGAGCGCCTGGCCGGACTGCAGCAGCAGGACCTCGCCGCGCAGGCGCGCAAATACGCCGACGGCGGCGACGCCGGTTCGGCCGCCTACTACACCTTTCATGCGACGTGGGACGATCCGTCGCCCACCGCCTTCCTCGCGCTCGGGCTGCGCGACGCCGCGCCCTACGTGCTGCGGGTGCGCGCGCTCGCGCTGCAGGCGCAGCTGCACGAGGGCGAGACCTTCAACCCCGAGCTGGCACTGGCCGGCCGCTTCGACTTCGCGTTCGTGCTGGTCTACCTCGCGCCGCTGTTCCTCATCGCGCTGCTCCACGACCTGGTGTCGGGCGAACGCCGCGCGGGCCGGCTCGGCACCCTGCTCGCCATGCCCGGTGCCGGCCGCCGCCTGTGGCTGCGCCGCGCGGGCCTGCGCATGGCGCTGGTCTTCGGCTGCCTGGCGCTGCCGGTGCTGGCCGCCGCGCTGGCGAGCGGAACGCCGGCCGCGGCCGTCGCGACCGTGCTGCTGGTCACGGCCGCATACCTCGCTGTCTGGAGCGGCCTGGCGCTGATCGTCGCGACGCGCCACGGAAGCTCCGCCGCCAACGCCACCGCGCTCATGGGTTGCTGGGTCGTGCTGACGCTGATCCTGCCGACGCTCGCCAACGCCGTGCTCGCGCGCGCCGTGCCGGTGCACCAGGGCGTGGCGCTGATGCTGGCGCAGCGCCAGGCGGTGCACGGCGCCTGGGATCTGCCGCGCGAAGCGACGATGGAGGCCTTCTTCCGTTCGCACCCGCAGTGGCGTGGCACGGCGCCGCTGCCCGCGGGCTTCCACTGGAAGTGGTACTACGCCTTCCAGCAGCTCGGCGACGAAAGCGTCGCGGCCCAGGTGGCCGCCTACCGCGAGAGCCTGCTGTCGCGCCAGCGCTGGACGGCGCGGATCGGATGGCTGCTGCCGGGTGTCGCGGTGCAGGCCGCGCTGCACCGGCAGGCCCGGACCGACCTTGAGGCGCAGCTCGCCTACCAGGACCGCATCACGGAATTCCACACCCGGCTGCGCAGCTTCTACTACCCCTACCTGTTCGACGACCGGCGCTTCGGCGCGCAGGACTTCGCCGCGCAGCCGCGCTTCAGTCCATCGCCCGCTCCGGCGCCCAGGCCGCTCGGCCAGCTCGCGGGGCTGCTGCTCGCGGGTGGCGCCGCGCTGGCGCTGGGCGCGGCGGCCGCCGGCCGCGTGCGACCGGCGCAGGGATTCAGACGCGCCGGTCGCCCAGCAGCCGCGAGACGACGCGCATGAAGGCGTCGTACTGGAACGGTTTCGCGACATGGTCGTTGAAGCCCGCGGCCAGTGCGCGCGCGCGGTCCCCGGGCCGCGCGAAGCCGGTCAGCGCGATGGCGGGCACGTCGCGCAAACCGGCCTCGCGCAGCCGGGCGAGCAGCGTGTAGCCGTCCATGTTCGGCATCGCGATGTCGGAGACGATCAGCTCGAAGCGCTCGGCGCCCGCGCGCTCCAGCGCCTCCTCGGCGCTGGCGGCCGCGGTCACCAGCGCGCCCTTGACCCGCAGCAGCATGCCCAGCGCGTTCAGCGTGTCGGGGTCGTCCTCGACCAGCAGCATGCGCAGGCCCTGCAGCGCCGGGCGCTCGGCGTCGGCACTGGCCGCCGCCGACGGCGCGGCCGGGCGCGGCAGCACCACGGTGAAGGTGGCGCCCTGGCCCGGGCCGGCGGACGCGGCCTCGACCTTGCCGCCATGGGCCTCCACCAGCCGGTGGACGACCGCCAGACCGATGCCGAGGCCGCCCTTTCCGCGTGTGGTTGGGCGCGTGCCGCCCTGCTGCTGGAACATCTCGAAGATGAGCGGCAGGAAATCGGGCTTGATGCCCTCGCCGGTGTCGCGCACCTCGATGCGCACCATCGCCTCATCGCCGCGCAGGCCGACTTCCACGCTGCCGCCCGCGGGCGTGAACTTGAGCGCGTTGCTGATGAGGTTCCAGACGATCTGCTCCATGCGCACCGGATCGGCATGCAGGCGGTACTCGCCCGGCTCGACGCGCAGCGTGAGCGCGATGCCGCGCCCCCTGGCATCGGCCTGCACGGCGCCGACGATCCGCTCGACCAGGCCGTCGCAATGCACCTCCTGCCGATTCAGGGTCAGCTTGCCGGTCTGCACGCGCGAGAGGTCCAGCAGGTCGTCGATCAGCTGCGCCTGGCTCTTCACGCTGTCGGCGATGGTGCGGGCGATGCGCTTCAGGTCGCCGGACTGCGCTTCGGGGCGCAGCGCCAGCATCTCGGCGCTGAGGGCGATCAGGTTCAGCGGGTTCTTCAGTTCGTGCGACAGCACGGCGAGGAACTCGTCCTTCAGCCGGTCCGCGTCCTGCAGCTGCATGCGCAACGACTGCTCGGTGGCCAGCAGCGCATTGCGCTCCTGCTCCGCCAGCCGGGCCTGCGTCAGGTCGCGCGCGATCTTGGCGTAGCCCTGCTCCGCGCCGCCGGCCAGCGGCACCAGCACGCCGCTGAAATACACCCGGCTGCCGTCCTTGCGCAGATGCCAGCGCTCGTCCTCGGCACGGCCCACCTCGCGCGCCCTGCGCCGCTCGTCGTCCGGCGCGCCCGCGGCGACGTCCTCCGGGGTGAAGATGATGTCGCCGGACCTGCCGAGCACCTCGGCTTCGGTGTAGCCCAGCGCACGCTCGGCGCCCTTGTTCCAGCGGCGGATGGCGCCGTGCTGGTCGAGCAGGATGATGACGTAGTCCGCGATCGAGTCGAACAGCAGGCGCAGCCGCTCCTCGCCCGCGCGCACGGTCTCCTCGGCGCGGTGGCGCGAGGTGACGTCGACGAAGTTGAGCACCACGCCCTCGATGCGATGCTGGCTGCTGCGATAGGGCAGCACCCGCGCGAGGAACCAGCGGCCGTCGATGCTCTCGACCTCGCGCTCGATCGGCCGCAGCGACTCGAAGGCGTCGCGCGCATCGGCCTCCATCTGCGGGTAGTGGAGCCGGTGCGTGATGTCGAACAGCGGCCGCGTCACGTCCGTGGCGAGCACGTTGAAGATGTCCGCCACCTTCGGCGTGAAGCGCTGGATGCGCATGCCGCGGTCGACGAAGATCGTCGCGATCTCGCTCGCCAGCAGGAAGTTCTGCAGGTCGTCATTGGCCTTGGCGCTGGCCTCGAGATGCAGCTTCAGGTCGTAGTTGACCGTGGTCAGTTCCTCGTTGACCGACTGCAGTTCCTCCTTGCTCGTCTCCAGTTCCTCGGTGGTCGAGCGCAGTTCCTCGTTGACCGACTGCAGCTCTTCGTTCGAGGCGCGCAGCGCCTCGCTGGAGCTGTCGGACTCGCTGATCACCGCCCTCAGCTGCGCATGCAGATCGACGAGGTCGCTTTCGGATTGGAGCGCCAGGTCGGCGGAGGATGCCTCCTGCGCAAGCTCCGATTCCACTTCTTCGAAGATCACCGTCAACCACCCCTTGACCGCCTGCGCATGCCGCACGTGCTCCACGGGCCGGACCGTCATGTTGACGACCGAGTTCCGTTCGCCGTGCTGCAGCCGGACCGGCCGCGCCTGGACCGGCTGGCCGGTCTGCTCGGCATGCGCGATGGCCGCGCGCAGCGCCAGCCGCAGTTCGGGCAGCACCAGATGGAGCAGGTGCGCCGACAGTTCGCCGCTGTTCAACTGCAGGTAGCGGGTGGCCTGCTCCGACAGGTAGACCACCCGCAGCTGATGGTCGACCACCGCCGCGGCGCCGCTCTTTGTCGTCTTCAGCTGCGCCCGCATGCCCTCGATCAGCTCCTTGCGCATCGAGGTGCTGGCGCCCGCGGAAGGCGCCAGGAAGGCCAGCGGTTCGCTCAGCGCGCTCGGCACCCGGCGCTCGACCGACGCCGCACTGGCCCGGTAGATGCGGTGCTTCCTGTCGACGATCGTGAAATGCTCGGGTGCGGCGTCGGCCGTCTCGGCACTGCCGAGGAACAGCAGGCCGCCGGGGCGCAGCGCGAAATGGAAGGTCTCGAGCAGCTGGCGCTGCGCGGCGCGGTCGAGGTAGATCAGCAGGTTGCGGCAGCACACCAGATCGAGCGGCGAAAAAGGCGGGTCGCGCAGCAGGTCGTGCACCGAGAAGGTCACGCGCTCGCGCAGCGTCCTGGAAACGAGGTACTGGCCCGGCTGGCGGTCGAAGAACTGCCGCAGCCGGCTCGGCGGCACGTCGGTGGCGATCGCATCGGCGTACAGCCCCGCGCGGGCGACCGCGAGCGCCCGCTCGTCCACGTCGGTGGCGAAGACCTGGATGCCCTTGAGCGTGCCGGCGCTGCCCGCGTGCTCGAGCAGCAGCATCGCGACCGAATAGGCCTCTTCGCCGGTCGCGCAGCCGGCGACCCAAGCGCGCACGCGGTCCGCAGGGGACTGGGCGCCGAAGACGTCGCTCATGATCGCGCGTTCCAGCGCCTCGAAAGCGGAGCGGTCGCGAAAGAAGTTGGTGACGCTGATCAGCACGTCCTGCAGCAGCAGCGTCGCCTCCTGCGCGTTCTTCGAGAGGAACTCGGCGTACGCGGGCAGCGTGGCCTGGCGCGTGACCTGCATGCGCCGCTCGATGCGGCGCAGCAGGGTGGCGCGCTTGTAGTGCGAGAAGTCGTGGCCCGTGCGCTCGCGCAGGATCCGCATCACGTCCCGCAGCGCCTCTTCGGCGTCCTGCGCGGCTTCCGGCGTGGGCGAAGGCTCGACCCTCGCGTCCTCGGGCGGGCCCGGCAGCTCGATCCGGCGGGCGTTGTCCCAGAGCTCGATCAGCTTCTGGGCCATGTCGGCGACGGGCAGCACGAAGTCCGCGCTGCCGCCGGCGATGGCGTTGAGCGGCATCGCATCGTGCTCGGCGTCGGCGGGGCTTTGCACCAGCGTCACGCCGCCGCGTTCCTTCACGCGCTTCAGGCCCTCGGCCCCGTCCG
This sequence comes from Variovorax sp. TBS-050B, assembly GCF_029893635.1. Taxonomy (NCBI): domain Bacteria; kingdom Pseudomonadati; phylum Pseudomonadota; class Betaproteobacteria; order Burkholderiales; family Comamonadaceae; genus Variovorax; species Variovorax sp. TBS-050B. The sequence goes on along the minus strand of NZ_JARXYR010000001.1, from coordinate 44,402 downwards.
AGCCTGCGCCGGAGAGCACGATGGCGATCGCACGCTCCCTGTGCACCTCGCCGAGGCTGCGGAAGAACTGGTCGATCGCGTCGCGGCGGGCGAACACCCGCTCGAGGCTGCCGAGCCGCAGGTGCCCGTCGCTCATGGCCAGCGCACGGCCGGGGGGAATGACGTAGACGTGGTTCGCTTCGATGGGCAGTTCGTCGGCGACTTCGGACACCGGCATGCGCGTGGCATGCTGGAAGATCGCACCGGCCATGCTCGGCGTGTCGGGCGCGAGGTGGAGCACGACGACGAAGGCCATGCCGGTGTCGGACGGCAGCTGCTCCAGCAGCCGCGTCACCGCGGGCAGACCGCCCGCGGACGCGCCGATGCCGACCACCGGAAAGCGCAGGGTGCTGCGCACGAGATCGGGATCCTCTTCGGGGTCCGGGACAGGTTCGACGGCGGTGTTCATAGGCCCCTTGGATGACGTGCCGCGGCGCGGCTGTCCTCATCGACGGAGTATCGGTCAGAAGGCGCCGGACGGGTTCGAACCATCCACCGGCAAACGGCATGCCCGCGCATTGCGCCGTCGGCCAACAGGCCGCGAGATGCGGTCTGCCGTGGACCGCGGCAGGGTTTGCGGTCAGAAGGCCTCGAGCGCCAGCCCCGTCACGCTCTCGGCGCCGTCGACGATGCTGTCGCGCAGGCCCGGCGCCTTGTTCAGGATGTGCTCGGCATAGAAGCGCGCAGTCGCGATCTTGGCCTGCATGAAGTCGGTGTCGACACTGCGCGAGGCGAGTTCGCGCGCGATGATCAGCGAGCGCGCGAGCTGCCAGCCGGCCACCAGGTTGCCCGCGAGCATCAGGTAGGGCACGCTGCCCGCGAACACTGCGTTGGGCGACGCCTTGGTCTGGCCCGCGACGAAGTCCACCACCTCGAGGAAGGCCTCGCGCGCGGCCTTCAGGCGCCGGTGCATCGCGGCCGCGGCCGGATCGTCGAGCCGCGAGAGCTCGACCTCGGTGGTCTCGATCTGCGCCGCGATCGCCTTCGCGGTCTGGCCGCCGTCGCGCGCGGTCTTGCGCCCGACCAGGTCGTTGGCCTGGATCGCGGTGGTGCCTTCGTAGATCGTGAGGATCTTGGCGTCGCGGTAGTACTGCGCGGCGCCGGTCTCCTCGATGAAGCCCATGCCGCCGTGCACCTGCACGCCCAGCGAGGTGACCTCCAGGCTCATCTCGGTGCTGTAGCCCTTCACGAGCGGCACCATGAATTCGTAGAAGGCCTGGTTCTGCTTGCGCGTCTCGGCGTCGGGATGGTGGTGCGCGGCGTCGTAGGCGGCGGCGGCCACCGAGGCCATGGCGCGGCAGCCTTCGGTGTAGGCGCGCATGGTCATGAGCATGCGCTTGACGTCCGGGTGGTGGATGATGGGCGCGCTGGCGTTCATCGAGCCGTCGACCGGGCGGCTCTGCACGCGGTCCTTGGCATAGGCCACGGCGTGCTGGTAGGCGCGCTCGGCGATCGCGATGCCCTGCATGCCGACCGCATAGCGGGCCGAGTTCATCATGATGAACATGTACTCGAGGCCGCGGTTCTCCTGGCCGACGAGGTAGCCCACGGCGCCCCCGTGGTCGCCGTACTGCAGCACCGCGGTCGGCGAGGCCTTGATGCCCATCTTGTGCTCGATGCTCACGCAGTGCACGTCGTTGCGCGCGCCGAGGGAGCCGTCGGCGTTGACCAGGAACTTCGGCACCACGAACAGGCTGATGCCCTTCACGCCCTCGGGCGCGCCGGTCACGCGCGCGAGCACGAGGTGCACGATGTTCTCGGCCATGTCGTGCTCGCCGTAGGTGATGAAGATCTTGGTGCCGAAGACCTTGTAGCTGCCGTCGGGCTGCGGCTCGGCGCGGCTGCGCACCAGCGCGAGGTCGCTGCCGGCCTGCGGCTCGGTGAGGTTCATCGTGCCGGTCCACTGGCCGCTCACGAGCTTCTCGAGGTAGGTGGCCTTGAGCTCGTCGGAGCCCGCGGTGAGCAGCGCCTCGATGGCGCCGTCGCTCAAGAGCGGGCAGAGCGCGAAGCTCATGTTGGCCGAGTTGAGCATCTCGCCGCAGGCCGCGCCGATGGTCTTGGGCAGGCCCTGGCCGCCGAAGTCCGCCGGATGCTGAAGGCCCTGCCAGCCGCCCGCCACGTACTGCGCGAAGGCTTCCTTGAAGCCCTTGGTGGTGGTGACGGCGCCGTCCTTGAACGACGAGGGTTCGCGGTCGCCCGCCACGTTCAGCGGCGCGACCACGTCCTGGTTGAAGCGCGCGCATTCCTCCAGCACCGCCTGCGCGGTTTCGAGGCCGGCGTCCTCGAAGCCGGGCAGCCTGGCGATCTCGCCGATGTTGGCCAGGTGTTCGATGTCGAACAGCATGTCTTTCAGGGGCGCAACGTAACCCATCACAGTCTTGCTTTCAAAGCAGCTCCGGTGTCATTGAAAAATAGGGCTGGCGCGGAACAAGGCGCGTCCAAACCGCAACACGCCGCTCGGTGTGAACCCCGACGGACTATTCCCGCTTCTCCATCTTCTCGTGGGCGTCCACGAGCTGGGCCAGCAGTTTCATGAAGACGGCGCGATCCTCGGGAGACAGCGGTTCGATCAGCAGCTCCTGCGATCGATGGATGCTTTCCTGCAGGTCGTTGATCAGGTTCAGGCCGTCCTTGGTGATCACCGAAAGTCTGGATCGACGATCGTCCGGATTGACGCGCGTTTCCACGAGCCCCTTGTCGGCCAGGCGCTTGAGCACTTCCGCCGTCGTCGTCCGGTCCAGGGACAGCTCCCTGCCGATCGCCTTCTGGTCGAGCCAGGGGTTCATCGACAACGCCGTCAGCATGCCGACCTGCAGCGGCGTGATGCTCTCGGACTTGCACAGATCGAAAAAGATCGCCTGGCCGATCTGGGTCAGCCGACGGATCAGGAAGCCCGGACGCCGCCACATGACTTCGCGCAGCGGGTTGAAAGGTTCGGAGCCCGGGGGCTTTGCCGCTTCCGGCTCTGTTGCGCCGACCGTCTTCTTCTTCCGGGCGGGAGAACGCTTCGTCATCATCTCGAGATCGCCAATAGTGTCAGCCGGCGAGTGTATCGGCTGCCCCCTGCGTGAATGGGCCAACTGTGCCTGCGGCGCCGCTACGGCAGGTCGACCTTCAGATAAGCGCCCAGCACGCGGTGGAAGCCTTCCTCGTCGTCCCACGGGATCATGTGACCGGCGCCTGGCACCGTGCATTGCTGCAGGCATGGCGCGAGCGCCCCGATCTCCGCGAGGTCTTCCGCCAGCACCACACCACCCTGGCCCGCCGTCATGAGGAGCCCGGGTGTCTGCAGTTTCGCCAGATCGGCGTGGATGTCGTCGTCGTGGAAGCCGGCATGGGCCTGGATGACGGCCTCCTCGCTGCAGGTGTGGAGCCACTCGGCCCGCAGCTGCAGTTGTTCGTCGGTCCAGCTCGGCGCGTAAGGGCGAAGCGCGTCGGCCGTGATGCCATGGACCGCCATCCGGATGGAGTCCACGTACCAGGGCAGCGGCACGGGATAGGCGCGGCGGCCCGGGCCGGACACCGGGGGGTCGACCAGCAGCAGCCTGCCGATGCGCCCGGCGTCGCGCGCGGCGGCACGGATCGCCACGCGCGCGCCCATCGAATGACCCAGCAGCGTGACGGACGACCATCCCTGGACCTCCATCAGATCGAGCACGTCGGCCGCCATGGCGTCGAGGCTTGCGTCCATCCCGGGCGCGCTGGACGACAGGCCGCGTCCGCGGAAGTCCAGGACATGAACGTCGAAGTGGCGAGCCAATCGCCCGGCGACGAAACCCCAGGTGACCGCCGGGCTCGTGATGCCCGGCAGCAGGAGCATGCGCGGGCCCTGGCCGCCGTAGCGCAGGAGGTGCAGCCGCACCCCGTTGGCGCGCACGTGATAGCCATGAAGAAAGGAACTCATTGCGACTCCGAGTTGTTACGCCCGTGGGGGCCTGCCGAACCAGCCACGGATGCGGCCCCAGAGCACACCCCACATCACTGCGGCGACGGAGACCGTGGCTTGCGGCGCGTCGACCGGCGCGGCTTGCCCGTCCAGTCTGCGGGTGATCTGCCTGCCGAAGTCGGCCACCATGCGGCGCACGAAGTCCTTGACCAGCCCCGAGCGGGAAAATTGCGCGAGCGGACCCTGCAGCGCGTAGACCATGTCCACGTGGACCCGGGTGTTGCCAGCCGACAGTGCTTCGAGCCGATAGCTGATGTCGCCCTGGGTGCGCGACTTGCTCAGGCTGTCCTGGCCCGCCCCCCGAAGCACGGCGCGCCGGGCGGCATCGTCGCGTTCCAGCCGCGCGGCGCCGGCGAAGGCGGCCGACATCGGGCCGAACTTGATCGCGATGCTGCCCTTGACTCTTTCTCCCTCGTGCGTGTCGATGGTCGCGCCGGGCAGGCAGGACGCCACCGCAGGCAGGTCGCCCATGAAATCCCAGACCCGGTCGACGGGATGCGGCACATCGAAATGGACTTCGATCGCGTTGCCTTTCGCCTTGGCCCTGGCCATCGCCACCGGATCGACTTCCGCCATGTCCGCGGCCGTATCGGATGCCGCCGGCTTGCCGGGCGATGGAAGGGACGGTTCGGCCTGCCGCGCTGCCGTGACACGCGCCGTCGCGGCCGTTCGCGGCGCGCCCGCTCTCTGGCGCAGTTGCTCGAACTGCACGTCCGGGTTGGCGCGCTGCTGCTGCAACACGTCCAGGATCGCATCCACGATGCCCTGGTAGCCGGTGCAGCGGCACAGATTTCCGGAGAGCTCGAGGCGCACGCGCGCTTCGTCAGCTTCCGGCAGGCGAAGCACGATGTCGCGCGCCGTGGCGAGCATCCCCGGGGTGCAGAAGCCGCACTGCAACGCGTGGTGGCGCGTGAACGCCTGCCGCAGGCATTGCATCACCGCGTCATCGTCGTAGCCCTCGATGGTGGTGATCTCGCGGCCCTCGCATGCCACGGCGAACGTGATGCACGCGCGCGTGGGCTCGCCGTCGACGAGCACCGTGCAGGCGCCGCAGACGCCGTGTTCGCAGCCGAGGTGCGTGCCCGTCAGCCGGAGCTCGTCGCGCAGGAAGTCGCCAAGATGCGTCCTGGGCTCCGCCTGCCGGCTGAAACTGCGGCCGTTCACATGAATGGAAATCGGTTCCAAGTCTTCTACTCCGCTTGTTCGGGACCGGCGAAGACGCCGGCGTGTTCGAGTGCGCGCTCCACGCAGGCCGTGAAACGCTTCTGGTCGATGGCGTCCCGCTCGGGAAGCGCGGCCTGTACCGCCGATTGCAGTGACGCACGGCCGGCCGCGGGCGCGCCCCGGCGCGCGATCTCGTCCGCGAGTGCCTGCAGCAGAAGGGGAGGACCATCGGCGGCGCCCAGGACGATGCGCGCGCGCTGGCGCGAGGCATCGAAGTACACGGCCGCGCTGGCCTCCGCAAACTCGCCCGGCTTGCGGCAGACCTTGTGGTAGCCCCAGCGCGTGGCGGGGGTCTCCGCAGGCACGGCAATGGAGACGATCAGTTCATCGGACGCGAGCACCGTCGTGTAGGCGCCGAGCATGAACGCGTCGGCCTCGATCGTGCGCTCGCCCCGCGGCGACCCGACCACCAGGCGCGCACCGAGCGCCGCGAGCGTCACCACCCAGTCGGCCGCGGGATCGGCATGCGCGAGGCTGCCACCGACGGTGCCTCGGGTGCGGATCGCGCGGTAGGCGATGCCGCGCGCGACCTGGCGCATGGGATGCTGCGCCAGCGGCGGGTGCACGCCATCCTCGATCTCGGCATGGGTGACGGCGGCGCCGATCTCGACCCAGCCCGCCTTGCGGCTGACGGTGCGAAGCCCGGGGATGTGCGCGACGTCGACCACCTGCGCGGGCCGCGCCAGCCTCAGGTTGAGCATCGGGCCGAGAGACTGGCTCCCGCTCATGGCCTTGGTCGCGCCACCGCCGGCCGCCAGCGCTGCGATCGCCTCGTTCACTTCGAGGACGCGCGTGTATCCGAACTTTGCCGCTTTCATCGGGCGTGCTCCTGTGGGTGCTTCGCACCCTCGAAGGCTGCGAGCAAACGGCGCGGCGTCAGCGGCGTCATCAGTACCTCGGCGGCGCCGGTGCCGCGCAAGGCGTCGTTCACGGCATTGAAGATCACCGCCGGCGGCGCGATCGCACCGCCCTCGCCCACCCCCTTGGCGCCGAACTCGGTGTGCGGCGACGGTGTCTCGAAGTGTTCGATGCGGATGCGCGGCACTTCCGTGGCGCCCGGCAGGATGTAGTCCGCCAGCGTGGAGGCCAGCGGCTGGCCCTGGTCGTCGTAAGGGCTCTCCTCGTACATCGCGGTGCCGATGCCCTGCGCGATGCCGCCGATCGTCTGCCCCTCCACGATCATCGGGTTGACCATGGTGCCGCAGTCCTCGACGACGACGTAGTCGAGAATCTCGACCTCGCCCGTCTCGGTGTCGACGGCCACCACCACCGCATGCGTCGCATAGGTGAAGGTGCCGGTATCGACGTTGGGCTTGTACGCACGCGACACCTCGAGGCCGCCGAGATGAACGTCGGCCGGCAGGTCCTGCGGCGTGAGGTACCACGCGCGCCCGACTTCCGAGAGCGGGATCGACCTGTCGCCGGCCACGGCGCGCCCTTCGATCAACGCGACGGCCTGCGCATCCACGCCCATGAGGTAGGCCGCGATCGACCGGATGCGCGGCAGCAGCTCCTTGCACGCGACCGAGATGGCGCCTCCCGACATGACCGTGGCGCGCGACGCATAGGTGCCGGAGGAGAACGGGGTGAGCGCGGTGTCGCCATGCACCACCCGGATTCTTGCCACCGGAATCCCGAGCACGTCGTTCGCGATCTGCGCGAAGCTGGTCTCCATGCCCTGGCCGTGCGAGTGCACGCCGACGCGCACCTCGAGTCCGCCATCCGCGGTCATCCTGACCACCGCCTGGTCGAAGCCGGGCACCACCGGCAAGCCCCAGTTGGCGAACACCGTCGTGCCGTGGGCGGACTGCTCGGTGTAGGTGGCGGTGCCGAAGCCGATCAGGCGCCCGTCCGCCTCTCCGCGCGCCTGTCGCTCGCGCACGGCCTCCAGTCCGATCATCTCCACCGCGCGCCGCAGGCTGGCCGGAAAGTCGCCGCTGTCGAAGTGCTTGTTGGCCACATTGACATAGGGCATGGCAGCGGCCGGCACCAGGTTCTCCATCCGGACCTGCCAAGGCTCGCGCCCCACCTCGCGCGCCACGGCGTCCATGAGGAGTTCGATCGCGAAGCAGACGCCGGTGCGCGCGACGCCGCGATAGGCCATGAACCCGGGCTTGTTGGTCGCGACGCACACGGTCTCGCAGCGATAGCCGCGGAAGCTGTAGGGGCCCGGCAGGTTGCCGATCGCCTGGCCAGGCTCCAGGCCGACGAAGAAGGGATAGTAGGAATAGGCGCCGCCGTCGATGGTGATGACGGCATCCAGCGCCAGGAGCCGTCCGGTGCGGTCCGCATAGGCCGTGAGCCGATAGTGATGCTGCCGCGTGTTGGCCCCGACGATCAGGTGCTCGCGTCGATCCTCGAGGTAGCGGAACGGCGTGCGGTACGTCTTGGCCAGCCAGGCCACGCACAGGTCTTCGGGGTAGAGCTGCCCCTTGTAGCCGAAGGCGCCGCCGACGTCCGGCGACACGACGCGCACGGCTTCCTCGTTCATCGACAGGTGCTGGGCGATTCCCACGCGCAGCAGATGCGGGACCTGCGTCGCACTGACGACCACCAGTTGATCGGCCTGGAAATCCCAGTACGCCAGGACCGACTTCCCCTCCAGCGGCACGATGCACTGGCGTGACAGCTCGACCGTGCGGCTGACCTTCACCTCGGCCTTCGCGGCAAGCTCCTCGAAGTCGCGATTGGCCCGCAGCGTGAGGAACACGTTGTCCTTCCAACCGGGGTGCATGAACTCTCCCGTGGCGGCGAGCGCGGACTCGGCGCCGTGGTAGACGGGCAGTTCGTCATACGAGACCTGCACTTCCTCCAGCAGGTCCTCCGCCACAGCGCGCGTCGGCGCAACAGCCATGGCGATGGCCTCTCCCACGTGGCGAACCTTGCCCGAGGCCAACGGCGGCAAGGCCGAGTACTGGTAGGTGGGCAGCGAGGAAGGTGAACCGATGTCTGCCGCGTCCAACATCATCTCGCGCAGGAACACCTTTCCGGCGAGGGCTTCGGGAATCTCGACGCCCGTAATGGCAGCGTGCGCCAGAGGACTCCGGAGGAACGCGACCTCCTGAAGGCCCGGCAGCACGAAGTCGCCCACGAAATTCCCCTTGCCCACCAGATGGCGCGCGTCCTCCTTGCGGGGTACCCGGGCGCCGATGCCCTCGCGCTTCAACAGTCTCTGCGGGATGTCTGCGTGGTCCATGCGTTTGCTTCTCCTTCTGGTGTCCTCGTACCGGACTGCACCGCTTCGGCTGTTCGACGCATGAATCATGACGCCGATGTGCACACAGCGTGTCGATCCAGGGTGAGCCGCCGGGCCCATGCCTCGCGATTAAGTCAGTTAACTGTCATAAGTGTACGCGCGCGCTCGGCGCATGGAAAGCCGATTTTTTCCAACGCGGCAATCAACGCCGCCACTTTCTCGATCATGGTGCGTTTCCCCAATGGAAATGCGCTGCTTTGATGCATAGACAGTGGATTCGAAAATCCATTCTGGTGCGCCACGGCACCGTACAAACCCGCACAAAAAAACACAAGACATTTCCCTATTTATGTCAGTACACTGACTACTTGTATGCCTCAAGATCTACAGGATGGAACGATGGACTGGATCAAGGTCGCCTCGGCCCGGGAGCTGAGCAACGATGAAGCCAAGACCGTCAATGTCGGCGGCCACGGCGTCGCGCTGTTTCGCATCGACGACGAGTTCTTCGCCACGGACAGCATGTGCACGCATGCCACGGCGCTGCTGTCGGAGGGCTACGTCGAGGACGGCTGCGTCGAATGCCCTCTGCACCAGGGGCGCTTCGACATTCGCACGGGCAAGGCGATGTGCGCGCCGGTCACGGTGGACCTGCGCATCCATGCCGTGAAGCGGGAGGGCGACGACATCTACGTGCTGTCGCCGGCCGGCAAATGACGTCACCGGACGTGCTCATCATCGGCGCCGGCCAGGCGGCGGCCGTCGCGGCACAGGCGCTGCGCGAACACGGCCATCGCGGCCGCATCACGATGCTGGGACGGGAGCGCCACAGGCCGTACGAGCGGCCGCCCCTGTCCAAGGCCGTTCTGGTCGCGGCCGAAGAGCCCATCCTCGACGTCGTCGCGCAAGAGGCGTGGGCGCTCGGCGACATCGATCTGCGCCGCAGCAGCGAAGCGAGCGCGCTGAATCTTTCGAGGCGGCAGGTTCGCCTGGCCGGCGGCGAGGTGATCGGGTACGACATGTGCCTCATCGCCACGGGTGGGGAGGCGAATACGCTGGCCTGCGCGCCGGCCGGAACGCCCCACGTGCACCATGTCCGCACCCTCGATGACGCGCGGCGGCTGCGCGCCGCCCTCCAGCACAGGCCGCAGGTCGCGGTCCTGGGCGGCGGCTTCCTCGGCCTCGAGATTGCGAACGCCGCACTGGCAGCGGGAGCGACGGTGACCGTGCTCGAACGCGCCACCTCCCTGCTCGATCGCTTTCTGCCCCCCGAGGCATCGGCATGGCTGGCGTCCGGATTGCGGCAGGCAGGTGCGCGGCTCATGCTCGGAACCTCGCTCGGCGGCCTCCAGAGCCTGCCCGGCGGCCGCATCCGCCTGGCCACCGATGCCGGGGACCTGGCGGTGGACGAGGTCGTCGTCGCCATCGGTCTTTCGCCCAATGACGGATTGGCCCGCGACGCGGGTCTGCAGATTGCGGCAGGCGGCGGCATTCTGGTTGACGCGCTGTGCCGCACGAGCGACGAACGCGTGTTCGCCTGTGGCGACTGCACCAGCCAGCAGCGTCCCGGCCAGGCGGGGCCCACACGCATGGAATCCTGGCAGAACGCGAACGAGCAGGCACGCACCGCCGCCGCCGCCATGCTCGGTGCGCCCGTTCCGACGCCGGCCGTGCCCTGGTTCTGGACCGACCAGGGACCCCACAACATCCAGGTGCTCGGCCTGCCCGCCCCCGATCTCGCATATGTGCGCCGGGGCGACCCGGCCGGCGGCAAGTCGCTGTGGATCGGCCACCGCGACGGCGTTCCGCTGCACGGCGTCGCCGTCAACGCGGGCGCCGATCTGCGAGCGCTTCGTCCGCTCTTCGAACAGGGGCAACCCCTCGAGTTCGACGACTTCCGGCAGGACGCCACGAACCTGCGCGCCTGGGTCCGGCAGATGCGGGCCGGCGCCGCTTCCACCGTTTAACCCCTCTCAGAGCCAAGGAGCTTCCATGTATCAATCGCAGGCGGTCATCGGGATCACGAATGCCCGAAAGAACCCGCCCCTGGCGCAGTGTGTCTGGCCCGCCGACGCACTGAACAACATCCCGGACTGGGTCTACACCAGCCAGGCCATCTATGACCAGGAGATCGAACGCATCTTCCGGGGAGAGACCTGGAACTTCGTCGCTCTGGAAGCAGAGATTCCGAACCCCGGCGACTACAAGCGCGGCTACGTCGGCGCCACGGCCGTGGTGATCGTTCGCGCAGAGGACCACACGATCTCCGTCTTCGAGAACCGCTGCGCCCACCGCGGCGCCGAGTTCTGTCGCGCCAGCCACGGCAACACCAAGGAGTTCGTCTGCCCCTATCACCAGTGGTCGTATGACCTCAAGGGCAACCTGCAGGGCGTTCCGTTCAAGCGCGGCATCAACAAGGTCGGCGGCATGCCGCCGGACTTCAGGAACGCCGAACACGGCACCCGCCAGTTGCGCGTGGCCACGCGCAACGGCGTGGTGTTCGCCACCTACTCCGACAAGACGCCGCCGCTGGAGGCGTACATGACCAAGGAGATCGTCGAGGAGTTCGACGTCCCCTTCTCGGGCAAGAAGCTCAAGATCCTGGGCTACTGCCGCAACGAGCTTCCGTGCAACTGGAAGATGTACCACGAGAACCTCAAGGATCCGTACCACGCGACGCTGCTGCACTCGTTCCTCGTGGTGTTCGGCCTTCTCGTGCCAGGCATCAAGTCGATCGTCTTCGCGGACAAGGAACATGGCCGCCACGGCTACATGGCCTCGGCCAAGCCCGACGAGATCTATGCCACCGTGGCCGCCGACGACAAGGCGGAGATGCGGTCCTTCAGCGACAGCCTCAGGCTGCGGGACGAGCGCTTCCTGGACTACGTGCGCGAGTTCGACTCGCCCTGGTCGGCCAACATGATGACGATGTGGCCGAACCTGATCGTCCAGCGCCAGATGAACACGATGGGGGTGCGCCAGATCATCCCGAACGGCCCGAACAGCATGGTGATGCAGTGGACCATGTTCGGCTACGAGGACGACACGCCGGAGATGACGCGGCATCGCCTCCGTCAGGGCAACCTGATGGGGCCGTCCGGCTTCCTCGGCCTGGAAGACAACGAGGCGCTGAAGTTCGTGCAGGAAGGCATCCGCAATTCGTCCACGGACAACAACGTCGTCAAGCTCGACGCAGGCCACCAGGGCACGGCGCGCAACCTGATCTCGGAGTCGTGCATCCGATCGCTCTACCAGTACTACCGGGAAGTCATGGACATCCGTGTCGCGGAGAAGGCGGCATGAAGGAGCGGCTTGCCTACGCCAGAACCGCGGTCGCGCCGCATCGCGCGGCCGAGCTGCGCGCCGAGATCGACGCCTTTCATGCCGAGTACTGCGCCGCCCTCGACGCCAACGACGTCGAGCGCTGGCCCGACTTCTTCAGCAAGGAAGCGACGTACCGGATCACCTCGCGCCAGAACGCGCTGCTGGACATGCCCGTGGGACTCGTCTACTGCGAGGGACTGGACATGATCACCGACCGTGCGCTGGCCGTCGCGCACTCGCAGATGTTCGCGCCGCGGCACATGCTGCATGTGCTCGGGATCACGCGTGTGCTGCAGGAGACGGACCGGACGATCAGCGCGCAGACGCCCTTCATCCTGATGCAGACCCTGGTCGAAGGGCCCACCACCGTGCATCTGGCGGGCATCTACCACGACCATTTCGTGCGCGAAGGCGAGCGGCTGCTCATTGCCAGCCGCGAAGTGGTGCACGACACGGAAATTCTCGACACAGCCCTGGCGTACCCGGTCTGAATCCACGGAAGGCAAAGCATGAATAAAACCCCCAAGATCGCGCTCGAAGAGCACTTCTCCGCCCCCGGCTTCGACGTGTACGCGGCCAAGTACACGCGGGTGCTGCCGCCCGACTTCGTCGCCAGGCTCAATGCCCGGCTCAGCGACTTCGACGACCAGCGGCTGGCCGCAATGGACGCGGGAAACATCGAGTATGCGGTGCTGTCGCAGACGATGCCCGGCGTGCAGGCCGAGGTGGACGGCGCCGCCGCCGTCCGCCGCGCACGCGAGAACAACGAGTTCCTCGCCGAGCGCGTGGCGCGCCATCCGCAACGGTTCGGCGCCTTCGCCCACGTGGCGCTGCAGGATCCGGCGGCGGCGGCCAGGGAACTGGAACGCACCGTCGTCGAGCATGGCTTCAAGGGCGCGATGGTCAACGGCCACACCCTGGGGCGCTACTACGAAGGCAGCGAATTCGATGTCTTCTGGGAGCGCGCACAGGCGCTCGGCGTGCCGATCTACCTGCACCCCAACGCGTTCAGCCAGCCGCCCGCGCTGCTGGAAGGCATGCCGGTGCTGCAAGGCGCTGCGTGGGGATGGGGCGTGGAGACGGCCGGGCATGCACTGCGTCTGCTGTTCGGCGGCGTGTTCGACCGTTTCCCGAAGCTGACCCTGCTGCTGGGCCACATGGGCGAGGCCCTGCCGTACCAGCGCTGGCGCATCGACAGCCGCTTCGCCGCATACCCGACGGGCATCAAGCTCGCGCGCAGGCCCAGCGAGTACATCGGCAGCAACATCCTGATCACCACGTCCGGCGTGTGCTCCGCACCGGCATTGCTGGGCGCCATCGGCGAACTGGGCGCGCATGCCGTGCTCTTCTCGGTGGACTACCCCTACGAGTCCACTGCCGAGGCCTGCACCTTCATCGAGCAGGCGCCGCTCGACGAGCGAACCCGTGCGCAGGTGTGCCACGGCAACGCCCGCCGGCTCTTCAAGCTGGGCAGCCCGCAAGACCTTGCGCTGCTGCAGATCTAACACTTCACACCAAAGGACGAAGAATGCCAGTCAGCGATTACCAGATGGTCAAGGCGTGGGACGAGGTCCTGAAGCTCAGCAAGGTGGAGCCCGGACAGAAGGTCTCGATCCTGTGCGGCCCCCATACGCATCCTCAGACGCTGCAGACCGCGACGATCGCGGCGCAGGCCGCCGGCGCGGTCGTCACCAGGATCGAGCTGCAGCCCATCAACGCGGAGAAGGCCCCGAGCCGCGACCTGATGAACTACCTGGGCGAGACGCCCCTGACCAACAACCCGGTCGCACTCGCGGCGATGAAGAACAGCGACCTCGTGCTGGACCTGATGCTGCTGCTGTTCTCGCCGGAGCAGATGGAGATTCTCGAGTCGGGAACGAAGATTCTCCTGGCGGTGGAGCCGCCCGAGGTGCTCGTGCGGGCGGTGCCGACCGAGGCCGACCGCCAACGCGTGCTGGCTGCATCGAGGCTGCTCAAGGCCGCCAGGCGAATGCACGTGACCTCGCCGGCCGGGACCGACGTGACGTTCCAGCTCGGCGATTTCCCGACCATCAGCGAGTACGGCTTCTGCGAGGAACCCGGGCGCTGGGATCACTGGCCGAGCGGCTTCCTCTTCACCTTCGCCAACGAGGGCGGCAGCGACGGCACGATCGTGATCGACCGTGGCGACATCCTGCTGCCGCAGAAGAACTATGCCTCGGACAGGATCACGCTGAACCTGCGCGAAGGCTTCGTGCGCAGCATCGAGGGCGACGTCGACGCCGCCCTGCTGCGCGAGTTCATGGAGGCCTACAAGGATCCGGAGGCCTACGCCATCGCCCACATCGGCTGGGGCATGCAGCCGCGCTGCTACTGGCATACCTTGTCGCTGATGGACCGCGAAGCGACCTCCGGCCAGGACGCGCGTGCGTTCGAGGGCAACTTCCTGTTCTCGCTGGGCCCGAACAACGAGGCCGGCGGCCCGCGCACCACGCCCTGCCACCTCGACATTCCGCTGCGCAACTGCACGGTGAAGCTCGACGACGTCGTCGTGGTTCGCGATGGCAAGGTCATCGACGAGGCCTTCCAATGAGCACCGAGCCGGACATCTACCGCAAGCAGGGCTTCGGCAACACCGTTGCGCCCAAGGCGCCGTACGGCCTGCTGATCATCGACTTCGTCAATGGCTTCGCCGATCCGCTCACGTTCGGTGGCGGCAACATCGATGCGGCGATCGAATGTACGCGCGGTCTTCTGGCTGCGGCGCGCGCGCGTCGATGGCCGATCGCGCACACGCGGGTCGTGTACCAGGACGACGGCGCCGACGCCAACATCTTCGCGCTCAAGGTGCCGCCCATCCTCGCGCTGCGCGAGGACGCGCCGCAAAGCCAGATCGTTCCGCAGCTCCAGCCCGAGCACGGCGAACTGGTGCTGCGCAAGATCCATCCTTCGGCCTTCTTCGGCACGTCGCTGGCGGGCTGGTTGTCTCAACGCGGCGTGCAGACCCTGCTGATTGCGGGATGCACGACCAGCGGCTGCGTGCGTGCCAGCGTGGTGGATGCCATGTGCCACGGCTTCCGCCCCCTCGTCGTCACGGACTGCGTGGGCGACCGATCGCTGCAGGCGCACGAGGCCAACCTGTTCGACATGAACCAGAAGTACGCGACCCTGCTGCCCCGCGACGCCGCCCTGGAAGCGACGGCCGCGCAGCGGCACGGTACCCCGGCCTGACGCCGACCCATTCACCCACGATTTCCGTTCCCTTTCCGTCAAGGCTCGGGCGCATGCCGTGAGCGCGACCCTCAACCTGGAGAAGAAGATGACCCTCAAACTCATGGCCGCGATGGCGGTCTCGCTCGCGGCGCTGGCATTCCAAAGCCGCGCCGACGTCATCAAGGTGGGTGTGATCGCACCCATGTCCGGACCGTTCTCCGCGGTCGGCCAAACGTGGGAGGGTGCGACCAGGGCCTACCAGAAGCTCAACGGCACCACGGTGGGCGGACACACGATCGAGGTCATCTTCCGCGACCTGCCGGAGATCAACCCCGCACAAGCCAAGGCACTGGCGCAGGAGCTCGTCATCAAGGAAGGCGCCCAGTACATCGCGGGCCTCTACTTCACGCCCGACACCCTGGCCGTCGCAGCGCTCGCGCAGGAGGCGAAGTTGCCCGTCGTGGTCTTCAATGCATCGACGTCGTCGCTGCTCGAGCGGTCGGACTACCTGCTGCGCACCTCGTACACCCTGCCGCAGATGGCGGTCCCCGTGGCCAAGTACGCGCTGGAGAAGAACGTGCGGAATGTCGTGACGCTGGTCAGCGACTTCGGCCCCGGCCTCGATGCCGAGAAGGCGTTCACCACCGCCTTCGTCGGCGGCGGTGGCAAGCTGCTCGAAGCCATTCGTGCGCCGCTGAAGACCACGGATTTCGGGCCGCTGATGCAGCGCGTCAAGGCGCTCAAGCCCGACGCCCTCTACGTCTTCGGCCCCGGCGGCCCGGCCACCTACGCCATGATCAAGGCCTACAACGAAGCGGGGCTGAGGGCCGCGGGCGTACGCTTCCTGGGCACGGGCGAGACCGACGAGGATCAGCTGCGCGCGATCGGGCCCGAGCTGCTCGGGATCGAGACCGGGATGTTCTATTCGGCGTCGCACAACTCGCCGCTGAACAATGCGGTCGTCAAGGCTCTGGCCGACGTGGCGCCCAGGGCCATTCCCACCGTCCAGCTCGCGAATGCGTTCGACGGACTGCATGTGATCTATCACATGGTCAAGGCGACGGACGGCAAACGCGACGGCGCCAGGGCGCTCGCCGCTGCCAGGGGCTTTTCCTGGGAAAGCCCGCGCGGCCCGGTGAAGATCGACCCGGTCTCGCGCGAGTTCGTGCAGAACGTCTACATGCGCGTGGTCGAGAAGGATCCGTCCGGCCGGTTCGTCAATCGGGAGTTCCGAACCTTCGAGATGCAACCCGACTACGGCCGCATCCAGAACGCGTCGAAGTAAGGCGGAGACTGCAGCATGTCTGTTGCGCTTCTCAGCAGCATTCTGATCGACGGGACCGCCTACGCCATGATCCTGTTCATGGTCACCGTCGGCCTGTCGATGACCATGGGTCTGATGCGGGTGGTGAATCTGGCCCATGGCGCCTTCGCGATGCTCGGCGGGTTTCTCGCAGCCAGCCTTCCGCAGCGCCTGGGCGTGCCGATCGGGCTGGGCTTCGTGCTCGCGATCGCCGCCGTGGCCCTCGTCGCGGTGCTGTTCGAGCGCGTCCTTCTGCGCCGCTTCTACGGGCGCGAGGATCTCGACCAGATGCTGGTGACCATCGGCCTGATGTTCGTCGCGACGGCCGCGGTCAACCTGATGTTCGGATCGTCGGTGACATCCGTCGCGCTGCCCGAGGCGTTCAGCGGCTCGGTGGACCTGGGATTTCGCGCCATCCCCCGGCACCGGCTCATCGTCGTCGCCTGCGGGCTCCTGGTCGTCGCCGTTCTGTGGCTGACCGTGGACCGGTCGTCCTTCGGCATCCGGGTGCGCGCCGCCGTCGACAACGCGCCGATCGCCCGGGCCATCGGCATCGACACGACAAGGATCTATGCAGCCACCTTCGCGATCGGTGCCGCGCTCGCGGCGCTGGGCGGCATCGCCGGCGCGGAGCTGCTGCCGATGGAGCCGACCTACGCCTCCAAATACCTGGTGATCCTCCTGGCGGTCGTCGCCGTGGGAGGCAACGGAAATCTGTTCGGTTCGTTCTTCGCAGCGTTGCTGCTCGGCATCGTGGAGACCTCGATGAAATACATGGTTCCGCAGCTCGCCTCGGCTGCGTTCTTTCTGACGATGATCATCGTCTTGCTGATCCGGCCGCAGGGGCTGTTCGGGAGACGGGCATGAGCGCGGTGAGTCCGCCCATCGCGGTGGCTGCCGTGCCCTCCCGCCTGCGCCCATGGACGCAGTTGCGAGGCGAGATCGTGCTGACGCTAGCGGGGCTGCTGGCCTTCGTGCTGTTCCCGCACGACCTCGGCTTGCTGACCAACATGGCGACGATGTCCATCTTTGCACTGTCGCTGAGCCTCGTGCTCGGCCAGGCAGGCATCGCGACCCTCGGCCAGGCCGCGCTGTACGGCGCCGGTGCCTACGTCGCGGGCTGGACCGCGCTGTATCTGACCGCCGATCCGATCGTCGGCCTGCTGCTCGGCGGCCTGGGCGGCGGCGCGATCGCGCTGCTGAGCGGCGCCGTGATGCTGCGCTCGACCAAGCTCACGCTGGTCATGCTCACCATCGCCGTGGCCCAGCTGCTGCTCGAGCTCGCCAACTGGGCCAGATGGCTCACCGGCGGCGACGACGGTCTCGCGGGCTTCGACATCGCGCCCCTGTTCGGCGTCTGGGAATTCAACTTCCTGGGCCGCACCGGCTACTTCTACGCCCTGGGCGCCCTGGTGCTGGTGTACTTCCTCGTGCGTCATCTGGTCGAATCGCCCTTCGGCCTGACGGCCAGGGCGATACGGCAGGACCCCGGACGCGTCCAGGCGCTGGGCGGGCGCGTGTACCTGCACCTGCTGGCCGTCTACACCGTCGGCGGCGTCGTGGCGGGGCTGGCCGGCGCATTGACGGCACAGACCAGCAAGGTGGCCAATCTCTTCATGCTGGATTTCGCGACGTCCGCGGGCGTGGTCGTCATGATCGTTCTGGGCGGCACGCGCCGCCTGGCGGGCGCGGTGCTCGGCACCGTCGCGTACATGAGCATCCACCACATCGCATCGACACTGAACCCGTACCACTGGCTGTTCTTCATCGGTTCGATGCTGATCGTCGTACTCATCGTCCTGCCCGAAGGTCTGATCGGCCTTCTGGACCGGGCCGCGGCGCACGCCAGGCGGCTCGCGGGCCATGGAGGCGGCCGATGACACCCCGACTGCAGACCCACGACCTCTGCCACTCCTTCGGCGGCCTGGCCGTCACGCAGAACGTCACGCTGTCCCTTCCGGAGGGTGCCCGAACGGCGCTGATCGGCCCGAACGGCGCCGGCAAGACGACGCTGGTCAACCTGCTGAGCGGGGCGATGCGCCCGCAATCCGGCGACATCCGGCTGGACGGCCGTCCGATCGTCCAGCTGCCGCAGTACGCACGCGTGCGCAGCGGCATCGTTCGCACGTTCCAGATCAGCCGCCTGTTCAAGGAGATGACGGTGGCGGACAACGTGAAGGTGGCGGTGCTGCAGCGGCTGCGGGCTTCGATGCAGTGGTGGCCCTCGCCGTCGCGTTCCGCGCGCGTCCGCGACGAGGTCTGCGAGACGCTCGACATGCTGGGGTTGCATCCCTATGCGAACCGGGTGGTGGGACAGCTGGCGCTCGGCGAACAGCGACTTGCGGAGATCGCCCTGGCGCTCGCGATGAAGCCCCGGGTGCTGCTGCTGGACGAGCCCGGCGCGGGCGTCCCGCAAGGGGAAGGCGGCCGCATCATGGACGCCATCGGGCGTCTGCCGAAGGAACTGTCCGTCCTGCTCATCGAGCACGACATGGACCTGGTGTTCCGGTTCGCCTCCCACATCATCGTCCTCGTGGCCGGTGCGGTGCTGGTCGAAGGTTCGCCGCGGGAAGTCGCCGCCAACGCCCAAGTCAAACAGATCTACTTCGGACGGGATGGCCATGCCTCAACGCCCCATTGAACTCCGGTTCGACGATGTCACGACCGGCTACGGCGGCGTGCCCGTCGTCGAGCATCTCAGCTTCAGCGTGCGCGAAGGCGAGCGCCTCGGGCTGATCGGGCGCAACGGCGCCGGCAAGACGACCACGCTCGCCACCGCGATGGGGCTGGCCGATCTGATGCAGGGTCGCATCCACTTCGGCGGCAACGACATCGGCGGCGCCAGCACGCATGCGCGCGCGCGGGCCGGCCTCGGCTACGTGCCGCAGAGCCGCGACATCTTTCCCTCGCTGACGGTGGAAGAGAACCTGCTGTCGGGCCTGCAGGGGCGCTCGGCCGCCGCGGCCCTGCCGCCGATCTATGCGCTGTTTCCCCGGCTCAAGGAGCGGCGGCGAAACGGCGGCACGCAGCTGTCGGGCGGCGAGCAGCAGATGCTGTCCGTGGCGCGCGCACTCGTCGGGCAGCCGCGCGTCCTGCTGCTCGACGAGCCGCTGGAGGGCCTGGCCCCGATGGTGCGCGAGGAGCTGATGGACGCCATCGTTCGCATGAGCGAGCAGCTCGGTGTCGGCTGCGTCCTCGTGGAGCAGCACGTGGACGTGGTTCTCGACTTCTCCACGAACGTCATCGTGCTGGAGCGCGGCATCGCCGCCTACGCGGGCCCGGCAGCGGCGCTGCGCGACGAAGAGGAGCTTCTGAACCGCACCATCGGCATCCAGAAATGCTGAAGCCGAGCCCCGCGGCCAGCGCTGAGTCCGCCCGGCCTCGCCTGTCATGCAGAACCTGCGCGCCCTCCTGAGTCCGCTGCGGGTGTTCGACGCCGTGTACCGGGCGCGAGGGGTGACGCGCGCCGCCCTGTTGCTTCACGTCACGCCGGGCGCCGTGAGTCAGCAGATCAAGCAGCTCGAGACCGGGCTCGGCGTGCAGCTGTTCCAGCGCTCCGGCCGCGAGATCGAGCTCACGGCGGTCGGCGAACGACTTGCGCACCGCGTCTCGGATGCTTTCGATCGCCTGCACGACGCGCTCGACGATGTGGCCGACACCCAGGGCGAGAAACGGCTTCGCCTCAAGGTGACACCCAGCCTGGCGATCCGCTGGCTGGTTCCTCGCCTGCAGGGCTTCCATGCACGTCATCCGGACATTGCGCTGGAGATCGCGACGATCGCCCTCGCCGACGATGTCCGGCTGGAAGGCGCCGACTGCGCTATCCGCCACGGCATCGGCGAGTGGGCAGACGTCGAACTGGACCACCTCTTCGACGACGAGCTGCTGCCCGTCTGCGCCCCCGGCCTGGCCGGGCAAGTGCGGGCGCCCGAGGATCTGCTGCAGGCCGGCCTGCTGCACTCCATGCTGCGACCGCAGGCCTGGCCGCTCTGGTTCGAATCCGCCGGGCTGACGAATCCGTCGCATCTGCGCGGCATCACGCTGGCGAATGCCGCGTTGTGCTACCAGGCCGCAGCCGATGGCCTGGGCGTCGCGATGGCCCAGCGGGCCTACGTGGAGCAGGATCTGCGCGCCGGTCGGCTCGTTGTTGCGGCGGACCACATCGCGAGGACGGAACGCGGTTATTACCTCGTCTGCGACCCCATGAAGGCGGCGGCGGCCCCCGTGCGGCTGTTTCGAGACTGGATCCGTTCCGTGCGCTAGTCGGCCTTGAATCCCGAGGCTCTGACCACCGGCTCCCAGAACCTGCGCATCTCCCCGAACCTGGCGCGCGCATCGGCCGGGGAGCTTCCCGTGTTGACGAAGCCGAGCGTCCGCACCTTGCCCGCGAACTGCGCGCTTGCAGCCGCCTTGCGCACGGCGCTGCTCCATTCGGAGACGACCGCCGAAGGCGTGCCCGGCGGAAGGCAGATGGACAGCACGCCGACGGCGGTGAGCTCTTTCCGGCCGAGCTCGCCGAAGGTCGGCACCTCCGGCAGGAGCGGCGAGCGTTGCGCGGAGGTGACCGCCAGCACGCGCAGCTTGCCGGCGTGGTGGTGCTGCGCGAAGTCCCCGACGGTCGACGTGCCTGCGGCGACGTTCGCACCCGCCAGGTTCACGATCATCGGGGCTGCGCCCTGAAACGGGATGTCCTGCAGCGGTGTCCCGATGATGCTGGCGATCCGCAATCCGAGGAAATGCGTCGGCCCGCCCGATGCGGCATGCCCGAAGTTCGCCCTTTCCGGATGTGCACGCACCCATTGGGCGTATTCGCCGAAGGTCCGGACGGGCGACGACGACGGCACGGCCAGTGCCATCGGGAACTCGACCACCGTCGAGACCGGCAGGATGTCCCGCTCCGGGTCGTAGGCAAGCTTGTTGAAGACGAATGGGTAGATCGAAACCAGGAAGTCGGGGCACAGCATGGCCACACTGCCATCGGCAGGCGCGGCACGCAGCGCATCGATCGCGAGCTTCCCGCCGGCGCCGGGCTTGTTCTCCACCACCACCGGACGGCTGAGCGGGTCATGCAACTGCTCCGCAAGCGCACGCGTCACGACGTCGAGCGTTCCGCCGGGCGAGAAGCCCACCAGGATCCGGGCGGGCGGACGGCCGGTTTGCTGCGCGACGGCCGCCGATGCAGCGACCGCTGCGGCAGCGACGAGCACAAGCCGATGCAGCCAGACCTTCAGGGGCCGCTTCTTCATGCAATGCTCCAGGACGAATACGGCGAGCTCATGCCGGGTCCGAATCGTCGACGCGCGCGCGACATTCAGCGGCCTCGAAACACGGGGGCGCGCTTCTCGGCGAAGGCGCGGCGCCCCTCCAGCCGGTCCTCGCTGTCCCTGAGCAGCCCGAAGGCCTGGCGTTCCAGTGCCAGCCCGCCGGCCAGCGGCAGTTCCCTTCCGTCCATCGCGAGGCGCTTGGCGGCGGTCATCGCCAACGGAGCGTTCGCCGCCATCACGCCCGCGAGGCGGATGGCTGTTTCCCGCAACGCGGCGAAGGGAACCACCTTGCTGACCAGCCCGATCCGCAGCGCTTCTGCGGCGTCGATGCGCTCGCCTGTCAGAAGCATCCACATCGCGTCCGACTGGCCCACCGCGCGGATCAGGCGCTGCGTGCCGCCGGCGCCGGGGATGCTGCCGACCCGCACCTCCGGCAGGCCGAACTGGGCGTTCTCGGAGCAGATGCGGATGTCCGCCAGCAACGCCAGTTCCAGCCCGCCGCCGAGGGCGTAGCCGTTGATCGCAGCGATGACGGGCTTGTCGGTCTGCAGCGTGCCGAAGTTGAAATGCCGGGTGCCGGCGCGGAAGACCTGCCGGGCTGCGCTGTCGGCGGGCGGCATCGTCTTCTTGAGGTCCGCCCCCGTACAGAAGGCGCGCTCGCCCGCACCCGTGAGGACGAGCACCCGGATCTCCTCGCTGTTCGACACCTCGTCCCAGATCTCGAGCAGCTGCTCGTTGGACTCCGGGTCGATGGAGTTCATGGCTTCGGGCCGGTCCAGGGTGACGACGGCGACGCCGTTGTGGATTGTCTTGACGATGGGCATGGGTTTTTCAGCTTCAGTTCTGGGCAGGGCTGGCGGCGGCCAAGGCGTCGACGTTCCCGGGTGGCATGCCGAGTTCGGCCAGGATCTCGCGGGTGTGCTGACCCAGCGTCGGGGCCGCCCGGCGCGCACGGGGCCGCTCGCCGACCGCGCCGATCACGCTGCGCGGCAACGTCAGCGGCCCGGCGACCGGGTGCTGCAGCTTCTCTGCGAGTGCCGCTTCGAGGAAGGGCGCGGACTGCGCCACCTCGGCATAGTTGTTGATGGGGCCGCAGATGATGTCCACCGCCGAGAACTTCTGCAGCCAGAAGGCGCGGGGGTGCGCAAGCATGCGCGCCTCGAGCAGGCCCAGCAGCGCCTCGCGGTGCTGCAACCGGCGCCTGTTGTCGGCGAAGCGCGGATCGGACGCCAGCTCCGGCGCACCGATGGCCGCGCACAGGGCCTGCCACCGTGCAGGGTGATAGGCCGCCACCATGATCCACCCGTCGGCACAGCGCAGGGCCTCGTTCGGCGTCGAGTACGGTGCGGCATGTCCTTGCGGTCCGGGCACTTGGCCGTCCGCGAAGTAGGACGCGAAACTCACGTGCTGAAGCGCGATCGCACTGGCGAACATGCTGGCTTCGACGTGCTGCCCGAGGCCCGTGCGTTGCCGGTCCGCGAGGGCGGCCAGAACCGAGATGGTCGCCAGCGACCCCGTGATCAGGTCGACCACCGGCACCGGGACCTTGCACGGCTCTCCATCGCGCGCGCCGGTCACGCTCATCAGGCCGCTCACGGCTTGCAGCACGCCGTCGACACCCGGCAGATCCTTGCTGGCGCCGTGCTGGCCGTATGCCGAGACCGAGCAGTAGATGAGACGCGGGTTGCCGGCGGACACTGCGGCGTAGTCCAGCCCGAAGCGCGCCATCACGCCGGGCCGGAAGCTCTCCACCAGGACATCGGCCTGCGCGATCAGCGCCCGCGCCGCCTGCTGGTGGTCCGGCTGCTTGAGGTCCAGCACGATGCTTCGCTTGTTGCGGTTGAGCGCCAGGAAGGCGACACCCTCGCCATGCAGCCAGGGCGAGAGGGCGCGCGAGAGATCGCCCGCGGGCGCTTCGACCTTCACCACGTCGGCGCCCAGATCGGCCAGGCATAGCGTGCAGGTCGGCCCGGCCATCACCTGGGTGAAGTCGATCACTTTCAAACCGCTCAAGGCATTGGCGAGCATGCGACCTTCGGCATTGTTGGGTTGTCCATGGAGCGCGTTGCGTCGCTAGACCGACGGCCCGCCGAGGCTGCGCCCGCCGCAGACGTACAGAAGCTGTCCCGTGACGTAGCTCGAGCCGGGTTCCGCGAAGAACCGGACGGCGCGGCCGATGTCCTGCGGCTGCCCGATGCGCTCCATCGGCACGGTCTTGTGGAGGTTCTGCCGGACCTCGTCGGTCAGCGTCTCGAACAGCGGCGTCTCCACGATGCCCGGCGCAATGGCGTTCACGGTGATGCCCTTGCGCGCGTATTCGAGCGCCAGCGAACGTGTCAGGCTCACCACGGCGCCCTTGGAAGCGGCGTAGGCGGCCTGCCCGCGATTGCCCAGCCATGCGCGGGAGCCGATGTTGATGATGCGTCCGAACCGGTTCTCCGCCATCTGCGGCAGGACCGCCTTGGCGCAGATGAACTGGGAGTCGAGATTGACCTCGATCACCCGGCGCCAGAACGCGAGATCCATCTTGGAGACCAGCCTGTCGCCGCCGATGCCCGCGTTGTTGACCAGGATGTCGATGCGCGCGTGGGATGCCAGGAGCCGCGCCACCGCCGCCTCCACCTCTTCCACCGCGCTGACATCGACCTTGAAGGTCTTCACGTCGACGCCTTCGCTGGAAAGGGTTTCCTCGGCCTCCCGCAGGGCGGCTTCGTCGAAGTCCCACAGGGCGATGCGGCATCCCGCCTCCGCGAGCTCGCGCGCAATGCCGAAGCCGATGCCCTTGGCGCCGCCGGTCACGACGGCCACGAGGCCTTGCAGCGACGCGGGTGCGGTTGTAGTTGTCTGGTTCATGCTGGTAGCGCTCAAAGCGAAAGAATGTTGATCGCGCAGGCGGCGTGGTCCACGCCCCAGATCCCACCGCCCGTCACCTGCGTGAGGCCGATGCGCGCGCCCTGCACCTGCCGCGCGCCGGCCCGGCCTTGCAGTTGCTCGCACACCTCCACCACCTGTGCGACGCCCGTCGCCCCCGGAGGATGCCCCTTGGCGATAAGGCCGCCACTCGGGTTGACCGGCACACGCCCGCCCAGCGCGGTCGCGCCGCTTTGCAGCAGACTCGCCGCATCGCCACGGCGGCAGAGACCCAGGGCCTCGTAATAGAGCAGTTCGGAAATGGTGAACGCGTCGTGCACTTCCAGCAGGCTGAGATCCTGCGGACCGATGCCCGCCTGCTCATAGGCCAGCCGGGCGGCACGCGCCGTGATCTCCGCCTCGGTCATGTCGACCGGCGCGGTCTCGAACAGGCCGGACTGCACCACCGATGCCAGCACGCGAACCGGCCTGGCGACGCCCTTGGACGGCTTGGTGCTGAGCACGAGGGCTGCCGCCCCGTCGACCACGGCCGGGCAGCACTGGAGCAGCGTGAGCGGCTCGGCCACGGGGCGGGACGCCAGCACCTCCTCGCGGCTCGCCAGCTTTGCGAACTTGGCGATGGGATTCAAGGCCCCGTGCTTTCGGTTCTTGACGGAGATGTCCGCCAGCGTCTCCAGTGTGAGGCCGTGGTCGTGCATGTACCGCCTGGCGCGCATCGCGTACAGGGCGGGCATGATCATGCCGCGCCTGTTGTTCCAGTCGTTCTGGCTGAGCTGCAGCGGCCCGCCGCCGAGGCTGCTCAGGTGGTCCATGCCGAATACCAGCACGGTGTCGTACTGGCCGACCTTGAGCGCCTGCAGCGCGAGGTTCAGCGCCGTGGCGCCGCTGGAACAGGCGTTGTCCACGTTGTAGACCGCGCCGCCGCCGACATGCAGTGCGCGCAATGCACGTTGTCCGGCCAGCATGGCTCCGAGCGCGTTGCCGCAGTAGAACGCCTGCACCTCGGAGAGCTGCGTGCCCGCGTCGGCCAGGGCTTCAAGAATGGCCGCCTGCGCCATGGCCTCCTCGGTCAGTTCGGGAAAGCGGCCGAAGTCCGTGATGCCGACGCCGGTGATCAATGGTTGCTTCATGACGCATCACTCCTGGAAGGCATAGTCGGGCGTGCCGTCCGGCAGCGCGAAAGGCACCACCCGCAGGCGGCTCCCGATGGCTGGCGCTCGCGCGCCGAGCAGCAGCCGCCCGAAGGCACGCACGCCGGGCCCGAAGTCGACCATGGCCAGGCCGTAGGGCTGCTTTTCCTTGCCGGGATGAACGATGGTGAAGCTGTAGAGGGAGCCCGTCGGCCCGAGTTCGATCGCTTCGACCGTCTGGTCGTTGTGAACGAATTCGATCGGCGGGAACTGGGGTGGCTGACCTGCCACGCTCGTCGCGACAAGCAGCATGCCGCCGGGGGTTTCACGGAAGGGGGATTCCGTTCGCTTGATGATCTTCAAAAGGTGTCTCCTGTTCGCGTGGAGTTCGCCACAGCGCCAGGAAGTATCGGGACCCGTGCGCCCGCGGTCACTGGATTTATGTTCGGCATTCTTTAGCCACGCTAAAGCGTGCAGAACATGCAGTCCTGCTAAAGAGAAGCGAGAAATACTGAAAGGACCACTCGCGGACGGCCATGCATACTGAGCCGATGAAAGAACAAGTTCGCGTCCCGGTCACCCTGATGCGTGGTGGCACCAGCAAGGCAGTGTTTCTCTCGCAGCAGGATGTTCCCGCCGATCACGAGGCGCGCCTGCGGTTTCTGCTGGCGTTGTTCGGCAGTCCCGATGTGCGTCAGATCGATGGCCTCGGCGGCGCCGACATCCTGACCAGCAAGTGCGCCATCATCGGACCGCCGTCGCGCCCGGACGCGGACATCGACTACACCTTCGTGCAGATCGGCATCGATCAGCCCACCGTGAGCTACGAGATCGTCTGCGGCAACATTTCCTCGGCCACGGGGGTCTATGCGTTGCAGCAGAAGCTGATTCCCGTGCAGGAACCGGTCACCCCACGTTCGGGTGCACAACACCAACACGGGAAGGATCCTCCGGATGGCCGTGCAGTGCGCCGATGGCGAGCCGCGCGTCGAGGGCGACAGCGAAGTGGATGGCGTGCCCGGCACCGGCGCAGAGGTCGCGCTGGATTACTCGGACACCAGCGGCTCGACCACCGGCAAGCTGTTGCCCACGGGGCAGGCGCGCGATTGGGTCCGCGTCTCGAAGCTCGGCCGTTCGATCCCGGTCTCGGTGGTCGATGTCGGCACGGCGTGCGTGTTCATCCGCGCGGTCGATCTAGGCATCACCGGCACGGAGCTTCCCGGACAGCTCGGCCCCGACATCTACGAGATGGCCGAAGAGGTGCGGCGCTGGGCCGTCGAACGCTGCGGACTGCCATCGTCGGGAACTCTGACGCCCTACCAGATCCTGATCAGCGAAGCGCAGGACTATCGAACCATTGCCGGTGACCGCGTGGTGCAGTCGTCGGAGGTGGACTTCGTGGCGCGCATGGTGCTCAACGGCGGGGCGATGCACAAGGCGTTCCCCGGCGGCGGCTCGGTCTGCCTTTCCGTGGCGGCGCAGATTGCGGGGACGGTTCCGGCCGAAGCGCGCGGCACGCATGCCGGACCGGCGCGCATCCGCATCGGTCATCCGAGCGGGGTGCTCAAGATCTTCGCGAACGTCGAGCGCGCGGGCGAGAACGGATGGACGGTCCGCGAAGTGCACTTCACGCGCACCGCGCGGCGATTGCTCGACGGCACGGCGTATGTGCGGCGATCGCGTCTCGAAGCGACCGGCCCGGACCTCTCCCCGCGCGTGAACACCACGGCGGCGGCCTTGCCATGAGTGCCGAGGATCTTTTCTCGCTGCGGGGCCGCACGGCGCTCATCACCGGCGGCTCGCGTGGCATCGGCCGCATGATCGCCGAGGGGTTTCTGGAGCGCGGCGCGCGCGTCTACATCAGCGCGCGAAAAGCCGCGGCGTGCGACCGGGCCGCGCAGGAACTCGCCAGCACCGGCCATTGCGTATCGCTGCCGCACGACGTCTCCACGACGGCCGGCTGCCGGGCCTTGGCCGAGGCCTACGCCCGGCACGAGCCGACGCTGGACATCCTGGTCAACAACGCCGGCGCGGCCTGGGGAGAAGACTTCGACACCTTCCCCGAAAGCGGCTGGGACAAGGTGATGGATCTGAACCTGAAAACGCCCTTCTTCCTGACGAAGGCGCTTTCCGGACCGCTGCGGGCTGCGGCGAAGGCACGCGTGGGAAAGATCATCAACATCTCGTCCACCGATGGCATCGGGCTCAATCCGCAGGAGAACTATTCCTACGTCGCGAGCAAGGCGGGCCTGGTTCATCTGACGCGGCGGATGGCGATGCGTCTGGCGCAGGACAACATCGCAGTCAGTGCCATTGCACCGGGGGCATTTCCATCCGAGATGAACCGCAACGCCCGCGACCACGGAGAGGCGCTGTCCGCGCACATTCCCGCCCGGCGCATCGGCACATCCGACGACATCGCGGGCGCAGCCATTTTCCTGGCCTCGCGCGCGGGCGACTACGTGATGGGCGCCACGCTGGTGGTCGACGGCGGTGTGACCCATGCCCGCCCCTATCGCTGAGGCCGGTGGGCACGCTTCATCCGCCAGCCAGCAGCCGGTCGTTGACGTAGGTGGCAGGCGGCTTGCCAAAGGCCTTCTTGAACATCGTGATGAAGGCCGACGGCGACTCGTAGCCCAGGTCGTAGGCGACCTGCTGGACGGTCGCTCCGCCCGATAGCTCCCGGAGCGCGACCAGCATGTGCAACTGGCGTCGCCAGCGTCCGAAGCTCAGCCCGGTCAACGATGTGCAAAGCCTGTTCAATGTCCGCTCGCTCATGCCCAGCTGGCGGGCCCAGTCCGCCTGGGTACGGCGGTCGGACGGATCCCGCATCATGGCGCGCGAGACCTTTCTCAGCCGCGCATCCTGCGGCATGGGCAGAGAGATCTCTTCCGTCGGCATCGCACAGAGCTGGTCGAGCAGCACATGGGCCAGGCGGGCCGTCGGCCCGCCGGCGTCGTAGGAGAGCGGCTGCCCCGCCAGGTACTGAATCATCTCGCTGAGCATCGGGCTGATGCGCAGGGTGCAGCAATGGGCAGGCAACGGCGCAGCATCGGGCGCCACGAACAGATAGAAGATCACGGCGTTCGCCGTGCCGTGATTGCTGTGCGGCGTCCCGCCCGGAATCCACACGCCCGCCTGCGGCGGAACCATCCAAAGCGCACCGGGGACGCTGCAGGAGACGGCGCCGCGCAGCGCCATGACCAACTGCCCCGACCGGTGCGCGTGGACCGGAATCTCCCGCTCGCGCGCCTCGACATCCACGCGATGGACCATGACGGGCACCGATGGTTCGTAGTCCAGGTCGAGGCTCGCGCCCGACGATGTGCGACCTGAACGCGTCATGCTGGATGACCGAAAAAAGAAATCATTTGACCAAGTTTCCAATTTTAGTCTTGCCCGCCGGCTTCTAGCATCGACGCATGCAAATGATTCGCAACACGATCGGGGCCGGAGCGGGCCGGATCGCCGGGGGCGCAGCATGACCGCGCTGCCTTGTTTCTCCCGCCAGGAGTGGCTCTTCTCCCTCAAGAGCTTTGCGGGGGCCATGCTCGCGCTGTACCTGTCCAGCCGCTTCGGGCTGCCCCGGCCCTTCTGGTCCATGATGACCGCGTACATCGTGGCCCATCCCCTTGCCGGGCATGTGCGCTCGAAGTCGCTCTACCGGCTGGGGGGCACGGTGCTGGGATGCGCGGCCGCCGTGGTGCTGGTGCCTTCGCTGTCGGCATCGCCGGTGCTGCTGTCGCTGGCGCTGGCGCTCTGGGTGGGCATGTGCCTTTACCTGTCGCTGCTGGACCGCAGCGCGCGCTCCTACGCCTTCATGCTGGGAGGCTACTCCGCCGCACTGATCGGCTTTCCGCTGGTGGACGCGCCGGCGGCGATGTTCGACACCGCCATCGCTCGCGCCGAAGAGATCGGGCTCGGCATCGTGTGCGCCAGCCTTGTGCACAGCATTGTCTGGCCAGCCGGCCTGGCGCCCTCCCTGCTCGGGCTGATCGACCGCGCACTGGGCGACGTACGGCGATGGGCGGGCGATCTGCTCGGTTCCGGCGTCGACGCGGAGGCCCGCGAACGGCTGGCGCAGGACAGGCGGCGGCTTGCGGTCGACATCACCCAGCTGCGCCTGTCGGCCACGCACGTGCCTTTCGACACCGGCAACCTGCGCTGGACCCAGGGCGCCGTCAGAGACCTGCTCGACCGCCTCGCGGCATTGACGCCTTCGCTGTCGGCGCTGGAGGACCGACTCGAAGCCCTGCGCGAGGCCACCGGCAGCGTGCCCGACGACATCGCCCGCGCCATGACGCGAAGCGCTGCCTGCCTCGATGCCGACGCGCCGCGCGCATCGGACGACGTGCGCATCGCTTTTCACGCGCATGCCGCGGACCCGAGGAACGCGTCCTGGGTGCGCGCCCTTCACATCGACATGGCCGTCCACTTCGATGCGCTGGTCGCGGGATGGCGGCGGTGCAGGGCGCTGCGCGCCGACATCGCCGCCGGCCTCGCCGGCCACGCGTTGCCGCTGCGGCGAAGAGCGGTGCCACGCCCGCCCGTCCTTCATGTGGACAAAGGCCTGGCGATGCGCTCCGCCTTCACGGTCGTGCTTTCCACCTGCGCCGCATGCGCGGCGTGGATTCTCAGCGGGTGGCGCTCAGGCTCCTCGATGGCCATGGCGGCGGCGGTCTTCTGCAGCTTCTTCGCCACGCTGGACGACCCCGTGCCGGGCATGCACAAGTTCCTCGTCGCCCTGCTGTGGTCGCTGCCCGTGTCGGCTTTCTACGTTCTCGGCGTCATGCCGCTGGCGCAAGACTTCGTCATGCTGATGCTGTGCATCGCGCCCTTGTTCCTGGTCGTGGGCGGCTACCTCGCGCGTCCCGCCAGCAGCCTCACGGCACTGGGCATGTTCTTCGGCGTGGCCGGCACGCTGGCGCTGCACGACGTCGGGAGCGCCGACTGGGTCGGCTTTCTCGAGGGCCAGCTGGCCATCATCGCGGGCGCACTCATTGCAGGGCGCATGACTTCCATCGTGCGCAGCGTGAGCAGCGAATGGAGCGCGCAGCGCATCCGCAGCGCCACCTGGCGCGACCTGGCGGAAATGACGACCCGGCCCGCAAGCGCGCGCTCGTACGGCGCGTCCGCCGGCCGCATGCTGGACCGCATCGCCCTGCTGGTTCCGCGCACGGCTGGCGCCGCCGGAGCACAAGGCAGCACTGCGGCGGGGCTCGCACTGCGCGAACTCCGCATCGGCGCCAGCATTTCCGTCCTTCAGCGGCATCGGCACTTGCTGCCCGACGCGCTCTCGCGCCACTTGCTGGCCGATCTCCGTCGCAGCTTTCTCGCCCGAGCCAAGGGATTTCCGCCACGACACGAAGCGCTGCTGCCGCAGATCGACAGGCTGCTGGTCCTTTCGCTCGCAAGCACCGCTTGCAAGCCCGCAGTCACGGCGCTGGTGGGGCTGCGCAGAGATCTCTTTCCTTCAGCGCCTACCGACCTGCAACCATGATCGAAACAAGCCTCTTCGGCGTCTACGTCCCCAGCCTGCTCCTGTTCGCAGGCGGCGCAATGGCTTGCGCCTGGTGGGTTCGGCGCCTGCTGTCGCTGCTCGGCGTCTACCGGTGGGTATGCCACCCGCCTCTGTTCGATCTGGGCCTGTACGTCCTGTTGCTCCATGCCTTGATCCGATTGGCCTCTGCCATTTCCGTCTGAACGCGTTCGCTGCTCTGCTGCCCCGACCATGAAACCTGAATCCGTCCGTCTTCCCGCCTGGATCTCACGCCAGGCCCCTTCCCTTTTGCGCCTGCTGCTGACTGCGCTGGTCGTTGCGGCCGCCTGCTGGGCCGCCCTGCAACTCTGGGACCACTATGAACTGTCGCCGTGGACCCGCAACGGCCGGGTGCGTGCCGATGTCGTCCAGGTGGCGCCCGATGTGTCCGGCATGGTGGCCACCGTGGCGGTGCGCGACAACCAGTCGGTCGTGGCGGGCGAGCTGCTGTTCTCGATCGACGAAGCCCGCTTCATGCTGGCCCTGCAGCAGGCCGAGGCCGCAGTCGCCGCCCAGCAGATCGCCATCGACAATCAGCGGATCGCGCTGGCCCAGGCACAGCGCGAGCGCCGCCGGAACGACGAACTGCAGAGTCTGGTCGCGCAGGAAGCGCGCGAACAGTCCGCCCTGCGCGCCGAGCAGGCCAAGGGCGCGCTGCGCGCCGCCGAAACGGCGCTGCACCAGGCGCAGGTCGCGCGCGACACCGCGCGCCTGAACGTGCAGCGCACGAAAGTGCGCGCGCCCGCGGCGGGACGCGTCACCAATCTCGATCTGCGCCAGGGCGCCTATGCAACGGCTGGCCACCCCGCGCTGGCGCTTGTGGCCGCCGACTCGATCTACGTCGAGGGCTACTTCGAGGAAAACAAGCTGTCGCGCATCCGCCTGGGTGACCGGGTGCGCGTGACCGCCATGAACGGCCCCTCGCTTGAAGGCGAGGTCGACAGCATCGCCGCGGGCATCGGCGACCGCGACCGCAGCACCGGTGCCAACCTGCTGCCCACCGTGAATCCGACATTCAACTGGGTGCGGCTGGCGCAGCGCGTTCCGGTGCGGGTGAAGCTGGATCCGCCGTCGGCCGACGTTCACCTGGTCGTGGGCCAGACCGTCTCCGTCGAGGTGCTGGGTGCCCGGGGAGGTTCCGCCGCCACGGCTGCCGCTCGCGTTCAGGCGCCGCGGACATGAAGCTTCCGTTCGTCTTCGCGCTGGCAGCGACCGCCGCGTGCGCTCTCCTGGGTGGCTGCGCGCACCGCCCCGCAGGCCCCGACTACGTCGCCCCGGCTCCGCTCGCCGCCCGGCAGGCTGCGTCCACCGGACCCTTCCTCTCCGGCGGCGCGGCCACATCGGACGCAGAGATGCCCGCGCGCTGGTGGCGCCTCTTCGAGGACCCCGAACTCGACGGCCTGATCGCCCGGGCCTTCGAACACAACACCGACCTGCGGCAGGCCCTGGCCACCTTGGAGCGTGCAACGGCGCTCGAAGCGGAGGCCCGCGGAAGCGAACAGCCATCGATCACCCTCCATGGCGGCCCGAGCTTCGGTCATGTCACGGGCTTGTCCGTGCTGCAGCAGGACCGTTCGCCGCCGAGCCGGCACAGCTACGGCATGGGCGTGGCCGTGTCCTATCAACTGGACCTGCTGGGGCAACTGCGCCGTACCGTCGAAGCCGCCGAAGCCGACACCGGCGCCGCGCGCGCCGCGGTGGACCTGGTGCGCGTGGCCGTTGTCGGCGGAACGGCACAGACATATGCCGCGCTGTGCGCCAGTGGTCGGCAGTTGCGCGTGGCGCGAGCATCCGTGCGCCTGCAGGAGGAAGCACTTGAGCTTGCGCTGCGGCTGCAGCGCGCGGGCAAGGCCGGCACCATCGATGCCGCGCGTGTGCGCGCGCAGCTCGAGAACCTGCGCGCCGCCATCACCCCGCTGGAAGCCCGGCGCCGGCAGTCGCTCTACCGGCTCGCCACGCTCACGGGTGCGGCGCCGCGCGACTTTCCCGATGCCGTCAGCGGTTGCGAGCAGCCTCCGCGCGTGGCCGGACTGCTGCCGGTCGGCGACGGCACCGCACTGCTCGCCCGGCGGCCCGACGTGCGGCAGGCCGAACGAAGCCTCGCGTCCGCCACGGCGCGGATCGGTGTCGCGACGGCCGATCTCTATCCCAAAGTGAGCTTGGGCCTGTCATCGGGATCGGCCGGCTTTCTAGCCCGATTCGCCAATCGCGAGACCTTCAGCTACAGCCTCGGGCCGCTGATCAGCTGGTCCTTTCCCAACACCGGGGCCGCGCACGCGCGGATCACCCAGGCCGAAGCAACGGCTCGCGGGGCTGTCGCGCGATTCGAGGGCACCGTGCTGACTGCGTTGCGAGAGGCCGAAACCGCGCTGGACGCCTACGCCCGCGAGCTCGACCGCCATGCGGCGCTCACCGCCGCACGCGACCAGAGCCTCACCGTGGCCGAACATGCGCGCGCGCTGCTGGCCAGTGGAAAGCTTGGTCAGCTCGATGTCCTGGACGCCCAGCGCACATTGGCCTCCCACGAGGCCGCCCTGGCCGCTTCGGACGCGCAGTTGGCAGCCTGTCAAGTCGAGGTCTTCATGGCCCTGGGCGGCGGCTGGGAGGACGGCCCGGCGGCGGCGCCCCGATGAGTGCCGAGCGCACGCATTCACAAGGCCGCACGCTGCGATGGACAGGATGAAGATGGAAGGTTTCGAGCTTCTCAGGACTTTCGTGGAAGTCGCCTTCCAAGGCAGCTTCTCGCGCGCGGCGGGCAGGCTCGGCATCTCGAAGGCGAGCGTGAGCAAGCACGTCGCGACACTGGAGTCACGCTTCAATGTACGTTTGCTCAACCGCTCGACGCGTTCGGTTTCCCTGACTGACGCTGGTCGCCTGCTGCAGGCGCGATGTGCGCCCTTGATGGAGATGATCGAGCAGACCACCAGCGAACTGCAGGCACGCGGCTCGCACCCCAGCGGCCGCCTGGTGATCACGGCGCCCCACGGGATGGTCCAGACCGCATTTCCGCGCCTGCTGGGCGACTTCCTCACATGCCATCCCGACGTGCAGGTCGACCTGAAGCTGAGCAACCGCACGATCGATCTGGTCGAGGAGGGCGTGGACATCGCCCTGCGGTTCGGGCGAATTGGCGACGAGAACCTGATCGTGCGGCGCCTGCGCCGGATGGGGCTGACCCTTTGCGCCACGCCGCGTTACTGGGCCCGGCGCGGCATTCCGGTGCAGCCTGACGACATGCGAAAGCATGATGTGCTCGCATACTCGGTCACGGCGGGGCCGCCGCAGATCACATTCGAAGTCGGCGGCAAACCCTACAACGTGCCCATCCGGGGACGCATGGACGCCAACGACGCCAGTGCGCTGATCGGCGCAGCGCTGGCGGACATTGGCGCCGTATGCGTTCCCGACCTGCTCGCGCAGCCTTACGTGGAAGGCGCGCACCTGGTCCCGGTTCTTCAGGACTTCATGCCCAGCGACATCTGGCTCTATGCAGCCTACACACAGCACCGCCAGAACAGCGCCGCGCTGCGTGCACTGCTCGCGATGCTGGAGGTCCGCATGCGGGACAGCAACGCCCGCCAGCAATCAGCTGTTCGAAAATACACTAACGGTAAGGGAGCTTAAGACCCTTCGCGCGATCAACCCGCGCGGCGCCTCCATCGCACGGCAGGCCAGCATGTCATCCCAACGACGGCTGCCGCCAACGCGGACCTGCCGATAATCCAGGCCTTCCGAGCATCCGAACGAAGCGATTCCCGTTGAGCGCCGCAGACTTTCTCTTTTCCCCGAGCGTGCAGAAGATCGTGCAGGTCGTCTACGCGGCCCCCGAGCATCCTTTCCCGGCCGATGAACTGGTACGGCAGACCAAGCTGACGCCCGACGAGGTCGAGGGCACGCTCGAGCACCTCATCGCGAGCGGCATGCTCACGCGGCTGAAGGCCGCGGCGGACCAGCCTGCGACGGTGAGCGCAAACCGCGACTTCGTCTTCTACCGCGAGCTGCGCAGCATCGCGCTCAAGTCCTTCGCCGCGGGCGAGCCGATCCGCGCGATGCTGCGTTCGAAGTTCAAGGATTCGGTAGTGCGCGCCTTCATCCTGGGCGAGGACGAGGACCACATCATCGAACTGCTCGTGGTGCACGGCGCGTCGACGCCCGACGCGGCGGCCATGGCGGCCGCCTGCCGCAAGCTGTCGAAGACGCTGCTGCGGCATCTGCAGGTGCACGTGATCCCGCACGCGCGGCTCGAGCGGCCGGCGCCGGGCGATGCGCTGATCGCGAAGCTCGCCTCCCCTGCCGCCTTCGAGATCATCGCGACCGGCGACACCAAGGCGCGGCTCGCCGGCGAACGCGTGGGTCTGCTGCAGAGCGCGAGGCGGAAGCTCGCCGCGCTTGCGCGGCCGCGGAACGATCGCTGAGACGCCGCTCTCTCCGTGCCTGACAGGCGCAACCGCATCTGGTCATTGCCGCACCCGACTGCTGTCCGTAGACTGGCCGCCTTTGTCCGCGAAGGAGACCGCATGTCCAAGCTTCGTTTCAGGATCTCGATGTCGCTCGACGGCTTCGTCGCAGGCCCCGACCAGAGTCTCGAGCAACCGCTCGGCGTCGGCGGCGAACGGCTGCACGAGTGGGTGTTTCCGCTCGAGGCGTGGCGGCGCCCGCATGGCCTCGAGGGCGGCGTGGTGAACGAGAGCACGCCGGTGATGGAGGAAGAGCTGAGCCACATCGGCGCGACCATCATGGGCCGCAACATGTTCGGCGGCGGCCCGGGCCCGTGGAATACGGCCTCGCCCTGGAATGGCTGGTGGGGTTCGAATCCGCCGTTCCACCATCCGGTGTTCGTGCTCACGCATCACGCGCGCGAACCGCTGGTGATGGAAGGCGGCACGCGCTTCGTCTTCGTCACGGAAGGCATCGAGCATGCGCTCGCCCAGGCCCGGCGCGCCGCCGACGGCAAGGACGTGGCGCTGGCCGGCGGCGCGCAGGCCGCGCGGCAGTACCTGCGCGCCGGCCTGGTCGACGAGATGCAGCTTCATCTGGCGCCCGTGCTGCTCGGCGCCGGCGAACGCCTGTTCGACCATGCCGATGCCCTGCGCGGCCTCACGCTGGCGAAGGCGACGCCGGCACCGGGCGTGGTCCATCTGAAGTTCACGCGCGGCTGAGCCGAAGGCGCCGGCGGCGATCGCTGAACACCGCACGGCCTGTCGGCGCAAGACCACACGGCCGTGCGCCGTCTGTCCTCAAATCCGCCGCGTGCGCACGCTTAGGGTCGGTTCATTCCCCAGACATCAGGAGTGACCCCATGCCCACACCGACGACCGCCGCCACCACCGCCGAGCACCGCAAGCTCTGGGAGCTGATCAAGGACACGCGCTACGGCATGCTCACGCACCGCCATGCCGACGGCCAGCTGCACAGCCACCCGCTGACGACGCAGAACCGCGAGGTCGAGACGGTCGCGACGCTGTACTTCTTCGTGCCGAAGGACGGCGACATCGCGCGCCATGTCGCGGGCGATCCGGTGGTGAACCTGGCCTATGCCAACACCGATGCGGACAGCTACGTGTCGATCTCCGGCGAGGCCCGGCTCGACGACGACCAGGTCCGCAAGGAGGCGCTCTTCAACACGGCCGCCAAGGCCTGGTTCCCGGCCGGGCCGACGGATCCGAACCTGGGGCTGCTCGCCGTGCGGGTGCTCGAGGCCGAGTACTGGGACGTGGACCACAGCAAGATGGTGCAGCTCTACAAGATGGCCAAGGCCGCGGTCACGGGCGAACCGCCGACCGACATGGCCGAGCACCGCAAGCTGAGCGTCTGAGCTCAGGCGAGGAACGCCTCGCCCTTGCGCGTCCGCTTGCCTTTGAGCATCGCCTGGTCGGCGCGATCGAGCAGCTGGGCAGCCTCGTCCTCAGGCGTGGCGAGCACGACCCCGACGGTGGCGCCGAGACGGACCGCGACATGGTCGGAAAGTTCGGCCGGGCGCTCCAGTGCGCGGAGCACGCGTTCCACCACCTGGCGCCATTCGTCGCCGGCCCAGGAGGTCAGTACGAGCACGAACTCGTCGCCGCCGATGCGGGCCGCGGTGTCGCCGGGTCGCAGGTTGGTCAGCAGCCGGTCGGCCACCACCTTCAGTGCCTTGTCGCCCGCCTCGTGGCCGTAGGTGTCGTTGATGCGCTTGAAGCCGTCCATGTCGAGGTAGCACACAGCCACCTGCGTCCGATCGCGCCGCGCGCCGGCCAGGGCGCGGTCGAGGCGGTCGGCCAGCAGGAGGCGATTGGGCAATCCGGTCAGCGCGTCATGGAACGCCGCGTGCGTCAGCCGTTCGTGCGCCGCCTTGGCCGCGGTGATGTCGATCGCCAGCACCAGCGACTGCGCGGCGGACAGCCGCACCGCACCGAGGTCGACCCACAAGGGTTCGCCGTCCTTCCTGCGCATGAGCGCCTGCGTCCGGAACTGCCGGCCCTCGGGGAGCGCATCGATCCGGCCGCAGAGGTCCTCCTGCGCGTGTTCGCTGTCGTGAAGGACGGCGACCGGCTGGCCGGCCAGCTCGCCGGTTTCATAGCCGAACAGCCGCTCGAACGCCGCGTTGCGCCATGCGAAGGTCCGGTTCTCGATCTTCGCCATGCCGACGAGGTCGCTCTCGAGCATCGCGTTCTGCTCACGCAGCAGGCGCTTGACGTGGGTGACGTCCCTGCCGGAGGAAAACACCAGCAGTGCGCCGCCGATCAGGGAGGCGCGCATCTGCAGTTCGACGTCGATGATGCTGCCGTCGCGGCGGCGATGCTGGACCTCGACGCGCTGCCGGCTGCCGTCCTTCAGGCCCCGCAGCCAGGCGGCGATGCGCGCCTCGTCCTGGTTGGCATCCCAGGTGGAGACGTGCCGGCCCAGCAGCTCCTGGCGCGACCAGCCGAGCATCTCGGCGAACGAGTCGCTCATCTCGATCAGCCGGCCCTCGTGGTTGACGATGTGGATGCCGTCGCCGGCGATGCGCAGCAGCGTCTGGGTGCGCTTGCTCTGGTCGACGAGCTCGTGCGCGATCTGCGTCTGGCGCAGGCTCGCGCGGTACACCAGCCATGTGGCCACCGCGACCAGCAACCAGGACAGCACCGCCAGCAGCGAGACCGTCCAGGCCTGCCGCGTCCAGGCCTGCAGGAAGCGGCCATGGCTGATGCCCGCATAGACCGTGAACGGCCATCCCTCGATCGCCCGGTAGGCCGTCGTGCGAAGTTCGCCGTCCAGCGCGACGCGCGACTCGAAGGCACCCTTCTGCGGGCGGCTGCGCACCATCTGCCTGAGCTCGTTCGACACCTCGACGCCGCCCACCTCGCCCTGTACGGCACTGCCGGGCGCATGGCGCGCGACGAGACGCAGGTCATCGCGGCGCAGCGTGATCGCGTCGCGCGCCTCGGAGCCGTAGCCGCTGAACAGCTGCTGGAACCGGTCGGCGAGGATGGACACGTAGAGCACCCCGCCGAACTGGTCGTCGAACCAGACCGGCCGCGCGAACACCATCACCCAGTTGCCGGTCTCCCTCGATCGCAAGGGGCCGGCCGTGACCGACGCGCTCCGGTCGCCCTCGCGGGCACGCTGGAAGTATTCACGGTCGGAGACGTCGAGGGCGTCGTCCGGCGCCTGGGCCGCGCTCCAGCGCACCATGCCGCGCGCATCCGTCAGGCGGAATGCCTCGGCGCCCTTCATGAGCCTCTGGCGCCGCGCGAGGAGGTCGCGGATCAGGTCGTCCGACATGGCACCCGAGGCCTGCAGGCGCTGCAATTCCTCGACGGTGGTGCGAAGGACGGCGTCCGCCAGGTTCAGTTCGCTGCCGATGTTCGCCTGCGCCACGCCCGCCAGGCCTTCGGCGGTCGTGCGCGCCTGGTCGTGGTAGGAGCGCTTGGAGGACTCGAGGGCGGAATGGACCAGCCCCCACAGCAGCAGCGCCACCGCCAGATCGGCCGCGACGAGCAGGCCGGCGAGCCGCCGCTGCCTCCGGGAGAGCCGTGCCAGAAGGGCCTGGGGGTTGGTGAGCGGCATGGGACGGTTCGGGATCGGCCGCGACTTTGCTCTCGTCGGCGGCCCGCGGGGGACTCCGCCGAGCGATGGTACGGCAGAACGCTGCCCGGCCCCTGCCACGCCGGCGCACCGGCCGGAGACGGCGGCACGGGGCATCCGCAGATGAGGACTTCAGTTTTCGGTTCCGGCTGCCGATATCCGGATGTCGCACCTTGCGTTGCCTGGCCGCGCGACGCCCGCCCCCTGCGGGCCCCTGTCCATGCGTCTTCTTTCCTGAAAGCAAAGCGATGAATCTTCGGAATCTCAAGATCGGTGTCCGCCTCGGCGGCGGTTTCGCGGCCATGCTGCTGCTCATGGCCTTCATTGCCGGCATCGGCATCCTGCGGCTCAACGCGGTGGCGGCGTCGACCTCCGCCATGGTCGAGGAGGCGCTGGTCAAGGAGCGCCTGGCCAACAAGTGGGCCAACCTGCTCGGGCCCAGCATCGTCCATTCCTTCGGCCTGGCCAAGGCCACCGATCCCGAGAACGAGGCCTATTTCAAGAAGCACCTCGGCGAGGGCGTGGCCTCGATCAACCCGGTGCAGCAGCAGATGGACAAGCTGCTCACCCAGCCCGAGGAGCGCAAGCTGTTCCAGGCGGTCGCCGACGCGCGCAAGCTGGTGCTCGAGCACCTCGGGACCATCAACAAGCTCAAGGCGGCCGGCGACCCGGCCGCCGCCAACAAGCTCGCCGACACGCAGTACCAGGCGGCCCTCGTCGTCTACAAGGATGCGGTGCAGCAGATCGCCGAGGCGCAGCGTGCACGGATCGACGTGATGGCGCAGGAGATCCAGCAGAACCACCGCAGCGCGCGGCTGATGCTGGTCGTGCTGTCGGCCGTGGCGGTGCTGCTCGGCGCGCTGTTCGCGTGGCGGCTCACGGTCGGCATCGTGCATCCGATGCGCGACGCGGTCGCGCTGGCACAGAAGGTCGCGGCGGGCGACCTGAGCGCACAAGTGAGCGCAGACTCTCGCGACGAGGTCGGCCAGCTGCTCGCCGCGCTGAAGACGATGAACGACAGCCTGCACAAGGTGGTGGGCGAGGTGCGCAACGGCACCGACACCATCGCGACCGCGTCGAGCCAGATCGCCTCGGGCAACCAGGACCTCTCCTCGCGCACCGAGCAGCAGGCCAGCTCGCTGGAACAGACGGCCGCCTCGATGGAGGAGCTGACCTCGACCGTCAAGCAGAACGCCGACAACGCGCGGCAGGCGAACCAGCTGGCGGTCTCGGCCTCGGAAGTGGCGCTGCGCGGCGGCAGCGTGGTGAACAAGGTGGTCGGCACGATGGATTCGATCAATGCCTCGTCGCGCAAGATCGTCGACATCATCGGCGTGATCGACGGCATCGCCTTCCAGACCAACATCCTGGCGCTGAACGCGGCCGTGGAAGCGGCACGCGCGGGGGAGCAGGGGCGCGGCTTCGCCGTGGTGGCCTCGGAGGTCCGCAGCCTGGCGCAGCGCTCGGCCGCGGCCGCCAAGGAGATCAAGGCCCTGATCGACGATTCCGTGGGCAACGTGGAGGCCGGCAGCCAGCAGGTGGCCGAAGCGGGCCGGACGATGGAGGAGATCGTGACCAGCGTCCAGCGCGTGACCGACATCATGGGCGAGATCACCGCCGCCACCCAGGAGCAGACCACGGGCATCGAGCAGATCAACCAGGCGATCACGCAGATGGACCAGGTCACGCAGCAGAACGCGGCGCTGGTCGAGCAGGCGGCCGCCGCGGCGGCTTCGCTGCAGGAACAGGCCGGCAGCCTGTCGCAGGTGGTGCGCGTCTTCCAGCTCGGCGGTCCGCAGGCTGCCTACGCCTGAGGGCGTGGCTGCTGTCCTGGCCCTCTAGAAGAGCAAGCACTCACCTTTCGCCGCCGGGACGGCGGCGAAGCGCTACATCCCCGCCACGCCCTGGGCCAGCGCGAAGTCCAGCAGCACGCGGTCGGAGGGCTCCTCGGGCCAGGTGGCCTGGGCCAGCCAGCGGTGGAAGGTGGTGGCCGCGATGCGGCTCGCGGGCCCGTCGCGGCGCCAGGCGCGTGCGATAGGCGCCGCGATCGCCGGCAGCCGCTCGGCCTCGAAGCGCGCGCGCATCTCGGCCTGCATGGCCTCGGGCATCTCCTGGTAGAGCGCCCTCGCCTTCTGCATCCGGTCGTTGTCCCAGAGCTCGCGGATGCGGTGCATGCGGTCCTGGCTGTCGAGCGCCGGGGCGGGCCGCCCGCCCGCGGGTGACGGCAGGCCGCTGCCGGCCTCGGCCGGCTCGGGCGCGCCCTTGACTCCCGCATAGCCCTTCTTGAGCGCGTCCTTGAAATACGCCGCCGGCGACTTCAGCGACGGCAGCGCCTGGCTGCGCAGCCGCTGCTCCACGTGGTCGAGCGTGGCGCGCAGCTGCCCTTCGTCGGTGGTCGCGTACAGATCCTGCGCTTCCTCCTGCTTGAGGCCGAGCGCGACGAGCTTGGCCACCAGCTCGAGGTCGAACACGTTGCGGCTCGGGTCGTCGGCCGCGCCAAGGCGCTGCTGCATCTTCGGCACCACCCGGAACTGGATCTCCTCGATGCGCCGGCCGCGCTTGTGCTCGATCAGCTCGAGGCTGAAGTCCTCGCACAGCGCCTCGATCTCGGCCAGGGCCTTGCTGATCACGTCGCGCTTGAGGAAGCGGTAGTCGACCTCGGTGATGTCGCTGCGGCCGGTGAGCACCGCGGCCCACCAGAGCACGTCCTCGCGCATCGACAGGCGGCTCGGCGACGTGAGGTAGCGCGCGCCGATCTCGTACAGCACGGCGGCCGGGTAGCTGCGCATCTGGGCGCTGATCTCGAGCAGCACGCGCGTGTACTGGTGCGGCTTGACCAGGCGCTCGCGGATCTCCTCCGGATAGCGCCAGGTGATGGTGCACGGCCGTCCCCTGCCCTGCTCCTCGATCGACACCGTGCCGAGCAGCTGGGACGACACCCAGCGCTTCAGCCCCGCACCGCTGGTCGACCATTCGATGGTGGTGGCCTGCATATCGCGCAGGTGGGACTTGAGCAGCTCGGTGTTGTTCGAATTGAAGCGTGCGTCGCCGATGAGTTCGCTCAGCGCGAGCTTGTAGACCGGCTCGTCGACGCCCTGCTTCTGCGAGTGGTAGAGCAGCGCGTTGTAGATGCGCCGCGACAGCAGCGTGAGGCGGCCGCGCTTCGGACGGATGGCGATGGCCTCGTTGGCCTTCGCGACGCTCTGCTCGTCCGAGACGGCGGGCGGCTTGGGCGGCGGTCGCGGAGCTTCGCCCTCTTCCATGGGTACTTTCGGGAGATCTGTGGCTTCACATCATGCAGCGGATTTGTGAAACGGTCAATTCACAGATTCACGCGGGGTCGTCTTGAGTCATTGAAGAGAAACACTTGGGAGATTGAAGAATTGACGGTCAGGTTTCTTCAATGGTGGCAGGTACTTGGCGCTGGAACTGTGAGCGGCGGTGGGAATGTGTGTGAGAAGCTTTGGGATCGAATGTGAGAACGAAGGGGATTCCAGCGCGCTTTATGTGCGAACGGAGGGGAATTGACGTGAGTGGATAAGGGGCGCGGCGCTTCCACGGCACGGCTGGGCGGCCGGCAGCGCGCCCGCACCCCCCGGCGGGCCCGGTTGCACGCCGTCGCGCGCCCCTGCCGGCCTGTCCAAGTGGCGCTTCGGCACCTCGCGCGCCCAGAAATCCCAATCCTTCTCACCTTGGTCCCCAAGGACTCTCACAATCGCGTGGTGCTTTGCGCGACGATTCTTCGTGGTTCTTGTCCATTCGACGGATTCTCATAGAATGGCCGGATTCCGTCTAACAAGGCAATTTTCTATGGCGTCGCCCACCCCTGCCACTGCTGGAAACCAGGTTTCCACGGCCCCCCTCCCCGTCCCGCTCGCGTCGCCCCCCCGCGCGCGGATCGACATGCCGCGGATCGCCGCGCTGGCCACCCGGGCCGGCTCGATGGTCGAGCAGATCCGGGGCCGGCTGCTGGCGCCCGAGGCCAGGAAGATTCCGCCCGTCTACTCTACCGCGCAGCTCGCTGCGCTGTGCGGCGTGGACAAGGCCCATGTGGCCTACCGCATCACCAAGGACGATCTGCCGAGCGGGCGCCTCACCCCGGCGGGCGGCAAGCGCAACTTCGAGCTGACGGAACTGCGCACCTGGACCCGCACCTACCGCGCCGACAAGATGCG
Source organism: Variovorax sp. TBS-050B (assembly GCF_029893635.1). NCBI lineage: Bacteria > Pseudomonadati > Pseudomonadota > Betaproteobacteria > Burkholderiales > Comamonadaceae > Variovorax > Variovorax sp. TBS-050B. The sequence goes on along the minus strand of NZ_JARXYR010000001.1, from coordinate 1,153 downwards.
GCCCGCCGGCAAGAAGGCCTTCACCATCGCCGTCGGCAACTTCAAGGGCGGGGTCGCCAAGACCACGACGGCGATGGTGCTCGCGCAGGGCTTGAGCCTGCGCGGCCATCGCGTGCTCGCGATCGACACCGATCCTCAGGGCTCGCTCACCACCCTGCACGGCCTGCTGCCCGAAGCGGAGATCAGCGAGGACATGACCATCGCGCCGCTGTGCGACGGCAGCCAGTCCGACATCCGCTACGCGATCCGCTCCACTTACTGGGACGGCCTCGACCTCGTGGCCGCAGCGCCCTTCCTCTTCTCCGCGGAGTTCGCGCTGCCGGCGCGCCAGATGCAGGAGCCCGGCGCGCGCTTCTGGGACGTGCTCAATGCCGGCCTCGAGAGCGTGCGCGATCTCTACGACGTGATCGTCATCGATACCCCGCCCTCGCTGTCCTACGTGACGATCAACGGACTCTGGGCGGCCAACGGCATCATCGTGCCGGTCCCGCCTTCCGGGCTGGACTTCGCCTCGTCGGCGCAGTTCTGGTCGCTGCTCGCCGACCTCGGCGGCAACCTCGACGCGCAGAGCGGCGAGCGTGCCGGCAAGGCCTTCGACTTCCTGCATGTGCTGCTCAGCCGCGTCGATCCCAGCGACCCGGCCACGCCGGCGGTGCGCCAGTGGATCCAGGCGACCTACGGCGAATACACGCTGCCGGTGGAGATCCCGAAGACCAGCGTCACCAGCAACAAGGCCGCGGAGTTCGCGACCGTCTACGACGTGCAGAAGTACGAAGGCGCCGCCAAGACCTACAAGCGTGCCGCCGACGCCTACGACGCTTTCGTGGACCTCGTCGAGCAGTCCGTGGTGAGCAGCTGGGCCGACAAGGCGGAGGCGCAATGACCCTCATGAACGATCCTTCGGTCCTGGCCGCCGTGCTGTGTGGAAACCAGGTTTCCAGCCGCGGCCCGCAGTGCGGCAGCGGCCGGGCAGGGCAGGGCGACCGCCGAGCCGCCACCTGGAAACCAGGTTTCCACCGCAGCCCCGGCTGGTCCGTGGAAACCAGGTTTCCACACCGCCAGGCGCCGCACTGCATCAGCAAGGCGCGCATTCCGGCCACGCAGGACGCGTGGAAACCAGGTTTCCACCGCCAAGGAGTCTCCAATGGCTAGT